>NZ_JBAKFV010000005.1:42802-170952 GCF_036889365.1 Caulobacter sp. CCNWLW153
CGAACCTACGACCAGCCGGTTAACAGCCGGCTGCTCTACCACTGAGCTACCGCGGAACAGGTCGCTCTCTGTCGAGGAGGCGGTTGATAGCGGCCGCTGCGACTCGACGCAAGACGCATGAACGTCGCATCGAAAACAAAAGCTTATGTTCTTGTGGAGGAATTTCTCGGCGAGGCGACTTCGACGGATCGAAGGAAGAGTGGCTCCGCGGGTAGGATTCGAACCTACGACCAGCCGGTTAACAGCCGGCTGCTCTACCACTGAGCTACCGCGGAACAGGTCGCTCTCTGTCGAGGCGCGGTTGATAGCCGCCCGACTGACTCGGCGCAAGCGCCTTCTGACAAAAAAACAGCCCGGCCAGAAAGCCGGGCTGTGAAAAGTTGAGTGATGGTGGGGCGCCTTCAAAAGAAGACGTCCACAGGCTCGCCAATCATGGTTAACGAGACCCTAATTTGAGCCCGACTTGCCAAAAGGTCGCAGGCCGAGCCGCCCGGTCGCGGCAATGTGTAACGGCGATACGCCGCTCCCTTCCCGCGACGCGACTCGGTCGCTAAAGCGTTCATGATGAACGAACCCGACGACCAGTGGTCCGTCACGCTCCAGCGCGGCGTGGCCAGCCTCGACTTTACCGTGACCCGCGACCCGACCGTCGGAACCCCGGTGATGACGGGCGCGCTGGGCGACGTGCGCGGCGCCCGGGCCCTGGTCCAGGCCGCCGCCCTGGCCGCCGTGGAAGCCGACCGCTGGGTGGCCACCGGCGCCGGCGACGTTCCCATCCCGCGTGACCTTGTGCTGACCCGCCGGGACCTGGCCAACGCCAAGGCGGCCGAACCGCCCGGCAGCGCCACCTCGCCGTTCACCGCCGGCTATGCGGCCGTCTATCGCCTGGAGCTGGCCCGCCTGCTGTGGTCGGCGATCTCGGACGCCCCCGCCCGCCGCCTGGAAGAGCTGGCGCGACGCATTCCGTCCTGAGGCCTCAGAACCGCCGCCACACGGCCAGGACCGCGCCCCGCTCGCGCAGGGCGTTGCGACCCGTGGCCGTGCCGACGGCCCCGGCCTGCACCGACCAGCCGGCCGGTAGGTCGTAGACGGCGGTGAGCTGGAGGTTGCGATAGCGGTAGGCCTCGAAGACCCCCTGCCCCGCGCCCGCCGAAGAGACATCGAAGACCTGGGCCAGCAGCATAAGCCGGTTGCTCGGCCGGCCGCCGATGGTGACATCCAGGCGTCGCTCGTCCGGCGCATCGCCCTCGCGACGACGAAGCCCCGCCTGCAGGTCGAGAAAGATCGGCCGTCCCGCCAACTTGCCGCTCTTCCCAAGCAGGAAGCGCGCGTCGTACTCGGCGTCGGGCGATCCACGCTGGGCCGCACCCGGATCGCCGTCGCCGCCCGGCAGCCGCACGGCGCTTTCGCTCGACAGCACCCAGGTCTTGCCCGACAGGATCTGGTAGCGCGCGGCCAGCTCCACGTGGCCAGGTTCGGTGTCGCGGGCGTCGCGCGTGCGCAGTCGCCGGACGGAGCCCTGGGCCCTGACGGTCAGACGATCCGACAGGCCGTATTCGGCGAAGGCCTGCAGCTCGGTCTTGCGATAGTCGACGATGTCGACCGCCTCGCCGTCGAGATCGAAGCCGTGCGTGCTGTCCTGGCGATGCAGGCTGACGATGATTTCCTTGTCGCCCTTGCCTTGCGTCCAGGCGGCTGCCTGGCTCTTGCCCGCCACGCCGAGCGGAATCGCCAGCGCCATCCAGGCGAGCATCATCGATCGTCGCGCCATGCCACCCCCACACGACCGGTTCGCGAGGATAGAAGCACAAACTATCGCATAAGATGTATATGATTTTATGAGATTGACTCGCAACAACAGTCGAAATAGACCTTGTTGCGATCAATTCTCAAATCCGATGTCGGGTTTCCTCCCCTCACCCACATCGACTGCGTCCGGCGGGGCTCCCCTCCGCCGGACGCCTTTTCCCGCCCGGAGCCCTTGATGAGTTGCGCCTGCGGACTGGACCTCGATTTCGAAGACACCGGCCCGGAAGGCCTGGCCCGCGGCGAGCGGCTCCTGTTGTGGGGCGTTCGCACCTGGGCCGCGCTGCGCCTGCAGGGCCAGCCGGCCGACGCCACGATCAGGACCGCCTTCGCCCGCGCGGCCTCGCCCCGCACGGCCTCGCTGTTCCTGCAGACGATGATGCTGATCGAGGGCGAACTGGTGCGCCCGTTGCAGATCCAGTGTCCGCACTGCGTCGGCTACGCCATCGACGAACAGAGGCTGGTGACGGCCTGCGGCCTGGCGGCGGCGGCCCCGGGGCTTGCCTCACGCCTGCTGTCGCCGCTGGTGGCGCGCCCGGACGTGACGGCGGTGCTGGCCCGCGCCCTCAATCACGCCATGGCGCTGGACGGCGCGCCGCTGCCCGTTCGCATGGGCGAACCGGCCGAGGATACGCGGCCGATGCAGACCGCGACGCTGCACTAGGCCCTAGACGGCGACCTCGAACCGCATGCCGTCATAGGCCGGCTCGACGCCCGCCGGCAGCCTGGCGGCCAGGGCGTTGTAGTCCAGGTCGATGTGCAGGTTGGTGAGCACCGCCCGCTTGGGCTGGGCGCGCTCAATCCAGGACAAAGCCCGCTCGACATTGGCGTGGGTGGGGTGCGGGATCCAGCGGAGGGCGTCGACGATCAGGACGTCGAGCCCCTCCAGCACCGGCCAGCTTTCCTCGGGGATCTGCAGCGCGTCGGGCGCATAGGCCACGCCGCCGAAGCGGAAACCGGCGGCGCGGATCTCGCCGTGGTCGACATCGAAGCTGGTGACAGGGATCCGGCCGCTTGGCCCCTCGACGCTCCAGCCCTGACCGTGCGGCGGCAGGTGGCGCGCCTCGCAGATGGCCGGATAGCCGCCCTTGGTCTCGAAGACGTAGCCGAAGCGCGCCAGGAGGCCGTCATAGGTCGCCGGATCCATGTAGGTCGGGATCTTGAAGCGGTGATTGAGGAAGAACGGGCGCACGTCGTCGATGCCGTGGGCCTGGTCGGCGTGGTCGTGGGTGAAGAGGACCGCGTCTATGCGCCCTGCCCCGGCCCGCGCCGTCTGCAGGCGCAGGTCCGGCGAGGTGTCGACCAGCACGGTGGTGTCGCCGCGCGGATCGCCGCCCGACAGCCGGCGCACCAGCATCGAGCAGCGCGAGCGGTGATTCTTCGGCTCGGCCGGATCGCAGTCGCCCCAATTGCCGTCAGCGCGCGGCACCCCGCCCGAGGAGCCGCTGCCGAGGATGGTGAACTCGAGCCGGTCGCCGGTCATGGACGCGGGATCTGGTCGAACAGGGCGAAGAAGGCGTCTTCGGAGCGCTTCTCGGCGTCGGCGCGGGTCCAGCCGCGGATCTCGGCCAGCTTGTCGACGATGTGCGGCAGGTGGGCCGGCTCGCAGCGGCGGCCACGCATCGGCACGGGGGCGAGGTACGGGCAGTCGGTCTCGACGATGATCCGGTCCTCCGGCATGTCGCGGATCACGGAGCGCACGTCCTCGGCCTGCTTGAAGGTGGCGATGCCCGAGACCGAGAACCAGGCGCCCAGAGCGGCGGCCCGGCGGGCGAGCTCTGCGCCGCTTGTGTAGCAGTGCATCAGGATCTTGAAGGCGCCCCTGGCGTGCTCCTCCTCCAGGATCTGGCCCATGACGTCGTCGGCCTCGCGGGTGTGGACCACCAGCGGCAGGCCCGTCTCGCGGGCGGCGGCGACGTGCTGCTTGAACACGGCGGCCTGAACGTCGCGCGGCGAAAGGTCGTAATGGAAGTCGAGCCCGGTCTCGCCGATGCCGACGACCTTGGGCTTGCCGGCAAGCTCGACCAGGTGGGCGCTCGTCAGGTCGACGTGATCCTTGGCCTCGTGCGGGTGAGCACCGACCGTGCACCAGATGTCGGCCTCGGTCATGGCGATGGCGTGGACGGCCGGGAAGTTGGGGATCTTGTCGCAGATGGTCAGCATCATTTCGATGCCGGCCTCGCGGGCGCGGGCGATGACCGCGTCGCGATCCTCGGCGAACTGGGGCGCGTGCAGGTTTACGTGGCTGTCGATGAGCATGCGGTCAGATGGAGGCCTTCGCCGCGGCGCGCAAGTCCGCAATCGCCGTCCAGAACACGTCGGCGCGGTCGAGGTTCACCGCCTCGGCCTCGATGGGCCAGCGCACCAGGCGCTCCCAGGCGGCGGCCCAGCGGTCGAGGCCGGACGGCGTGCGCTCGCCGGCCATGCCGACGGCCATGGCGTGGATCTGGTCGGCCAGGCGCTCGAACAGAAGCTCGAAGCGGGCCTGGCCCTCGGCGCCCTTGAAGGTATCGGCCAGGGCCAGCAGAGCGGCCTCGTCGATCTCGGGCAGCTTGCGCAGGATCTCGCCGGCGGTGTCGTCTGCCTCCAGGGCCTTGGCGGCGGCCAACTGCAGGGCCTTGCCGGGCGCGCCATGGGCCATCCGGCCCAGGCGTTCGGCCTGGCGGCGGTCGAGGCCCAGGCGGTGCTCGACCATGTCGGCGGCGCGCTCGACGCCGGGCGCGGGCACGGCCAGGCGGCGGCAGCGCGAACGGATCGTGGGCAGCAGCTTGCCGGGCGAATGGCTGATCAGCAGGATCACCCCGCGCGGCGGCGGCTCCTCCAGCGTCTTCAGCACCGCGTTGGCGGCGTTGACGTTGAGGTCGTCGGCGGCGTCGATGATCGCCACCCGGTAGGGCGAGGTCGCCGGCGAGTTGGCGAAGAAGCCGGGCAGCAGGCGGGCCTCGTCGACGGGGATCGACTTGCGGGCCTTGCCGTCGTCGGTGGCGCGCTCAAGCACCATCAGGTCGGGGTGCGAGCGGGCGGCGACCTGGCGGCTGACGAAGTCGGACGGGGCCGAACCCAGCGCGCCGAACGACTTGTCCTCCCGCGCGCCCAGCAACCGGCGGGCCATGCGGTAGGCCAGCGTGGCCTTGCCGACGCCCTCGGGGCCGGTCAGCAACCAGGCATGGTGCAGGCGCCCGCGCCCCAGAGCGTCGAGGAACGACAGCTCGGCCTTCTCCTGGCCGTCCAGCGAGAAGACGTCGCGGGGATGCGGAGGGGCGTCGCTCATGCCAGGTCCAGCCGTTCGCCGACGGCGGCCCAGACCGCGCGCGAAACCTCGTCGATCGAGGCGGTGGCGTCGATGACCGCGCAGCGCTCGGGCTCGCGGCGGGCGATCTCGAGGAAGCCGGCGCGCAGGCGCTCGTGGAAGTCGAGACCCTTGGACTCGAAGCGCGCCGCCCCGCCCCGGGCGGAGGCGCGTTCGAGGCCCACGGTCGCGGGCAGGTCGAAGACCAGGGTCAGGGCCGGGATCGTGGCGCCCAGCACGTGCTCTTCCAGGCTGGCGATCAGCGAGGCGGGCGCGTCGCCGCCGGCGCCCTGATAGGCCCGGGTCGAATCGGCGAAGCGGTCGCAGACGACCACCGCCCCGCGCGCCAGGGCCGGACGGATCACCCGCTCCACGTGGTCGCGGCGGGCGGCGTACATCAGCAGGGTCTCGGTGACCGGCGACCAGCGATCGGCCGCGCCGTGCACCAGAAGCTCGCGGATCGCCTCGCCGCCGGGACTGCCGCCCGGCTCGCGGGTCAGCACGACCTCGCGGCCCAGCGCCTCCAGGCGCTGCACCAGGAGGCGCACCTGGGTGGATTTGCCGGCGCCCTCGCCGCCTTCGAAGCTGATGAACGTTCCGCTGGCCATCGGCCTCAAATCGGCCGGAACGCCCGCCTTGTCCAGACCCGCTTAGGGCCTCAGCACCGTGGCGTCGCCAAAGCCCAGCGAAGCGACGCGGTCGCGGACGCTCCAGGCCAGGCCCTCGTCGTCGCCGGCGCTGACCAGCACGCGATAGAGCGTGCCGCCCGAGCGCTCCATCGGCTCGACGGTGACGCGCCCGGCCGAAGACAGGCGCTCGGCGGCGCGTTCGGCGTTGTCGCGATTGGCGAAGCTGCCCGCCTGGACGCGGTAGGCGCCCGACGGCGGGGCGGCGACGGTGACGATCTCGGGCTCGCGCGGCGGCGGGGCCACTGGCGGACGGTACGGCGCGACCGGCGGCGGCTTGACGGGAGCCGAGGCGTAGCGACGGGGCTGGTCGGCCGCGCTCTTCGGCGCGGGGCCGATGTAGCGCACGCGCACCTTGGCCAGGCCCTTGCCGCGATAGCCGAGCTCGTCGGCGGCGGCCTTGGACAGATCGATCAGGCGGTCGCCGACGAACGGCCCGCGGTCGTTGACCCGCAGGCGCATCTTGCGGCCGTTCTCGAGATTAGTGACCTCGACGATGGACGGCAGCGGCAGCGTCTTGTGCGCCGCCGAAGGCAGGTCCATGTCGAAGACCTCGCCGTTGGCGGTGCGGCGGTTGTGGAACTGCTCGCCGTACCACGAGCCGGTCCCGACCACGTCGTAGTTCGGATCGGCCTTCGGATAGTACCATATCCCCTTGATCTGATAGGGCTTCTCGGTGCCGCGCAGGCCCTGGCCGTAACCGGGCGGCGGCGGGCCGTGATACTCGCGATCGGGCGTGGACTTCGGAACGCCCTTGGCGATCGGCAGCCGCGGCGAAGGCGTGGCGCAGGCGGCCAGGCCCGCGGCGCCCAGCGCCACAAGGCCCAGGACCTTCAGCGCCCGGATTTCAGATCTGTGCTCGCGCCGCATACGTCGCCAAAACTCCGGATGGTTCGTCCCCCATCATGGTTTCAGCTTCGTTCAGATGTTTTTAGGCTTGGTTAAGGATGCCTGCGACAGATCGCTCTGGAGCCGAAGCACGGGCGCTGATATAGCCGCCCGCTCCGGGCAGGTGGCCGAGTGGTTTAAGGCAGCGGTCTTGAAAACCGCCGTGGGTGAAAGTCCACCGTGGGTTCGAATCCCACCCTGCCCGCCACGACCTCGTCGTCTTGGCCATGCTATCCCGGCGGCATGACCCTTCGCCTCCCCCTCCGCTCAGCCGCCTTCGTCGCCGCGCTCGTCTGCGCCGCGCCGGCCGTGGCCAACGACACCTCGGCCGAACTGGCCGCCGGCGGGCTGGTGGTCGACAAGGGCGCGCCGCGGAACCTGGTCAGATTCTGCGCCGATGGCGTGAAGAAGATCGGCCCGACGCAGTTCGAGGTGCGCCGGAAGAACTGGCGGCCGGAGAAGGACTTGCAGATCCTGCTGCTGGAGCGGCGGGAGCCGTAGGGGCAAATGAAGCCCTCTCTCTTTGAGAGAGGGTCCCCCTACCCCAGCCTCGCCAGGATCTCGTCCGTCCGCGTCACCACCGCGTACTCGCCGTCGAGGTTGGATAGGCTCATCAGGTGCCACTCCTCGGCATCGCGGACGACGCCTTCGAGGTCGGCCTTGTCGAAGGTGAAGCAGGCGTCGGCCGGCACGGCGACGTCGAAGCCCAGGCAGGCGGCTGAGCGCACGGTGGCTTCCACCGAGTTGTTGGTGGCCACGCCGACCACGACCAGGTGATGCACGTCGCGCAGGCGCAGCCAGCGCTCCAGCCCGCTGCCGGCGAAGGCGTCGGGGACGTTCTTCTCAAGGCGGTGCTCGGACGGCAGGGGCTCAAACCTTCCCTGGAACTCGCAGTTGGACGAGCCCGGCCAGAACGAGCCCTCGGGCGAGCGGCTCATATGGCGCACATGGACCACCGGCAGGCCGCGAACCCGCCAGGCGTGCAGCAGGTGGGCGGCGTTGTCCTCGGCCTCGAGGTTGTTGCGGGGCCCGGTGTTCTCCGGGAGCATGCCGCGCTGCAGGTCGATGAGGATGAGGGCCGTGGCGTTCATGGCCAAAGCTTGCTTCGGCGCCCCGCCCCAAGCAATGCCCGCGACGCCGAAGTGTGAAACTCTGGCGTCGAGGGCCCGCCCAAGGTAACCAACGGCCCTTTCCCGCCCTTCGCGTTCCACGGCCCAAGATCCCTAGCTCATGACCGACACCATCTCCGCCGCCGTTTATGGCTTCCCCCAGCGCGAGGTGATCGAGACGCCGCGCGGCGCCGTACAGACCGCGCCGACCGTGCCGGGCGCTCAGCCGCTTGAAGGCCTGGCCGACGCCTCGCTGGACGCCTTCGTGGTCCTGGCCCCGGCCGGCGCGGTGGAACGGCGCTACGTGCTGGCCCAGGCCCTGCGGGCGCTCAAAGCCGGCGGCCGCCTGACCGTGGCCGCGCCCAAGGATCGCGGCGGCCTGCGCCTGAAGAAGGAGCTGTCGGCCTTCGGCTGCACCATCGGCGAGGACGCCCGCCGTCACCACCGCATCTGCGTGACCCTGCGCCCCGAGGCGCCGACGGGCCTGACCGAAGCCCTGGCCGAGGGCGCGCCGCGCCGCATCGACGGCGAGGGCCTGTGGACCCAGCCCGGCGTGTTCAGCTGGGATCGGCTCGACACCGGCACCGCCCTGCTGATGCAGGCCCTGCCCGCCTTCTCGGGCGCCGGCGCGGACCTGGGCTGCGGCATCGGCGTGCTGGCCCACCAGGTGCTGGCCTCGCCCAAGGTGACCAAGCTTGCTTTGGTGGACATCGACCGCCGGGCGCTGGACGCGGCGCAGCGCAATGTCGACGACGCGCGGGTCAGCTTCTCGCACGCCGATATTCGCCTTGGCCTGCCGGAGCTTTCCAATCTCGACTTCGTGGTCTCCAACCCGCCGTTCCACGAGGGCGGCGGCGAGGACAAGGCGCTGGGCCAGGCCTTCATCCGGGGCGCGGCGGCGCTGCTGAAGAAGGGCGGCGTGCTGTGGCTGGTGGCCAACCGCCACCTGCCCTACGAGGCCGTGCTGGCCGATCACTTCACCCGTGTGAAGCCCGTGGTCGACCAGGAAGGCTTCAAGGTGCTCGAGGCCGTGAAATGACCAAGGCGCTGATGGCGCGGCTGGACCGGCTGCTGGCCAATCTGGGCTATGGCGCGCGGCGCGAAGTCCAGGCCCTGGTGGCGGCCGGCAAGGTGACCTTTGACGGCGCGCCGCTGAAGGACGCCGGCAAGCGCATCGCCGTGACCGCCGACCTGCCCCAGCATCTGTTCGTTCGCGGCGTTCCGATCGATCCGCCCGCGCCGCTGGTGCTGTTGATGAACAAGCCGCTGGGCGTGGTGTGCTCGCACCGGGAGGACGGGGCCAAGATCTACGACCTGCTGCCGCGCCGCTGGCAGATCCGTGACCCGGCCCTGTCGAGCGTCGGGCGGCTGGACAAGGACACCTCGGGCCTTCTGCTGATCACAGACGACGGCGACTTCCTGCATCGGGTGATCTCGCCCAAGCGGCATGTGGCCAAGACCTATCTGGCCAACCTCGACCGGCCGCTGTCGGGCAAGGAAAGCGAAGCCTTCGCCAGCGGGACGCTGATGCTGGAGGGCGAGGAAAAGCCGCTGCTGCCGGCGCAGCTGGACGTGGTGGACGACAAGACCGCCCGCCTGACCATCACCGAGGGCCGCTATCACCAAGTGCGCAGGATGTTCGCGGCCATGGGCAACCATGTGGTCGCGCTGCATCGCGAGCGGATCGGCGGCATCACCCTGCCGGCCGACCTGGAGCCCGGCAAGCACCGCATCCTCACCGCCGAGGAAGCCGAGCAGGTGTTTTCGTGAACGACATCGAGGTCGACGCGCGCGGCCATCGCTGCCCGGTGCCGACGCTGCGCCTGCGCCGGGCGCTGGAGCACGCGCCGGCCGGGGCGACGGTGCGCCTGCTGGCCGACGACCCGCTGGCGCGCATCGACGTGCCGCATTTCGCCCGCCAGCTGGGCGCGACGCTGGAAGGCGTCGAGGACCTGCCCTCGGGGGCGATCAGCTTTCGGGTGACGAAGGCGCCTTGAGGGCGATGGCCTTGGGGCCGTCGACCAGGGCCTGGGGGCGCTCGTCCAGCGCGATCTCGACCTCGGTGGCCAGGGCGCCGCCGAAGAACACCGCGTTCACGCTCCACGACAGCCAGATCAGGAAGATGATCACGGCCGAGATCGAGCCGTAGGTCGCGCCCAGATGAGCCACCTTCTCGACGTAGAAGGCGCTGGCCCACGACATGAAGACGCAGAACAAGCCCGCCGCGAAGCCGCCGGTCAGCGAGGCGCGCCAGCCGACGGGCTGGCGGGACATGGCGTAGCGATAGATCAGGGTCATGCCCACGATCAGGCCCATGGTCGCCCAGGTCCACTCGCTCTGGATCCAGGACACCCCTTCCAGCGGCCGCAGGTTCAGGGTGCTGGAGAGCAGTCGGAAGGTCAGGAACACCCCCGACATCAGGAACAGCAGGCCGAAGGCCGCGATCAGCACGAACAGCGCCATCAGGTTGAAGCCGAAGAAGCCGCGCTGGTCTTCCTCGTCGTGGATGAACGACAGGCCGGCCAGCAGGGCCTTGAAGCCGCGATGGGCGGCATAGACGCCGATGACCAGGATCACGAGGCTCTGCAGCGAGACGGTGTAGACCGGCGCATGGGCCAGGCGCTGCATCTCGCTCTGGAAGATCGGCCGCGCGCCCGTGGGCATCATGAAGGCCAGGGCGTCGGCCTGCCGGGCCGCGGTATTGGGGTCGAGGAGCAGGCTGTAGAGCCCGATCAAAATGGCCAGGCCCGGAAATACCGCCAGCAGGGCGAAGAACGAGACGCCGCCCACATAGAGCATGACGTCGCGCCCCCAAAGCCTGGAGAGGGCCAGGCCGAGAACGCGAAGGATTTCCTGAACCCAGTGGATCGGGTCGAGATCGAGGTCTCGCCAGCGAATGGGGGCCTTGGGGGGCTGCATTCGGCGGAAACTGCCCCCGGCCGTCCGGTGAAGCAACCCTTGGACGGCGACGCTCTCGATAAAGTCGCGCTATTCCAGATGGTCAAAGACGCGCCGCCTCAGGGAAAGCGACGCGTCTCCGCAGGTCTTGCCTGAACCGGTCGTCGCATCGAGGGACGGGTTGGCGCGGCGGCCGGTCACAGTTCGAAGGTAGGATTCGCCGCCTGAACCGCATCTGAACGCGGTTGTCAGCTTGCGCGGGGGTAGCGAAACCCTCGCCCTTCGACAGGCGCAGGGTGAGGTCTTCTAATGCGCCGCCTGCGCCTTGATCCTCATCCTGAGCTCGTCGAAGGACGAGGATCACACAGGACGACTACAGCGCCCCCACGGCCTCCAACGCCGCAATGGCTTCGGGATCGAAGCCCCAGTCGCCGAGCGCGGCGGCGTTGTCGGCGCCGATCTTGGGCGGCGGGCCCTGGATCACGCCGGGCGTGGCCGAAAAGCGCGGCGCGGGGGCGGGCTGGACGACGCCGGCGACCTCGACGAAGGTCTCGCGGGCCTTGTTGTGGGCGTGGCCGGGCGCCTCGTCCATCGACAGCACGGGGGCGAAACAGACGTCCGTGGCGTCCATGATCTCGCACCACTCGTCGCGGCTCTTGGTCGCGATGACGGCGGCCAGCTTCTCGCGCAGGGCCGGCCAGTCTTCGCGGCTCATCTGGGCCTGGAAGTGCGGATCGGTGATGCCGGTCTTTTCCAGCAGCAGCAGGTAGAACTGCGGCTCGATCGAGCCGATCGACACCCACTTGCCATCGGCGCACTGGTAGGTGTCGTAGAAGTGGGCCCCGCCGTCGAGCAGGTTGCTGCGCCGGCCCTCGCGCCACATGCCCATGGCCTTGAAGCCGTAGAACATGGCCATCAGCGAGGCCGCGCCATCGCTCATGGCGCAGTCGATGACCTGGCCCTGGCCCGTCTCGCGGGCGTGGATCACCCCGGCCAGCAGCCCGAAAGCCAGATAGAGCGCGCCGCCGCCGAAGTCGCCGACGAGGTTCAGCGGCGGGACCGGCTTGTCTTCCGTGCCTATGGCGTCCAGCGCGCCGGTGATGGCGATGTAGTTCATGTCGTGGCCGGCGGCCTTGGCGTAGGGCCCCGTCTGCCCCCAGCCGGTCATGCGGCCGTAGACGAGCCTGGGGTTACGGGCCAATGCCGCGTCGGGACCCAGTCCCAGCCGCTCCATCACCCCGGGCCGGAAGCCCTCGAACACCGCGTCGGCGGTCTCCATCAGCTTCAGGCAGGTCTCGACGGCGGCGGGCTGCTTGAGGTCCAGCGCCACCGAGCGGCGGCCGCGGGCGGTGACGTCGGCCGGCGAGGAGCGGCCCGAGCCCTTGCGATCGATACGCACGACATCGGCGCCCAGGTCCGACAGCAGCATGCCGCAGAACGGTCCAGGGCCGATCCCGGCGAACTCCAGCACCTTCAGCCCCGACAGCGGTCCCTGGCCCATCGCTTCCTCCCGTTTCGATCTCGTTGGAGGCAGTAGGACCCGGTTGACGCCCGGTCAGGCAAGCCCGGGTCAAATCGCCTGTCGACAAGGTAAAGACTGCGACCACGCATCCCTTTGCCGCACCCTCGCCTCTGCTATGTTGGCTCGCGAATCGAAGGCCTGCGCCAGCGGAGAACGAATTTGGCGGTGAACGCCCGGATCCTGATCGTGGCGCGTGACGACACGCGGGCCGGTCCCCTGTCCGAAGGGCTGGACCGCCTGGGCTGGCGCACCATCACCGCACGCGGCCCCTATGCCGCCCTCGCCGCGTTGGGCGACCTGCAGATCGAGGCGGTGATCGTCGACCTGGACGCCGCCGGTCCCGACAGCCAGACCCTGGCTCGCCGCCTCAAGGCCGCCGTGGCCCCGCGCCGCCTGCCGGTGATCGCCATCGGCGAGCCTGGGACGGACGTGGGCCAGAGCGCCTTCGACCTGACCCTGTCGCCGCCGCTGCACCCGTCTCAGGCGGTGCTGCGCCTGGAATCCCTGGTCCGCACGGCCATCGCCGAGGAAGAGTTCGAGCTTCGGCTGACCACCTTCGGCGATCGCGGCCGCCGGCTGGATCTGCCGGAAGCCTCCGCCGTCCCCTATCGCGTGCTGGCCATCGGCGAGCCGGCCCCGCAGTTCCTGGCCCTGTCCAACGCCCTGACCCGCGGCGGAGCCGACGTGGTCGGCGCGTTCACCGCCTACACCGCCTTCGACTACCTGCACGAGCGGGCCTTCGACGCGGTGGTGCTGTGGGCCGGCGAAAACCAGCAGGAGGCGCTGTCGATCGCCGCCGGCATGCGGCGCAACACCCGCCTCTTCCACATCCCGGCGCTGCTCTACATGAACGCCGAGAGCTACGTGACCATGTCCGAGGCGTTCCATCGCGGCGTGTCGGACGTGGCCTCGCCGCAGACGCCGGAGGGCGACACCGCCCGCCGCGTCATCGAACTGGCCCGCAACTACCGTCGCGGCGAAGCCATCCGGGGCGCGCTGGAGAAGGCCCGCAGCTCGGGCCTGATGGACGCGGCCACGGGCCTGTTCACCCGCGACCTTTTCGCCGCCCACCTGGCCCGCCTGGCCGGCGCCGCGCGCGAGCGCGGGCGTCCGCTGTCGATCGGCGTGCTGCGCGTGGCCGACAAGGCCGACGTCGTCTGGGCTCGCCAGAACGGCTGGCTGGACCGCGCCATCCCGCAGATCGGCTCGATGGTCGGCCGCCTCGTCCGAGTCGAGGACACCGCCGCCCGCCTCGCGCCCGAAGTCTTCGCCCTGGCGCTTCCGGCCACGAACCTGGCCGCCGGCAAGGCCGCCGCCGAGCGCATCGCCGCCGTCATCGGCTGCACCGCCTTCGACGCCGGCGAGGACCGCAGCCCGTTCGTCTGCGAGTTCGACATCGGCGTCGCCCAGATCGAGCCGGGCGAGACCGCCATCCACGCGCTGGAGCGCGCCGCTTCCCTGGCCCTCCAGAAGGCCATCTAGTTTTCGAGGAGTTCCCATGGGCCAGCCGATCACCGTCGACGTCGTCGCCGACGTCGTCTGCCCCTGGTGCTATCTCGGCTGGCGCCGGGTGAAGAGCGCTCTGACCGCGCGCCCCGACCTCGAGCCGATCATCATCTGGCGTCCCTACCAGCTGGACCCCGCCCTGCCCGAGGAAGGCGTCGACCGCGCCGCCTACATGGCCGGCAAGTTCAAGGACCAGACCCGGCTTAAGGCGGTGCACAAGGCCCTGCAGGACGCCGGCGCCGAGGAAGGCATCGCCTTCGCCTTCGACAAGATCGCCCTGTCGCCCAACACCAGCGCCGCCCACCGCCTGATCCGCTGGGCGCGCGGCGCGGCCGTGCAGGACGCCGTGGTCGAGGGCCTGTTCGCCGCCTATTTCGAGGAAGGCCGCGACATCGGCGATCCCGTCGTGCTGGGCCAGATCGCCAAGGCGGCCGGCATGGACGAGGTCGCGGTGCTGCAACTGCTGTCGGAAGGCGCCGACAAGGACGTGATCGCCCAGCAGCACGCCATGGCCGTGCAGGGCGGCGTCACCGGCGTGCCGGTGGCGATCTTCGCCGGCAAGGTGGCGGTGGTGGGAGCCGAGAGCCCCGAGAACCTGCAGAAGGCTATCGACCAGGCGCTTCTCTAAAAACCTCTCCCTCTGGGAGAGGTGGGATAGCCTCCAGCCGCATCCGATAGGCCATCACCGCCGTGTGGCCGAGCTTCTCGACCAGGCGCCAGTTGACGATCGCTCCCACCGGCGCGCCGACGACCGGCAGCAGTTGGGCCAGCTTCGCCAGGTCGATGTGGTCGCGGTACTGCTGCTGGAAGGCCCGCCAGTCGAAGCCGGAGAGGTCGGTCGGATGCTGGCGGGCGTCCCAGCCGTCCATGGCCTCGAAGACCTTGGCGCGATGCGCCGCGTCCGAGAAGGCCAGCTCGAAGATGTGCAGGATGTAGAGCCGTTCCGACAGCTCCGAGCCCTCATGGCCGAAGGCGGCGGCGATCTCGAACAGCAGCTTGATCTTGAAGCTCATCAGCAGCGGGAAGTCGGCGGCGGCCAGGACGAAGCCCCCTGCCCCGGCGATCCCGCCCTCGGCGGCGGCGGTCTTCTTCCAGTTGTCGATCGCCGTCCGCACGCGCTCCAGCCGCTCGTCGAGCGTGGCCTGGACGAGCGGCGCGCCGGTGGCGAAATCCGAGCCTGTGAGAATGGCGCGGGTCATGCCCTGCATCGCCGTGGTGATGGCGGCATGGACCTTTTCCGGAATGATCCGATTGACCTTCAGCTGGACGGCGCGGGCGGCCAGCCCCAGCGCGCCCGGCGGCCTGGTCATCTCGGCTCGCCAGGCGGCGAGGTCGGCGGTGGCGGCGGTCTGGGCCAGGTTGAAGCTCCGAAAGTGAATCGCGGCGACGTCCAAGCGTTCGCCGCCGGATCATGCCGCAGTCGGCGAGGCGGTCGAAGTCCCCAGAAGATTAACGCTCAACAGGCCCGTGGATCATTTGACCACGGCCGTCCACACCAGCGTCCACACGGGCATCCACACGCGCTTCCTGCGTCCACACCTATAGTGGCCTATATCCCCAACACCGCCCGCCCGCCGTCTCGCGGCGCAGCGGCCCACCGCCTATACCTTGCCTACCCATTCACCATGTGACTTCGCGACGACCTTGAGCCAGCTGAAATTGCCGTTGGAACGCCTGCCCACCTTCGAGCGGGTCGACTTCGCCGTCTCGCCGGCCAACGAGGACGCCGTGCGCGCCGTCGACGCCTGGCCAGAATGGCCGAACGGCCGCCTGGCCCTGATCGGTCCGTCGGGCAGCGGCAAGACGCATCTGGCGCGCGCCTGGGCCGCGGAGGCCGGCGCGGTGATCATCGACGCCACCGATCCCCATCAGGCGCCGTTGAACCTGCCGGCCCTGCGCGGCCGCGCCGTGCTGGTCGAGAACGCCGACCGCCGCGCGCTGGGCGGCGTCGTGTCGGACGAGGACCTGTTTCACCTCTTGAACATGGCAGGCGTCGACGGCGGCAGCCTGCTGCTGACCGCCCAGACCGCGCCGCTGGAATGGCAGACGATCGTGCCGGACCTGCGTTCGCGCCTTAACGCCATGACCGCGGCCGTCATCGACGAGCCTGACGACGTGGTGCTGGAGGCCGTGCTCCGCCGCGCCTTCGCCGACCGCCTGATCCGTCCCGCCGACGACGTCTACGCCTATCTGCTGCGTCGCATTCCGCGCAGCGCGCCGGAAGCCGTGGCCCTGGTGGCGCTGCTGGACGAGGCCGCCTCGGAGGGCAATCGCGGCATCACCCGGGCCTTCGTCGCCCAGGTGCTGGCCTTCGGCGAGGACGACGCGTTCGAGGACTAGACGGGACTGATCGAAAGCCCGGCTTTTCTTGAACAAATCCCTGTTTGTCTTGCGGCTGTCATCGGGCTCGTCCACCATGCCGGGCATTGCCCTGGAGTAGACGATGACAGACGCCGCCGCCCTCGCGCCCTCCCTTCACAAGGTGGAGACCGCGCCCGAGGATCGCGTGCGCCTGACCCTGGACGAAGACCTGCTGGCCTCGCCGGAACGGTTCTTCAATCGCGAACTCTCGTGGCTGGCCTTCAACCAGCGCGTGCTCGAGGAAAGCGCCAACCCGCGCCACCCGCTGCTGGAACGCCTGCGCTTCCTGTCGATCAGCGCCAACAACCTCGATGAATTCTACATGGTCCGCGTGGCCGGCCTGAAGGGTCAGGTGCGCGAGGCCGTGCGCGTGGTCAGCCAGGACGGCCTGACCCCTGGCGAGCAGCTGACCCGCATCAACGCCTCGGCCTTCCAGCTGATGAGCGAGCAGCAGAAGATCTGGCGCGAAGTGCGCGCCGAACTGTGGGCCGAGGGCCTGAAGCTGCTGGACGCCAAGGACATCGTCGGCGCCGACCGCGAGCGCGCCGAGGAGATCTTCAAGTCGCGCATCTTCCCGGTGCTGACGCCGCTGGCGGTGGATCCGGCCCACCCCTTCCCGTTCATCCCGAACCTGGGCTTCTGCCTGGCGTTGAAGCTGCGCCGGATCTCGGACGACAAGCACCTCTACGCCCTGGCGCCGATCCCCTATCAGGTGCAACGCTTCTGGGAGATCGCCAGCACCGCCCGCGGCCGCAAGCGCGAACGCAAGATCGTGGCGCTGGAAAGCTTCATCATCCTGTTTCTCGACCACCTGTTCCCCGGCTACGAGGTCGAGGGCCGGGGCCTGTTCCGCCTGATCCGCGACAGCGATCTGGAGATCGAGGAAGAGGCCGAAGACCTGGTGCGCGAGTTCGAGGCCCGCCTGAAGAAGCGCCGCCTGGGCCGCGTGGTGCGGGTGAAGATCCAGACCACCATGCCCGCCGACCTGCGCGATTTCATCATCGAGGGCCTGCGCGCCCAGCCCGAAGACGTGGTGCTGGTCGACGGCAAGCTGGGCCTGGCCCAGATGAGCGAGCTGATCCCGCCCGACCGTCCGGACCTGAAGTTCAAGCCCTACAACGCCCGCTTCCCCGAGCGCGTGCGTGACCACGGCGGCGACTGCTTCGCGGCGATCCGCGAAAAGGACATCCTGGTCCACCACCCGTTCGAGAGCTTCGACGTGGTGGTGCAGTTCCTGCGCCAGGCCGCCCGCGACCCCAACGTGCTGGCCATCAAGCAGACGCTGTACCGCACCTCCAAGGACAGCCCGATCGTGGCGGCCCTGATCGAGGCGGCCGACAACGGCAAGAACGTCACCGCCCTGGTCGAGATCAAGGCGCGGTTCGACGAGGAAAATAACCTGAAGTGGGCCCGCGACCTGGAACGGGCCGGCGTGCACGTGGTGTTCGGCTTCGTCGACTGGAAGACCCACGCCAAGCTGTCGGTGGTGGTCCGCCGCGAGGGCGACGCCCTGCGCACCTACTGCCACTTCGGCACCGGCAACTATCACCCGCAGACGGCGCGGGTTTACACCGACCTGAGCCTCTTCACCTGCGACCCGGCCATGGGTCGTGATGGCGGCAAGCTGTTCAACTTCATCACCGGCTACGCCCAGCCCGGCGCGCTGGAGAAGCTGTCGTTCTCGCCCCAGACACTGAAGCCGGACCTCCTGGCCATGATCGCCGCCGAGGCCGCCAACGCCCGCGCCGGCAAGCCGGCCGGCATCTGGGCCAAGATGAACGCGGTGGTCGACCCGCAGATCATCGACGCCCTCTACGCCGCCAGCCAGGACGGCGTGCAGATCGACCTGGTCGTGCGCGGCATCTGCTGCCTGAGGCCTGGCATTCCGGGCCTGTCGGAAAACATCCGGGTCAAGTCGATCGTCGGCCGCTTCCTGGAGCACGCCCGCGTCGTGGCCTTCGCCAACGGCGCCGACATGCCCAGCGCCCAGACCCGCGCCTTCATCAGTTCGGCCGACTGGATGCCGCGCAATCTCGACCGCCGGGTGGAAAGCCTGGTGCCGATCGAGAACCCGACCGTACACCAGCAGGTGCTGAGCCAGATCATGGTCGCCAACCTCAATGACGAGGCCCAGAGCTGGCGCCTCGACAGCGAGGGCCACTACGCCCGCGATCCGGCCTGGGACACCAAGGGCGCGTTCTCGGCTCACGAGTACTTCATGACCAATCCGAGTCTGTCAGGCCGGGGTCATCACGTGCAGGACCTGCCGCGAGCGTTCGACCACGTCGGCCCCAAGCGTAAGCGCTAGGATCTGGCGCTGAAAAACTGGGGAGCGACGGCTTTCGTGACGGTTTCGTCCAAGGCCGCCGCTTCCCCTGCGCGACGAATGCGTTAAACCAGCCTCATGCCTCTCTCGGCGCCGCGCGACGCGGCCGTGATCGATATCGGCTCCAACTCGGTCCGCCTGGTGGTGTACCGACTGGAAGGTCGCGCCATCTGGACCGTCTTCAACGAGAAGGTGCTGGCTGGCCTTGGCCGTGAACTCGGCTCCAAGGGCCGCCTGGCGCCCGACGGCGTAGCCCAGACCCTGGCGGCGCTAAAGCGCTTCAAGGCCGTGCTGGAAGCCGTGCAGCCGGCCGAGACCTTCGTGGCCGCCACCGCCGCCGTGCGCGAGGCCAGCGACGGCGCGGCCTTCGTCAAGCGCGTTGCCGAGGAGACCGGCCTCACCATCCGCGTGCTCTCCGGCGAGGAAGAGGCCCGCTACGCCGCGCTGGGCGTTCTGGCCGGCGCGCCGGACGCCACGGGCGTGGTCGGCGACCTGGGCGGCGCCAGCCTCGAACTGGTGCGGCTGGAGCCGACCGGCGCGGGCCAGGGCGTGACCCTGCCGCTGGGCCCCTTCAGCCTGGGCCTGACCGAGGGCTTCGACGCCGACCGCGTGCGGCGCCTGGCCGCCCAGCGCCTGGCCCCGGTGGCCGAGGTGTTCAAGACCGACGCCTTCCACGCCGTGGGCGGCGCCTGGCGCAACCTCGCCTTGCTGCACATGCGCCTGTCCGGATATCCGCTGCAGGTGGTGCACCAGTACGAGATCGGCCGCAGCGAGGCCCTGGAGGCCGCGCGCCTGGTTTCGCACCAGTCCAGAAGTTCGCTCGAGCGCATCGAGGGGATGTCCAAGAAGCGCATCGAGACCCTGCCCTACGCGGCCGTGGTGCTGGAGAGCCTGATCGAGCGCCTGGACCTCAAGCGCATCGAGATCTCGGCCTTCGGCGTGCGCGAGGGCCTGCTGTTCGAAGCCATGGCGCCGCGCGTGCGGGGCCTGGACCCATTGATCGAGGGCTGCGCCTCGCTGACGGCTCGCCAGGGCGTGGCCGACGACCTGGGCGTGGCGCTGCAGGCCTGGCTGGAGCCGGCGTTCGGCAAGCTGGAGAGCCTGTTCGACGGTCGCGACGCGGTGCTGACGGCGGCCGCCTGCCGCCTGGCCGACCTTGGCGCGCGACTGCACCCGGACCATCGCGCCGACCTGGTTTTCGAACAGGTGCTGCGCGCCCCGATCGCCGGCCAGACCCACGTTGAGCGCGCCTTCCTGGCCGCCGCCGCCTTCGCCCGCCACTCCACCCCGTTCAATCCGCCCGAGATGGACGTGCTGGAGCGGCTGCTGACCCCGGCGCGCCTGAAGCGCGCCCGGGCCCTGGGCGCGGCGATCCGCCTGGGCTGCGACCTGTCGGGCCGCAGCCCCGCGCTGCTGTCGCGCTCGCGGCTTGCGATCGAGAAGGCCGACGTGCAGCTTTCGGCCGAACCTGGCTACGCAGCGCTGCTGCTGGGCGAACAGACCGCCAAGCGGGCCAGCAGCCTGGCCCAGGTGCTGGGCCTGAAGCTCAAGGTCCTGCCGCTCTAGCCGCGACAGCGGGCCGCAGGCGAACGGCGTTTTTCCAGCATGGTTTGTTAGCCACGCCACGCCGAAGCTTCTCCCCTCAGCACGGGGAGAAAAACGACATGCAGAAGCAGGTCGCCTACGACGTTCACGACAGCATCGACACGGCCCGACAATCGCCGGCGAAACCCGAAGCGGTCCGGTTGGCAGGCGCCTCAGCCACCCCCGTGGACAGTCCGGCCAGGCAGTTGCAGCGCGATGTCGCGGCGGCCTTCGGGGCCAGGCGCGGATGGTCGGTGCGGCGCACGGTGGTGCTGGGCGCGGCCTATCACGGCGTGATCCTGTCGGCCCTGGTCCTGGCGGCCGCCGAGACCTTCGGCCACGTCGCCGGCTAGGCGGCCTCCTCGTCGCCAAGCACGCGCAGCAGGACGGCGTACAGCGCGGTCACCTCGAACGGCTTCTCGACGAAATCCTGCATGCCCGCGGCCTGGCAGGCGGCGATGTCGCCCTCGGCCACGGCGCCGGTGACGGCGACTACCGGCGTCAGGCGGTTCAGCCCCTCGGCGCGCAGGCGGCGGGTCGTGTCCAGGCCGTCGAGGCCCGGCATGTTGACGTCCATCAGGATGGCGTCGAAGCGGGTCTGCGACGCCAGCGACAGGGCCGTCTCGCCGTCGGCGGCCACGGTGACGTCCAGGCCGAAGGCTTCCAGCACCTGGGCCAGGGTGCGGCGGTTGATCTCGTGGTCGTCGACCACCAGCACCGCCGGAGCATCCGAGAAGCCGTCGGCGGGCGCATCCAGCGGCTCCGGCGTCGGCGGCTCCTCGCCCTCGAGCGCCGGCAGGGTGAGCACGAAGCGCGCCCCGCGCCCCTCGGCCGAGACGGCGCTCAGGTCGCCGCCCATCAGGCGGGACAGGTCGCGGCTGATGGCCAGGCCCAGGCCCGTGCCGCCGAAGGTGCGCGCGGTGTCGGCGCCCAGTTGGTCATAGGCCGTGAACAGCCGCGCCAGCTGCTCGGGACCCAGGCCCGGCCCGGTGTCGGTGACCGCCAGGGTCAGCATCAGCTCGCCTTCGACGCGAGGCGCCATCGACAGCTCGATGCAGACCCGTCCCTCGGGCGTGAACTTGATGGCGTTGGACAGCAGGTTGTTGAGCACCTGGCGCAGGCGCACCGGGTCGCCCTTGATCCAGCGCGGCAGGCGCCGCCCGCCGGTGAAGCGCAGGGCCAGCCCCTTGTCGCGGGCCTCGGCGCGCCAGAATCGCAGGGTGTCGCAGATCAGGGTGCGCGGCGCGAAGTCGATGGACTCGACGGTCATGCGGCCGGCCTCGATCTTCGACAGGTCGAGCAGGTCATTGAGCAGGGCGCGCATCATCACGCCTGCGTCGGCGATGAGCTCGGCCTTGGCCTTGGCTGGACCGCCCGCCCCCCGGGCGAGTTCGCCCGCCCCGGCCAGGATGGCGCTGAGCGGCGTGCGCAGTTCGTGGCTGACCATCGCGACGAAGGCGCTCTTGGCGGCGTCGGCGGCCACGGCCTGTTCGCGGCGGATCTCGGCGGCGGCGCGGGCCTCGCGCTCGGCCAGCAGGGTCTGGCGCGACCAGCCGAAGACGAGCGAGGTGACCAGCACCATCAGCCCGCTGCCGATCAGAAACGCCTTCACGCCCACATCTTCGTGGTTGGCGGCCAGGATCGGGGCCGCGAACAGATAGCCCAGATGCGGCGTCGCGGTCACCGCGAAGGCCAGCCGCGAGCCCTTGGCGCCCATCAGGGCGGTCATCACCGAGCCGGCCAGCAACAGGGCGCCGCCCGCCGCGCCCGCGGGCAGGCCGGTTCGCCACAGCGGCACCGCCAGCCAGCCGAACGCGACGGCCAGCAGGAAGTCGGCGCCCAGGCAGGGAAGAACCCAGCCGCGCGGATTGCGCCCGAAAGCGTGCAAGGCCAGGGCCTGGAGGCCCTGGGCCGTCAAGCAGGCCAGCGTCCAGGGCAGCATGAAGGAAAACCGCGGCTGCAGGCCGACCGCCGCGCAGACCATCGCGATGACGAACAAGCGCAGCGGAATCTGCTGCCGCAGGGCCTTGGCCGGCCTTGCATAACTACGCGCGGCCCTGACCAGCCACGGATCCGGTTCCGCGTACGCCAACTCGACCTAGTTCCCCAGTCTTCGGCCGTCCCCACAGCCGATTACCCCCGCGACGCTTATAGCGCCCGGAGGTCAACAATCGTTTTTCAAAGCGTGTCGGCCATAAGGCAGCTGTGCCGTCTTGCACAAAGACGTCGCCCGCACTTCGCGCCGGGGACGCTGGCGGCGCAACCCTCTTTTGAGTCGCGCCGCCGACAGGTCCCGATCAGGCCGGACGCGGGGTCCGGCGGACTTCCACGACGCGGACCTTGACCCCGTCGAGCACCAGGGCCAGTTCGCCCCGCTTGATCTTCAGGGCGTCGCTGCCGAAAGCCTCGCGGCGCCAGCCCTGCAGGGCGGGCGTATCGGCCTCGTCGTCGGCGGCGATCTTTTCCAGGTCCGAGACGGTGGCGATCAGCTTGGAGGCCACGCCGGCTTCCTCGGCGCGGGCCTTGAGCAGCACCTTGAGCAGCTCGACCACGGCGCCGGCCGAAGGCGGCGGCGGCGGGCCGGGCTTGTCGACCACGGGAGCATAGCCCTCGGGATCGGCCAGGGCGGCCTTGATCGCGGCGATCAGGTCGGGACCGAACTTGCTGCCGCCGAAGCCCTTGGGCACGCCGCGAAGGGTGTTGAGCCCTTCCAGCGAAGTCGGGGCCTGGGTGGCCAGTTCGTCGATGGCCTCGTCCTTGAGGATGCGGCCACGCGGCTGGTCGCGCTGCTGGGCGGTGCGCTCGCGCCAGGCCGAGACCGACTTGAAGACCGCCAGGTACTTGGCTTGCGTCTTGCGCGGGCGCAGGCGGCGCCAGGCCTTTTCCGGATCGACGTCATAGGCGGCCGGATCGCTGAGCGCCTTCATCTCCTCCTCGACCCAGGCCAGGCGGCCTGATTCCTCGAGTCGGTCACGCAGCACCGGGAACAGGCGCGCCAGGTGCGTCACGTCGGCCAGGGCATAGGCCAGCTGGGCGTCGGTCAGCGGGCGGCGGGCCCAGTCGGTGAAGCGGCTCGACTTGTCGATCTCGATCTTCAGCATCTGGCGCACGAGGGCGTCATAGGCGATCTGCTCGCCGAAACCCGCGGCCATGCCGGCCACCTGGGTATCGAACAGAGGCGTAGGCATCGCCTTGAGATTATTGAAGATCTCGACGTCCTGACGGGCAGCGTGGAACACCTTCAAGAGGGTCTCGTCGCGCATCAGCTCGAGCAGTGGCTCGAGGTCGAGGCCCTCCGCCAGCGGATCGATCACCGCGTCGGAAACGGGCGAAGCGACCTGAATCAGGCAGAGCTTTGGCCAATAGGTGGTCTCGCGCATGAACTCGGTGTCCACGGCGATGAAGGGCTGCCCCTTCAAACCATTACAGAACTCCGCCAGCGCGGCGGTGGTGGTGATCGGCGTCATCGGCTGCTAATAGCCTCGCGCACCCCCGAGTCTGCAAGCGTCAAGCGTTGCGGAGCAGCCACTTTTCTGACCCAAAGCGCCTGAGACGGGCCGTGGAGGGCCTGGAACCACAGATGAGCGACCCGATGAGCGATCCGAAGACCGACCAAGCCGGCGGCCTGACCTACGCCCAGGCCGGCGTGGACATCGATGCCGGCAACGCCCTCGTCGACGCCATCAAGCCGCTGGCCAAGGCGACTCGCCGCCCCGGCGCGGAAGCCAGCCTCGGCGGCTTCGGCGCGCTGTTCGACCTCAAGGCGGCCGGCTACGAGGACGCCCTGCTGGTGACCACCACCGACGGCGTCGGCACCAAGCTGCGCATCGCCATCGACGCGGGGATGCACGCCACGGTCGGCATCGATCTCGTCGCCATGTGCGTCAACGACCTGCTGGCGCAGGGCGCCGAGCCGCTGATGTTCCTGGACTACTTCGCCACCGGCAAGCTGGACGTCGAGACCGCCAAGAGCGTGGTCGCCGGCATCGCCGAGGGCTGCAAGCTGGCCGGCGCGGCCCTGGTCGGCGGCGAGACCGCCGAAATGCCGGGCATGTACGGCGATGGCGAGTACGACCTGGCCGGCTTCTCGGTCGGCGCGGTCGAGCGCGACGGCGTCCTGCCCAAGCTGGACAAGCAGCGCGCCGGCGACGTGATCATCGGCATCGGCTCGTCGGGTCCGCACTCGAACGGCTACTCGCTGGTGCGCCGCGTGGTCGAGCGCTCGGGCCTGGCCTGGGACGCTCCGGCGCCCTTCGAGGAAGGCAAGACGCTGGCCGAGGCCCTGATGGCCCCGACCCGCATCTATGTGAAGTCGATCCTGCCCCTCCTTCAGTCGGGTCGCGTCAAGGGCGGCGCCCACATCACCGGCGGCGGCCTGATCGAGAACCCGCCGCGCTGCATCGCTGACGGCCTGGTCCCCGAGTTCGACTGGAACGCCTGGGCCCTGCCGCCCGTGTTCGAGTGGCTGCAAGAGGTCGGCCAGATCGACGCCCATGAACTGCGCCGCACCTTCAACTGCGGCGTCGGCTTCATCCTGATCGTCGCGCAAGCCGACGTCGAGCCGGTGCTCGCCGCCCTGCTGAACGCCGGCGAAGACGCCTTCGTCTGCGGCCAGCTGGCCAAGGCCTGATGTCCGCACGCACGAAGGTCGCCGCCCTGATCTCGGGCCGGGGCTCCAACATGGAAGCCCTGGTCCGCGCCGCCCAGGACCCGGCCTGCCCTTTCGAGATCGTCCTCGTCCTGGCCAACAAGGCCGACGCCGGTGGTCTGGCGACGGCTGAAGCGGCCGGGATCGAGGCCCTGTGCGTGCCGAGCAAGCCGTTCGGCAAGGACCGCGAAGCCCACGAACGCGCGGTCGACGCCGCCCTGCGCGAGCGCGGGATCGAGGTCGTCGCCCTGGCCGGCTACATGCGGATCCTGACGCCCTTCCTGGTCGACGCCTGGGAAGGCCGGATGCTGAACATCCATCCGTCCCTGCTGCCCAAATATCCGGGCCTCGACACCCACGCCCGCGCCATCGCGGCGGGCGACGCGGAAGCCGGCTGCACCGTGCATCTGGTCACGGCCGGCGTCGACGAAGGACCGATCCTGGGCCGGGCTCGCGTGGCGATCGAGGCTGGCGACGACGATCATGCGCTGGCGGCTCGGGTGCTGGTGGAAGAGCACAAGCTCTATCCGGCGGTGCTGGCGGAGTTCGTTCGGGGGCTTTGAGGGCGGTTTTCGCTTCGTGGCGCCTCGTGCTACGATCGCTCCATGAAGTCCGAGCCCTCAATCTTCGACGAGATCGATGAAGACGCGGACGCGCATCGCCATGCTGAGGCGCTGGACGATATTGCGGCTGGCCGTCTGATTCCGAACGATGAGGTCTGCGCCTGGCTGGAGAGCTGGGGTACGCCGGATGAAAAGCCGGCCCCGGCCTCGTGGTTCAAGTAGTCTGGACCCGTAGCGCAGCTGCAGACCTTCGCGCGATCCAAGCCTATGTCGCCGAATTCAAACCGCTGGCCGCTCAGCGCCTAGCTGCGCGACTCGTTAGCGCCGCCCGTAGTCTGGAAACAACGCCGGATCGCGGGCGGACGATCAACCGAGGGCGACGGGAGCTCACGGTCATCCCGCCTTATCTGATCAGATACATGGTTCAGACCGACCGCGTCGTGATCCTGGAGATCCGCCACGGCGCTCGCGAGCCAGACTGACCCAAGAAAACAAAAAGGCCGGCGGGTCGCCCCGCCGGCCTTTTCATAACCTAAAGCCCGGAAGCCTTAGCCGACGATGTCGGCGTCGGTGAAGAACTGGGCGATTTCGATGCCGGCGTTCTCGAGGCTGTCCGAACCGTGGACCGAGTTTTCGCCGATCGACAGGGCGAACAGCTTGCGGATGGTGCCTTCGGCGGCGTTGTCCGGGTTCGTGGCGCCCATGACTTCGCGGTACTTGGCCACGGCGCCTTCGGCTTCCAGGACCTGCACGACGACCGGCTCGGCGGTCATCTGGGCGACGAGTTCACCGTAGAACGGGCGCTCGGCGTGGACTTCGTAGAACTTCTTGGCCTGAGCTTCGGTCAGGTGGACGCGGCGCTGGGCGACGATGCGCAGACCAGCTTCCTCGATCACGGCGTTGATCTTGCCGGTGATGTTGCGGCGGGTCGCGTCGGGCTTCAGGATCGAGAAGGTGCGTTCGGTCATTCCGAAAATCTCACAGAGAAAGTTTGTGAATTGGGAGGTTGCGGGCTTATAGCCGGGCGCCTCCTCGCCGCCAACCCCGCGTTCCCAACATGCTTCAGATCAACGACCTTACTTTCGACGCCTGGGGACGCCGCTTCTTCGAGAAGGCGACCGTCAGCCTGCCGCCGGGCGCCAAGGTCGGCCTGATCGGCCGCAACGGCGTGGGCAAGTCGACGCTGTTCAAGCTGATCCTGGGCCACCTGGTCGCCGCCGGCGACGAGATCAGCCTGCCCAAGAACGCCCGCATCGGCTCGGTCGACCAGGAGCACCCGGCCACGCCCGTCTCGCTGCTCGACACCGTGCTGGAGGCCGACGAGGAGCGTCATGGCCTGTTGACCCGGCTGGAAACCGCCGATCCCGAGGAGATGGGCGAGATCTGGGGCCGGCTGATCGAGATCGACTCCGACTCGGCCCCGGCGCGGGCTTCGGAAATCCTGGCCGGCCTCGGTTTCAGCCAAGACGATCTTGCACGGCCGATGAGCGAGTTCTCCGGCGGCTGGCGGATGCGTGTGGCCCTGGCCGCGGCCCTGTTCGCCGAGCCCGACATGCTGCTGCTCGACGAGCCGACCAACTATCTCGACCTGGAAGGCGCCCTCTGGCTGGAAGCCCGGCTGAAGAAGTATCCGCACACCGCCCTGATCGTCAGCCACGACCGCGAGCTGCTCAACAACAGCTGCACGCACATGCTGCACCTGGCCGGCGGCAAGCTGGAGCTCTACACCGGCGGCTACGACGACTTCGAAAAGCGCCGCGCCGAGAAGGCCCGCCTGCAACTCTCCGCGAAGGCCAAGCAGGACGCCGAGCGCGCCCACCTGCAGGCCTTCGTCGACCGCTTCAAGGCCAAGGCCTCCAAGGCCGCGCAAGCGCAGTCCCGCATGAAGCGCCTGGCCAAGATGGAGCCGGTGGCGACCACCATCGAGGAGCGCGTCGCGCCCTTCACCCTGCCCTCGCCGCCCAAGCCGCTCGCCCCGCCGCTGATCCGGCTGGAGAAGGCCGACGTCGGCTACGAGGCCGGTCGCGCAATCCTGAAGAACCTCAACCTGCGCATGGACCTGGACGACCGCATCGGCTTGCTGGGCGTCAACGGCGCGGGCAAGTCGACCTTCGCCAAGATGATCGCCGGCGCGCTGGACATCCAGAAGGGCGACCTGCACCGCGACAAGAAGATGAAGGTCGGCTGGTTCCACCAGCACCAGATCGAGGCGATGGATCCCAACGACACCCCGCTGGAGATCGTCCGCCGGGCCATGCCGGACGCCAGCGAATCCTCGCGCCGCTCGCGCCTGGCGCAATGGGGCCTGAACTTCGACAAGCAGGACACCACGGTGGCCAACCTGTCGGGCGGCGAGCGCGCCCGCCTGCTGCTGAACCTGGTGGCCATGGACGCCCCGCACGTCCTGATCCTCGACGAACCGACCAACCACCTCGACATCGACAGCCGCCGGGCCCTGCTCGACGCGCTGAACGACTACGAGGGCGCGGTGCTGCTGATCACCCACGACCGCTCGCTGATGGAGCTGGTGGCCGACCGGCTGTGGCTGGCGGCCGACGGCAAGGTCGCGCCGTTCGATGGCGACATGGACGACTACGCCAAGTTCGTGCTCGAGCGCGCCAAGCAGGCGGTCAAGCCGACCCAGGTGGCGCGCGAGCCGGCCAAGGCCGAAGCCGCTTCTCCGGCCGCTCCGAAGAAGGTCGCCGTCGAGCCCCTGCGCCGCAAGGTCGAGGCCGCCGAGCAGGTGATGAACCGCAAGACCCGGGACCTGGCCGAGCTGGAAGCCCAGCTGGCCGACCCGCAGCTCTATGTGAAGACGCCCGCCAAGGTTCCGGAGCTGGAAAAGCGCCGCGACAACGCCAAGGCCAGGCTCGACGAGGCCGAAGCTGCCTGGATGGAGCTGGCCGAACAGCTGGCCGAGGCCGAGGGCTAGGTCCGCAACTCTCGGTAAACGCCAGTAAACCAAGAGATTTAGCCGTTCCGACAGACCTTCGGGCGTACTGATGCGGTCATGACCGCAGCCCTTTCCAGCCGCAACCACGTCGTCGCCAACCCCGAAGGGTTGTCGGCCGCCGCCGTGCTGGAAGCCTTCGCCACCTGGCTCGACCAGCGCCTGGCCGAGGCCACGCGGCTGGAGATGGACCTGGCCTTCCGCGACCGTCCGTTCGACGTCGAGATCGGTCGCGTTCCGGCCCTGGTGGGCTGGGAGCACCGCTATCTCACCCCGGGCGCCGCGGCCCCCAAGGGCAAGATGTGGACGGTCTATCGCCTGCACGACCAGACCGGCCGCCCCAGCGAACTGGCCACGGCCCGCGCCCAGGCCGACAAGCTGGAAGACCTTACGCCGCTGCTGGGCGAGCTTGGCTATCTGGGCGTCTTCGACGGCGAGGCGGCGATGTTCCCGGGCCTGGGCAAGCGCTAGCCGCGCTTACGCCGAGCTTCCTCCGCCTCGTACGCCTTGAGCGTCTTGGCGATTCCAGGCCGGGCCGGCGATCGATCACGCTGAAACTCGTATGGCATGTCGCGAACCGCCGTCCAGGAGCGGATGCCTTCGTTCGTTCCTGATGACCTTCGGGCATAGCGGAAACTGAAAACGGCCCCCTCCGGCCCTTCGCCCACCTCCTCCAGAGGGGGGATCCGTATGGGCGACCTTCCCCCTATGGGAGAGGGTTCAAGGTCAGCGACGTGGCTTCCGCCGCGCCGTCGGAACGCAGGACCAGGACGTTCGTCCCGGCCAGCACTCGCACCGTTCCGCCCGAGGTCACGCCGGCGCCGCCGTTGGCCGACACCGTCATCGGCCCCTGCCCCACGATCTTCACCGCATAGGTCCCGGCCCGCTCGGCTTTCACCGTGTAGCGCAGCCATTCGCCGGCGGTGAAATCGGTGATGCGCTTGCCGTCGGGGGCGATGTCGACGCCGTCGTTGCGGTACGCACGGCCGGTGTTCCAGAGCGTGCGTTCGCCGCCGGTGGCGACGTGGTAGTTGGCCGCGTCCTGGTCCCAGTAGGCCCGGCCGATAGGGCCCAGGTCGTAGTCGACAGCCGAGATGCTCCCGCCCTTGGCGGTGATCCGGTGCGGCTTGAACGGCCGGGCCGAGTCGTCGTGCGGCTGGCGCAGCATGGCGTCGATCACGTCGGGATGGGGCGTGTTGTTCTCGAAGCGCACGTCGCGGGAGGCCAACTTCATCAGCACCGCATAGGCCTTGTCGGCCGAGACGGGCGTCTTGGCCTCGCCCGTCAGCGTGGCGGCCACGGCGTCGTAGTCCGGGCCGACCTCGACCTGTAGCGGCTGGTTGAAGCCGATCTTCTTTAGCGGCCAGAAGGCCCAGCCGATGCCGTGGCTTTCCACCAGACGGATGGCGTCGGCGAACCAGACGTTGGAGTTCTCGCCCGACTCGCCCAGCCAAACCGGCAGGCCGGTCTGCTCGCGCAGCTTCAGGAAGGGCTCGAGCGCGGCCTCGTCGTTGCGGTTCCAATACTTGTGGAACGACAGCGCCATGTTGCCGTCCCAGGGCTTGCCCATGCCCTTGTAGTTGTTGCCCCAGCAGTTGCCCTCAATGATCACCAGGTGGCGCTGGTCAACCTCGCGGATGGCCGCGGTGACGCGGCGCTGGAAGTCCCAGAGCAGCGCCTGCTTCTCGTCGCCGCAGCCGTTCTTCGTCGCCGGCATGTCGAAGTCCCAATTGGGCTCGTTGAGCACGTCGTAGGCGGCAATGGCCGGCTCGTCCTTGTAGCGGTCGGCGAGCTTCTTCCAGAGGGCGATGGTCTTGCGCTGGTTCTCGGGCGCCTCCCACAGCGAGGGCCTGGCCGGATCGCGGTCGGAGATGGCCAGATCGTTGCCCTGCCCGCCCGGCGCGGCGTGCAGGTCGAGGATCAGGTGCATGCCGGCGGCCTTGGTCCAGGCCAGCAGGTCGTCGATGCGCCTGAAACCGTCCTCCTTCCAGGTGTCGACGCCCGGAACGGGTTCCTGGTCGGCCGGCAGGGTCAGCAGGGCGTAGTGCATCGGCAGGCGCACCGAGTTGAAGCCGGCGGCGGCCATGTAGTCGATGTCGGCCTTGGTGGTGTGGTTGTCGAGCCAGGCGGTATGGATCGCCGCCTCGCGTTCGGGGCCGACCAGGGCGGCGATCCTGCCGCGGATCACGTGCTCCTGGCCAAGCTTGGACAGACGCAGCATGTAGCCCTCCTGCAGCATCCAGCCCCCCAGGCCCATGCCGCGCAGGATGACCGGCGCGCCGGTCTCGTCGACGATGCGGCCGTCCTTCGCCTTCAGCCACTGGGGCCCCGGCGGCGGCGCGGAACCGGCGGCGACGGCGGAGGAAACGGCCAGCAGCGATGCGGCGGCGGCCAGGACGGCGGCGAACTTCATGCTCAAACTCCCCAGGCGCGCGCGGCTGTTTGGGAGCGCCGCGACGTCGCGCGGAGACTTGGCCCGGGGACTTGGATTCTGTCTAGATGGACTCCGCATTTGTCCATGAGGACAAATGGTTAGGGGGAAATTCTAATTCGCCACCTCGCTCGTCATCCCGGCCGTAGCGAAGCGTAGAGCCGGGACCCAGGGGCGGCGCGCAGGGAGGCGGCGACGGCCGCGGGCGCAAACCCTGGCGCCGCGCCCGGTCCCCTGGGTCCCGGATAAGCGCTGCGTGCTTTCCCGGATGACGGCTCTGGAGATGCTTTAAAAGGTAGGCGACTCGGCCTCAGCCGCACTTCACCTGCTGCACGACGCCGGTGTCGGGGTTGAACAGGATGTTCAGGCGATCGGCGCGGTAGTCCATGGTCACCGGGCAGGTGGTGCAGGCCACGCGCCAGCGCGAGGGGTCGACCGGAGCCGGCAGCTGCGTGCGGTTCTTGCCGACGAACGCTTGCGCGTCCTTCAGGCCGCACTGGTCCTTCTCGGGCTCCGGCGGCTTGGGCAGGGCGATGGCCGGCGGGGCCACGGGGGTTTCGGGCGGCGGCGGCGGCGCGGGTTCGGGCGCGCTGGTCGAGCAGGCCGCCAGGACCATGGTCGCACCCAGGACGGTCAACAGCCGCTTCATGCCTTCTTCTCCCATCCGCGTTCGGCCTGCTGCCAGTAGGAAACCGGGTGGCCGGCGGCCTTGAACGCCTTCCAGCGGCCCCGCGCCAGCCGCAGGGCCTCTTCGTCACGGCCGTCGAACAAGAGGATGCAGCGCGTAAAATCGCTCAGATCCCCCGGCTCGGCGCCGTCGAGCAGGAACAACGCATCGCCGCCGTTCGGGTTGTCGAGGGCTGCGCTGAGCAGCACCGGCTGGCGTTCGGCCAGCGGCTCCTCGGCCAGGCCGTGCGGCAGGAAGCTGTCGTCCCGAAAGGTCCAGAGGTGGGCGTCCAGCGCGTTGAGGCGCGCCGGATCCCCTCCCCTGACCAGAGCCTTCCAGCCGCGCCCCAGGGTCTTTTCCAGCAGCTCGGGCAGCACCTGCTCGGCGCTGCTTCGCTCCAGGTGGTAGAACCAGATCTCGCAGGGCGCGGCCGACATCAGGCGGATCAGCCCTCGTAGGCGTCGGCGACGAGGCGGTTGAGCAGGCGCACGCCGAAGCCGACGGCGCCGTCCGGCACGGTCGGATCGGTCGAGCCCTTGCGCCAGGCGGTCGAGGCGATGTCGAGGTGGGCCCACGGCACGCCGTTGACGAAGCGCTGCAGGAACAGGCCCGCGGTGATCGAGCCGGCCGGGCGGCCGCCGATGTTCTTCATGTCGGCGATCGGGCTTTCGATCTGCTTCTCGTAGGCCTTGGGCAGCGGCAGGCGCCACAGCGGCTCGCGCTCGGCGTCGCCGGCGGCCAGCAGCTTCTCCGACAGGCCGTCGTTGTTGCTGAACAGGCCCGCGTAGTCGTTGCCCAGCGAGATGATGATCGCGCCGGTCAGGGTGGCCAGGTCGACCATGAACTTCGGCTTGAAGCGGTCCTGCGTGTACCAGAGGGCGTCGGCCAGAACGAGGCGGCCCTCGGCGTCGGTGTTGATGACCTCGATGGTCTGGCCCGACATCGAAGTGACGACGTCGCCAGGACGCTGGGCGGCGCCGTCGGGCATGTTCTCGACCAGGCCCAGCACGCCGATGGCGTTGACCTTGGCCTTGCGGCCGGCCAGGGCGTGCATGACGCCGGCCACGGCGGCCGCGCCGCCCATGTCCCACTTCATGTCTTCCATGCCCTCGGCGGGCTTGATCGAGATGCCGCCGGTGTCGAAGCAGACGCCCTTGCCGACGAAGGCGATCGGCTGGGCCGACTTGTCGGCCGCGCCATTCCACCTGGCGATGACCAGCTGGCTTTCGCGGACGCTGCCCTGGCCGACGCCGAGCAGGCTGCCCATGCCCAGCGCGGCCATTTCCTTTTCGCCGAGGATCTCGACCTCGAGGCCCAGGCTCTCGAGGCCCTTCACGCGGGCGGCGAACTCTTCGGGGTGAAGGATGTTGGCCGGTTCCGACACGAGATCGCGGCTGAACAGGATGGCGTCGGCGATCGGCTCCAGTGCGGCGAAGGCCTTCTGGGCCTTGGCAGGATCGGCGGCGGCGACCTTGACCGTGGCGACCGAGGGCTTCTTCTCGGCCTTCTCGGTGGTGCGGTACTTGTCGAAGCGGTAGGCGGCCAGCTTGACGCCGAAGGCGACGCGGGCGGCGGTCTCGGCGTCGCCGCCGAGCTTGAGCAGCAGTTCGGTCACGCCCGAGGTCTTCACCGCGTTGTAGGCGTGGGCGGCGGCGATCTCGACCGTCTCGGGCTCGACGACGCCGGCGCCGTCGACGCCGATGACCACCACGCGGGCGGCGTCGAGGCCGGCCGGGGCGACGATGTCGAGCACCTGGCCCTTGGCGCCGATGAAACGGCCGCCGGCCGCGGCGCGGGCGATGGCGCCGCCGGCGGCGTCGTTGACCGCCTTGGCCTCGGGCGAAAGGGCCGCCGCCTCGTAGGCGAGAACCGCGAGAGCGGCGGTGGCGCCGGCCTGGCTGTCGGCGGGGACGAACTCGATACGCATTGAGCGCTCCTGGGAAGCGGGAGATCCGATCGCGGCGCGGCCTTGAGAAGGCCGCGATCCGACGCGACAGGACGTGAACGCCCGGCATAGTCCATGCCGAACCCTGGGAAAAGACCGTCGCCGTTCACAGCCCCGTCACGCCGCCCCGCATAATGTCTTCGGTTGTGCCAAGCCGAGCCAGACGTGTAGAACACGCCCACCGCCGGGGTTCGCCGCGCGAATCCGTGAAGCCCCCGAAACCACCCCCTGCATGCGCCTGATCGAACGCTATCTCTTCCGACAGCTGGTCGGGCCGACCATCCTGGCCACCGCGGCCCTGGCGGCGCTGGCGCTGCTTGCCCGCAGCCTGTCGGAATTCGACATCCTGGTGGAGCAGCGCCAGACGGCGCTGATCTTCGCCAAGATGATCCTGCTGGCCCTGCCGCAGCTGCTCAACATCATCATGCCGGTGGCGCTGTTCGTGGCCGCCCTGGTGGCGCTGAACCGCCTGCACACCGAGCAGGAAATCGTCGTCTGCTTCGCCGGCGGCATGAGCCGCTGGCGGGTGATCTCGCCGGCCATGCGGCTTTCGGTGTTCGCGGCGCTGATCTCGCTGGCGCTGGGCCTTTGGGCGCAACCCTGGTCGGCGCGGCTGATCCGCGAGACGGCCTTCGACATGAAGACGGATCTCGCCTCGACCCTGGTGCGGCCTGGCGAGTTCACCGAGCCCGGCCCCGGCCTGACGGTCTACGCCCAGACCATCGACCGCGACAACCTGATCAAGAACCTCTTCATCCACCAGGAAAAGCCCAACGGCGGCTCGGTCACCTACACGGCGCGCGAAGGCGTGATCGCCAAGCGCAACGACCTGCCGGTGCTGATCATGCGCAAGGGCTCGAACCAGGAATTCTCAAGCGCCGGCGTGCTGAACTACCTGTCGTTCGAGGAATACGTCTTCGACCTGTCGACCCTGTTCCAGAGCGACGAGCTGCTGCACTACAAGATCGCCGACCGCTATCCGCACGAGTTGTTCTTCCCGGACATGACCCAGGACTGGGAACAGCATAACCGCGTGAAGATGCTGGCCGAGGGCCATTCGCGGCTGGCCAGTCCGCTCTACAACATCGCCATGATGGCCATGGCCCTGGCGGCCGTGATCGGCGGCTCGTTCAGCCGCATGGGCTATGGCAAGCGCATCGCCGCCGTCGGCGCCGCCGCCGCCGTGGTGCGGATCCTGGGCTTCGGCGTGCAGGCCGCCTGCGACGACCAGGCGTGGCTGAACGTCCTGCAGTACGCCGTGCCGATCGCCGCCACCTGGTGGGGCCTGGCCCAGATCTTCCGCCAGAAGGTCAAGCGCTACGTGCCGATCGCCGCGCCGGTCGGCCTGCAGCCGCTGGGAGGCGTGTCGTGATCGGCATCGGCATGCTCGAGCGCTACGTGCTGCGCAAGACGCTGGCCTCGCTGGGCGCGGCCCTGGCGGTGCTGGGCGCGCTGGTGATGCTGATCGCCTTCGTCGACATCACCCGCAATGTCGGCACGCGCTCGGAAGACGCGGGCTTTGGCCAGCTGCTGTACCTGACCGTGCTTCAGGCGCCGGCCACCCTGTTGACCCTGACGCCGTTCATCTTCCTGTTCGGCACCCTGGGCGCGTTCGTCGGCCTCAACCGCCGCAGCGAGCTGATCGCCATGCGCGCGGCCGGCGTCTCGGCCTGGCGCTTCATCCTGCCGGCGGCCTTCGCGGCCTTCGCCATGGGGATCGTCACCGTCACCCTGCTCAATCCGCTGACCTCGGCGATGAGCGCGCGGTTCGAGACCGAGCGCGACGCCCTGCTGGCCGGCTACCTGAAGAACACCCCCAAGGGCGCCTGGCTGCGCCAGGGCGACGACAAGCGCCAGATCGTCATCCGCGCGCGCATGCGCGACATGGTCGACGGCGCGGTGCGCCTGCGCGGGGTCTCGTTCTTCGTCTACGACGTCAAGCCGGACGGCAGCCTGGTCTTCACCCGCCGCTACGAGGCCGCCGAAGCGCGGCTGGAGCCCGGCTTCTGGCGCCTGACCGGCGTCAGCGAGGCCACGCCCGGGGCCGGCGCCCTGCGCTCGGAAAGCGCCTCGGTGCCGTCGGACCTGGACGAGCGCACTGCCGCGGACCGCTTCAAGAACCCGCAGGCCGTGGCGTTCTGGCGTCTGCCCGAGACGATCACCCGCACCGAGGCGGCCGGCTTCTCGGCGACGCCGTTCAAGATGCGCCTGCAACAGATGCTGGCCACGCCGCTGCTGTTCGCGGCCATGTCGATCCTGGCGGCCGCCTTTTCGCTGCGCCTGATGCGCCTTGGTGGCCTTGCGGCCCTGGCCGGCTCTGGCGTTGCGCTCGGGTTTGGCTTCTTCTTCTTCAACGAACTGTGCGGCGCGCTCGGCAAGGCCGACGTCCTGGGGCCGATCCTGGCCGCCTGGACCCCTCCGGTCGCGGCGCTTTTGGCGGGGCTGACCCTGCTTTGCTATACCGAGGATGGTTGAGTCTGTGACGCCGGCATCGAGGCCCCTGATGATCGATCTAAGCCCAGCGCCGGGCGCGGCGGTTCGCAAGCTGCTGATGGCCGGCGTCGCCTGGCTGGCCGTGGCCGCCGCGAGCGGCGTCGCCCAGGCCCAGCAGTCGCTCGCCACCATCCCGGAAGTCCCGGCCAAGCCGGCCGTGGCCGACGATGGCCTGGGCGACGAGGGCTATTATCTCGAATCCGACCTGCTGATCCGCGACGACGCTTCCCAGACCATGACGGCGCGCGGCTCGGTCGAGGTCCGCTACCAGGGCCGCACCCTGCGCGCCCAGGAAGTCATCTACGACACCAAGACCGGCGTGGTGACCGCCCACGGCAAGGTGTCGCTGATCAACGCCGACGGCACGGCCCAGTTCGCCGACGACCTGACCCTGGACAAGGACATGCGCGCCGGCTTCGCGCGCAACTTCTCCACGCGCATGGACCAGAACGTGAAGATCGCGGCCGCCACCGCGATCCGCCGCAACGAGCAGGTCACAGAGCTCAACCAGGCGATCTACACCCCCTGCGACGTCTGCGCCGAAAAGCCCACCCCGACCTGGTCGATCGAGGCCGACAAGGTGGTCCAGGATAAGAACCGCCAGATCGTCTACTACCACGGCGCCAAGATCCGCCTGTGGGGCGCGCCGCTGCTGTACCTGCCGCTGTTCTGGCATCCGGACCCGCAGGCGCCGCGCAGCTCGGGCTTCCTGACGCCGAAGGTGGGCCTGTCGCAACGTCGCGGCCTGTCCTACCAGCAACCCTACCTGCAGGTGATCTCGCCCTCCCAGGACGTGATCATCAGCCCGCAGATCAACACGAAGGTGAACCCCTTCCTGAACGTCAACTACCGCAAGCGCTTCTACTCGGGGATGCTCGAGGCGCGCATGGGGGCGACATACGAGAAGGAGTTCGACAACCGCGGCAATCGCTTCGGCGACGCCACGACGCGCAGCTACATCCTGGCCAAGGGCGCGTTCGACATCGACGACAAGTGGAAGTGGGGCTTCAGCGCCGAGCGCGCCTCCGACGCCCTGATCTTCGACAAGTACGACATCAACGACGTCTATCAGCAGCGCGGCCTGTTCACGAGCGAGGATCACCGCCTGACGTCGCAGATCTACACCTCGCGGCAGGACGACCGCTCGTGGCTGTCGATCTCGGCCGTTTCGGTGCAGGGCCTGCGCGTGGTCGGCACGGACTCCACGACCGGCCTGGGCAACAAGTTCGAGAACAGCGGCGCCTTCCCGCTGATCGGCCCGCTGGTGGAAGGCCGCTGGGAGCCTGAATCCCCGGTCCTGTTCGGCCGCCTGCGGCTGCAGGGCTCGGGCGTGCTGCTCAACCGCTCGGAATCGCAGTTCGGCGAGTCGCCCTACGACCTGCCGACCTATCGCGGCCAGGACGGGGCCGATAGCGCGCGGGCCAGCGCCCAGGCCGACTGGCGCGCCAGCGCCGTCGTCGGACCGGGCCTGCGCGTGCAGCCCTTCGCCCAGGTTCGCGGCGACGCCTACAAGATCAAGGGCGTCTACCTGACGACCGAAGCCCTGGCGGCCGGCGACGACTCCGAGGTCAACTACACGCGCACCATGGGCGTGGCCGGGGTCGACCTGAGCCTCCCGCTCTACAAGGGCCTGAAGAAGGGCGGCAGCGTCATCCTTGAGCCGCTGGTGCAGATCGCCACCGGCTCGGACAGCTCCAGCGTGCCCGTGGTCGTCGCCCGCAACGGCGCCAGGACCTACCTGTACAACGAGGACAGCTCGGCCTTCGAGTTCGACGAGACCAACCTGTTCCGCACCAACAAGTCGCCGGGCTTCGACCTCTACGAGGGCGGCACCCGCATGAACGTGGGCGGCCGGGCGACCTTCAACACGGCCGACGGACGCGGCGGCAGCGTGCTGGTCGGCCGCAGCTTCCGCACCGAGTACGACCCGCTGCTGCCCGATCGCACGGGCCTGCGGGACAAGTCGTCCGACTGGATCGTTGCGGCCACCGTCACCCCGGTGCGCGGCATCAACGCCTATATCCGCACGCGCCTGGACTCCGACACCACCAAGATCAATCGCCTGGAAACCGGCGCCGACGCCTACACCTCGCGGCTCCAGGGTTCGTTCCGCTACCTGAAGGACAACGTCGACTCCAACGGCGAACGGCAGGAAAACTTCGAAACCCGCGGCCAGTTGCAGCTGACCAAGAAGTGGGCCCTGACGGCGTTCGGCCAGCTGGACCTGGTGGCCGAAACCTGGCGTCGCCGCGACCTCGGCGTGGCCTACACGGACGATTGCATCCGCATCGACATCATCTACCAACAGGAAGACCGCTATAGCTCGACGGTGAGCGGTCTCAGGCTCCAGCCTGACCGTTCGGTCGTCGTGCGCCTAACGCTCGCCACATTGGGTGATACAGGGTACAGCGACTAAGCAATCCTACGTCCGGGGGGACGTGCGGGCGTCCGCACGCGTCCCCGTGACGCAACCAGACGCGACCGCCGAAGGCCCGCCGGAAGCTCGCCGCGTCGAAGACATTGAAATCGAGACCGGCCGGCCAAGCCGGGCTCCAGAGGAACGACACTACCCATGCGGTCTGCGCGTAGCGTGACGACTTTTGCGGCCAGCGCCGCGTCCATCCTCGCCCTGACCGTGGCGGGCCTTCCCGCCCAGGCCCGACAGGCCGCGCCGCTGGTCGACGCCCCGCCGGCGGCCGCCGAGCCTCGCGCCAATCCGCTGTCGGAAAGCGTCGCGGCGGTGGTCAACGACGACATCATCTCGTCCTACGACCTGATGCAGCGCATGCGCCTGCTGATGGTGACCTCGGGCCTGCAGCCGACCCAGGAAAACCTGCCCCAGCTGGAGCAGGAAGCCCTGCGCTCGCTGATCGACGAGCACGTGCAGATGCAGGAGCTGCGTCGCGTCGAGCGTGAACAGAAGATCACGATTATCTCGACCGAAAAGGAAGTCGACGAAGAGATCGCCAGCATCGCCCAGGGCAACAAGATGACCGGCGAGCAGCTGCTGGCCAGCCTGGCGGCCCAGGGCGTTAGCGCCGACACCTGGCGCGCCCAGATCCGCGCCGAAAGCAGCTGGCAGAACTGGATCAGCGGCCGCTACGGCTCGCGCCTGCGCATCGGCGAAGACCAGATCAAGGCCTTCGAGCGCCGCCTGGCCGATTCGGCCAGCAAGCCGCAGTACCAGGTCAGCGAAGTGTTCATCGACGCCGTGCGCGTCGGCGGCGCCGAGGTGGCGCTGAACGGCGCCCGCCAGCTGGTGGGCCAGATGCAGCAGGGCGCGCCGTTCGCGGCCGTGGCCCGTCAGTTCTCGGCCGCCTCGACGGCCGCCAACGGCGGCGACGCCGGCTGGGTCAGCCCGGGCGAGATGCCGGCCGAGGTCGACGCCGCGCTGGAACAGCTGCGCCCCGGCCAGCTGTCGGCCCCGATCCCAGTCAAGGACGGCGTCTACATCGTCTACCTGCGCGACAAGCGCTCGGGCGCCAAGGCGACCCTGGTCGACCTCAAGCAAGTGGCCGTCGGCCTGCCCAAGGACGCCCCGGAAGCCGACGTCCAGGCCGCGACCGCCTTGCTGGCTGGCCTGAAGCCCAAGCTGACCAGCTGTCAGACGCTGGAAGCCGAGGCCGGCAAGGTGAACGGCGTCGTCGCCGGCGACCTCGGCGAAGCCGAGATCGGCGACCTGGCGCCGTCGTTCCAGGCGGCCGCCAACACCCTGAACGTCGGCCAGGTGTCGGATCCGATCCGCACCGACGCTGGCCTGCACCTGATCGCCGTGTGCGGCAAGCGCCAGTCCGGCGGTGCGACCCCGTCGCATGACCAGATCGAAAATCGCCTTAAGGGTCAGCAACTTGCGCTGATCTCCAAACGTTACCTGCGAGACCTGCGCAACTCCGCCACCATCGAGACCCGGTGAAGACAGACACCCTGGCCCTGAGCGTCGGCGATCCCGCCGGCGTCGGGCCCGAAATCATCGCCAAGGCCTGGGCCGCGCTCCGCGAGAGCGGCCCGGTGTTCATGGCCGTCGGCGACCTGCAGAGCCTGGCCGCCGCCGGCGGCGGCGTGAAGGTGCGGCCCGTGACCGGCCCGGTCGAGGCCGCCCAGGTGTTCTCCGAAGCCCTGCCCGTGCTGGACCTGCCGTTGCAGTCGCCGGTGGTGGCCGGCAAGCCCTCCAGCGCGCACGCCGGCCAGATCATCCGCTGGATCGAGACCGGCGTCGGACTGGCGCTCTCGGGCGCCGTGGCGGGCCTGGTCACCGCCCCGATCGCCAAGGCCCCGCTCTATGAGGCAGGCTTCAAGTTTCCCGGCCATACCGAATTCCTCGCCGAGCTGACCGCGCCGGCGCCCTTCGAGGGCGCGCGCGGCCCGGTGATGATGCTGACCGCCGGCGACCTGCGCGCCACGCTGGTGACCATCCACCAATCCGTCGGCAGCGTGCCGGCTTCGCTGAGCGTCGAGCGCATCGTCGAGGCGGGCCTGGTCACCGCCCAGGCCATGAAGACCGATTTCGGGATCGCCGCGCCGCGCCTGGCCGTGGCCGCGCTGAACCCGCACGCCGGCGAGGGCGGCGCCCTGGGCCGCGAGGAGATCGAGACGATCATCCCGGCGGTGCAGGCCCTGCGCGAGCGCGGCGTCGACGCCCGCGGCCCGGCCCCCGCCGACAGCCTGTTCCACGCCGACGCCCGCGCGACCTACGACGCGGTGTTGTGCATGTATCACGATCAGGCCCTGATCCCGGTGAAGATGCTCGACTTCTGGGGCGGGGTGAACGTCACCCTGGGCCTGCCGATCGTGCGCACCTCGCCCGATCACGGCACTGGCTTCGACATCGCCGGCCGGGGTCTGGCCCGTCCCGACAGCCTGATCGCCGCCATTCGCCTGGCCGCCGAGATCGCCGCCCGGCGCAACGCCTAGAGACGGCTGGGCTTTCGAGGCTTTTGGCTCTAGAGGGAGGCGATGACGTCCCCTTCCCTCGCCGACCTGCCGCCGCTGCGTGAGGCGCTCGAGCGCCACGGCCTGCTGGCGCGCAAGAGCTTCGGCCAGCACTTCCTGCTCGACCTCAACATCACCCGCAAGATCGCGCGCCTGGCCGAGGTCGGCGAAGGCGACACCGTGATCGAGGTGGGCCCTGGTCCCGGCGGCCTGACGCGGGCCCTGCTGGAGACCGGCGCCAAGGTGGTGGCGATCGAGAAGGACAGCCGCTTCCTGCCGCTGCTGGGCGAACTGGCCGACGCCGCCGACGGCCGCCTGACCCTGGTCGAGGGCGACGCCCTGCGGGCCGACATGGCGACGCTGGCCGGCGGCGGCCCGGCCCACATGGTCTCCAACCTGCCCTACAACGTCGGCACGCAACTGCTGATCAACTGGCTCACGGGGCCCTTCCGGCCGCTGTCGATGACCCTGATGTTCCAGAAGGAAGTTGCCGACCGCATCGCCGCCCAGGACGGCGACGACGCCTATGGGCGCCTGGCGGTGCTGTCTCAGACCGTCTGCAGCGCCAGGGTTGTCATGGACCTGCCCGCCCGCGCCTTCACCCCGCCGCCCAAGGTGGCGTCGGCGGTGGCGCGCCTCGTGCCGCTGGAGCCGGCGCCGGACAAGGCCATGGTCTCGGCCCTGGAGCGGGTGACGGCCGCCGCTTTCGGCCAGCGTCGCAAGATGCTGCGCTCGAGCCTCAAGCCGATCGGCGGCGGCGCGCTGTGCGAGGCGGCGGGCATCGACCCCGACGCGCGGGCCGAGACGATCCCGATCGAAGGCTTCCAGGCCCTGGCTACGGCCCTGCTGAAGGCCTGATCAACTCCACCACGACTTGCAAAAGCCGACCGGGCGGAGGAACCTTCGCCGCATGCAGCCCGCGCCCGAGCAGCAACATCTGGTCCTGGTCGTCGATGACGACCCGCTGGTGACCGAGTTCGTCAGGTTTCGGCTGGAGATGGAGGGCTTCGCGGTGGAGGTCGCCCACAACGCCGAGGACGCCTTGACGGCCGCCCTGCGCCGGCCGCCGCACCTGTTGCTGCTGGACATCGCCATGCCCGAGATCAACGGCCTGACGCTGCTGCGCCGCCTGCGGGCGGAAAAGCGGTTGAAGGCCGTGCCGGCGATCATGATAACCGCCTCGGCCGAAGGGGCGAACGTCAAGGCGGCCATGGAGGCCGGTGCTGTCGGCTACGTCCTCAAGCCCTTTTCCGTCTCCGACCTGCTGGCCCGGGTGCGGGCGGCGACCAAGAATCAGTCCCGCGTCTGGTTGTGACGCGTCCCCGGAGTTGCGCATGACCTCCCGCCCCCTGGCCCTGGTGATCGACGACGACCCGCTGATGCTGGAGTTCGTGTCGACCGCGCTCGAAGGCGGCGGCTTCGAGGTCGAGACGGCCGAGGACGCCCAGCGGCTGCTGGCCGACGTCCAGGACCGCCATCCGGCCATCGTGTTCCTGGACGTGCGCATGCCCGGCGAGACCGGGATCGAGGTGCTGCGCCGTCTGCGGGTCAGCGACTGGGGCCGCGAGGTGCCGGTGGTGATCATGACCGGCGAGCGGCGCCTGGACCGCGTGGTCGAAGCCATGAGCGCGGGCGCGACGACCTACATGATGAAGCCGTTCACGCCCGTGCAGATCGTGCTGCGGGCCCGCGAGCTGATCCAGCCGCGCGAGAGCGGCAGCTTTCACTACTAGAACCGTCCCTTGCCAGTCCCCCGATCCGCTCAATCCCCGCGAAGGCGGGGACCCAAGCTGAGTTTTGGGATGGAGCGGTAGCGGTAAGCAGACCGCCAAGGCCGCTTGGATCCCCGCCTTCGCGGGGAATCTCGGAAAATGGGGACGGGCCGGAGATTTCCCCGGCCGCCCCTCAGATATCTTCCGCCAGCAGGTCGCCGACCAGGTCGCCGATCCAGGGGTTGCGCGAGCGCTTCTGGCGTTCGGCGTGGTAGATGTGGGCGAGGTCGGCGTAGGCCTTGTCGAAGTCGTCGTTGAGCACGACGTAGTCGAACTTCTCCCAGGCGGCGACCTCGTCCTTGGCGCGGGCCAGGCGGCGGGCGATGACTTCCTCGCTGTCCTGGCTGCGGGCGTGCAGGCGGCGGCTCATCTCGGCCAGCGACGGCGGCAGGATATAGACCAGCACGCTGTCGGCGCCGGCCTGTTCGTGCACCTTCATGGCGCCCTGGAAGTCGATGTCGAACAGCACGCTCTCGCCGCGCTCCAGCGCTTCCATGATCGGACCGCGCGGGCTGCCGTAGTGATTGCCGTAGACCTCGGCCCATTCGAGGAAGGCGTCGTCCTCGATCATCACCTTGAAGTCGTCCTTGGAGACGAAGTGATAGTCGCGGCCGTGATGCTCGCCCGGACGCGGGTCGCGGGTGGTGGCGCTGATCGACAGGTGCAGGTCGCCGTGATCGGCCACCAGGCGGCGGGTCAGCGAGGTCTTGCCGACGCCCGAGGGGGCCACGACCATCAGGAGGAGCCCGCGGTGCTTGCGCCCGTGCTTTTCGGCCGGGTTATTCGACATTCTGAACCTGTTCGCGAAACTGTTCGATCGTGGCCTTGAGTTCGAGGCCGTGGGCGGTCAGCGCGGCGAGCGCCGACTTGCTGCATAGGGTGTTGGCCTCGCGCATGAACTCCTGCGAGAGGAAGTCCAGCCGCCGGCCCGAAGCGCCGTCGCTGGACAGCAGGGTGCGCGCGGCGGCCACATGGCCGGCCAGGCGGTCGAGCTCCTCGCGGACGTCGGCCTTGACCGCCAGGGCGGCGGCCTCCTGCAGGATGCGCTCCTGCGAGGCGCTTTCGCCCAGAAGTTCGGACATGCGGCGCTCGAAACGCTGCTTGAGGATAGCCGGCTGGCCCTCGGCCTCGGCGGCGGCGAGACCGGTGAGGGTCTCGATGCGGTCGACGAGGCCCGAGAGCACCGGCGAGAGCGAAGCGCCCTCCTCCAGCCGCGCGGCCTTCAGGCCGTCGAGGGCCTGGTGGATGCTGGCGGCGATGGCGGCTTCCAGGGCGGCGCGGGCGTCCGGGTCCTCGTCGTCTTCGCGGACCTCGATGACGCCGCGCAGGGCCAGGAGGCCGTCGAGGCTGGGCTTGCCGACCATGCCGGTGGCCACATAGGGCGATCCGGCCTTGAGATAGCGCTCCAGCACCTCGACATTGACCTGCGGCGCGGCGGCGGCCTCGGCCTTGCGGGCCTGGACGCCGAGCGTCAGCTGGCCGCGCTGGAAGCGGCCTTGCGCGCCGTCGCGGGCGGCGCGGTCGAGGCTTTCCAGGCCCGGCGGGCCCCGGAAACGGGTCTCGAGGTTTCGGCCGTTGACGCTGCGCGCCTCGACGGCCCAGCTCCAGTCGCCCAGAGCTCCCTCGACACGCGCGAACCCGGTCATGCCCGACAGCGCCATGGTCAGTTCCCCGCTGCTTCCGAAGCCTTGGCCTCTCGCTCGATGCGACGCCACTGGGCGACGTTGCGCTCGTGCTCTTCGTAGGTCTTGGCGAAGACGTGCCCGCCGGTGCCGTCGGCGACGAAATAGAGCTCGTCGGTCTTGGGCGGGTTCATCACCGCCGCCAGGGCCTCGCGGCCCGGATTGGCGATCGGCGTCGGCGGCAGGCCGGTGATCTTGTAGGTGTTGTAGGGCGTGAAGGTGTCGAGTTCCGACCGCCGCAGGCCCCGGCCCAAAGGCCGGCCGCGGGTGATGCCATAGATCACCGTCGGGTCGGTATCGAGCCGCATCCCCAAGCGCAGGCGGTTGGTGAACAGGGCCGCGACGCGCGGACGCTCGCTGGCCAAGGCCGTCTCCTTCTCGACGATCGAGGCCAGGGTGACGGCCTCGTCCTTGGTCTGGAACGGCAGGCCTGCCTGGCGCTGCTCCCACAGGGCGTTCAGCACCTTGTCGCGGTCGTCCATCATCCGCTGCAGGACGGCGGCCCGCTCCTCGCCGCGCTCGACCTGGTAGGTCTCGGGCAGGACGGCGCCTTCCGGCGGGGTCGGCACGTCGCCGACCAGGACCGGCGAGCGTTGCAGGATCTCGACGACCATCTCGGAGGTCACGCCCTCGGGCACGGTGACCTGGTGGCGCACCACCTTGCCGTCGCGGACCATGGCCAGGACGTTGGCGAGCGAGGCTCTGTTGGGGAACTCGTATTCGCCGGCCTTCAGCCGACGCGCCGCGCCGGTGACCTGGGCGGCGGTCAGGAACAGCGACGAGGAACGGATCGCGCCACCGGCCTCCAGGGCCCCGGCGATCTCCGAGACGCTGGCGCCGCGGCGGAGCACCACCGAGGTATATTCGCCGTTCTTGGCCTTGGGGCCCGGCCCGCTGTAGAGCCAGACAGCCCCGCCGCCGACGGCGAGGGCCGCGACCGCGGCGACCACGAGGCCGCCGCCGGCCATGGCGGCCAGGCGACGTCCCAGGGTGGCGGTCTCCCGCTTGCGGGCCTTCGACGCCCGCTTGGGCGCCGAGGCCTTCTTTTGCGGACGCGGCGGCTTGCTCACGAGACTTGGCTCACGAGATTTTACGGAACACGACGGAGGCGTTGGTGCCGCCGAAGCCAAAGCTGTTGGACACGGCCACGTCGATCTTCATCGGCACGGCCTTGTGGGGCGCGAGGTTCATCGGCACGTCGACGTCGGGATTGTCGAGGTTGATGGTCGGCGGCGCGACCTGGTCGCGGATGGCCAGGATCGAGAAGATCGACTCGATGGCGCCGGCCGCGCCCAGCAGGTGGCCGGTCATCGACTTGGTCGACGACATCACCACGTTCTTGGCGTGATCGCCGAGGAACGCGGCCACGGCGCCGGCTTCCAGGCCGTCGGCCATGGTCGAGGTGCCGTGGGCGTTGATGTAGTCGATGTCCGAGGGCTGGAGGCCCGCGTCCTTGACGGCCGCCGCCAGGGCGCGACCGCCGCCTTCGCCGTTCTCCGACGGGGCGGTGATGTGATAGGCGTCGCCCGACAGGCCATAGCCGACCACTTCGGCGTAGATCTTCGCGCCACGGGCCTTGGCGTGCTCGTACTCCTCGAGCACCACGACGCCGGCGCCTTCACCCATGACAAAACCGCCGCGGTCCTTGTCGTAGGGACGCGAAGCCTTCTCGGGGGTGTCGTTGAAATCGGTGGCGACCGCGCGGCAGGCGATGAAGCCGGCGATGCCGAGCTTGCAGACGGCCGCTTCCGCGCCGCCGGCGACCATCACGTCGGCGTCGCCGTACTTGATCAGGCGCATGGCGTCGCCGATGGCGTGGGCGCCGGTGGCGCAGGCCGTAACCACGGCGTGGTTGGGGCCCTTGAAGCCGTACTTGATCGAGACCTGGCCCGAGATCAGGTTGATCAGGGCCGAGGAGATGAAGAACGGGCTGACGCGGCGCGGGCCCTTGGCTTCCAGTTCCAGCGCGGTGTCGGCGATGGTCGACAGGCCGCCGATGCCCGAGCCCAGGATGACGCCCGTGCGCCACTTCTGCTCGTCGGTTTCCGGAACCCAGCCCGAATCCTTCACGGCTTCGTCCGCGGCGGCGATGCCGTACAGGATGAAGTCGTCCACGCGCTTCTGGTCGCGCGGGCTCATGGTCTGGTCGGGGTCGAACGAACCCTCGACATCAGGACCGCCGCCGCCACGGCCATCGACGCGCGGCACTTCGCACGCGACCTGACAGGCATAGTCGGTCGGGTCGAAAGCGGTGATGCGGCCCGCGCCGGACTTGCCGGCCACGATGTTCTTCCAGGACACCTCGACGCCCTGGCCCAGAGGAGTCAGCAGGCCCAGCCCGGTGACGACGACTCTACGCATGGATTGCTCCCAAACCTTCCGACGCATCGGCCAGGACGAAAGGCGAAAGCCTCAAGCCCGGTTGCGACGCGAATCTTGGCCACATACGAAAACCGCCGCGCGCACGATGGCAAGAGCCCGTGCTGCGCGGCGGCTGATAGTGCTGTTCGCCCGTGAGGGTACGAACCCGACGCCCTTAGGCGCCGGTCTTTTCCGTGATGAACTTCACGGCGTCGCCAACCGTCTGGATGTGCTCGGCGGCGTCGTCCGGAATTTCGATGTCGAATTCTTCTTCGAACGCCATCACGAGCTCGACGTTGTCGAGGCTGTCGGCGCCCAGGTCGTCGATGAAGCTGGCCTTCTCGGTGACCTTCTCGGGATCGGCATCCAGGTGTTCGATGACGATCTTACGCACGCGCTCGAGAATGTCGGACATTCTGTTAGTCCCTCGTTTTGAAATCTGTTTACCCCCGGACGGTATGCAATCTGCTTCACCGTCCGTGAGATGTCGGGTCACCGCCTATCACGTTCCTTTTCGGGTGACCAGCGGGTCAGCCGCCAAGAAGCATGGCCGTTGTGGACCAAGGCGGCGTTCGCCTAGATCATGGCCATGCCGCCGTTGACGTGCAAGGTCTGACCGGTGACGTAACCGCCCTGATCGCTGGCCAGGTAAACGCAGGCGGCGGCGATATCGCTCCCCTCGCCCAGCTTGCCGGCCGGAATGGTCGACAGGATGCCGGCCTTCTGCTGGTCGTTCAGGGCGTCGGTCATCGGGCTGGCGATGAAGCCGGGGGCGACGCAGTTGACGGTCACGCCGCGGCTGGCCAGCTCCTGGGCCAAGGCCTTGGAAAACCCGATCATTCCGGCCTTCGAGGCCGCGTAGTTGGTCTGGCCGGGGTTGCCGGTGACGCCCACGATCGAGGTGATGCCGATGATGCGGCCAGCGCGGCGCTTCATCATGCCCTTGGCGGCGGCGCGGGCCAGGCGGAAGTAGCCCTCCAGGTTCACCTTGATGACGGTGTCCCAGTCCTCGTCCTTCATGCGCACGATCAGGCCGTCGCGGGTGATGCCGGCGTTGGCGATGACGATGTCGAGCGGGGCGCCGGCGGCTTCCTCGGCCTTGGCGACCAGGCCGTCGACCGCTTCCGCGTCCGACAGATTCGCCACCACGAACGAGGCGCGCTCGCCCAGCTCGTTCTTCAGTTCGGTCAGCGCCGATTCGCGGGTGCCCGAGAGCACGACATGGGCGCCCTGGCCGTGCAGGGCGCGGGCGATGGCGCCGCCGATGCCGCCGGTGGCGCCGGTGACGAGGGCGGTCTTGCCGGTGAGGTCGAACATTTGAGTTCTCCGGTTCGGAGGAAAGGTGAAGCGAGAACCTCGTCCTTCGACAAGCTCAGGATGAGGGTCTCGAATGGATCGCCGCGCCTGACGTCCTCATCCTGAGCTTGTCGAAGGATAAGGACGCGGCAAGGCGTTTCAAAGCGAGCTGGCGAAGGCTTCCAGGTCGGCGGGGCTGTTCAGCGGGGTCGCCTCGGCGTCCGGGGCGATGCGCTTGGCCATGCCCGAAAGCACCTTGCCGGCGCCGGCCTCGGCGAAGCGGGTGACCCCGCCCTCGCCGGCCAGCCAGGTCATGCTCTCGCGCCAGCGGACGCGGCCGGTGACCTGCTCGACCAGCAGCTTGCGGATGACGTCCGGGTCGTGGACCGGGACGGCGGTGACGTTGGCCACCAGCGGCGCGCGCGGGGCCAGGATCGTGGCGCTGGCCAGGGCGGCGGCCATCTCGTCGGCGGCCGGCTGCATCAGCGGGCAGTGGAAGGGCGCGGAGACGTTCAGCGGAATGGCGCGGGCGCCCAGTTCCTTGGCCTTCTCGATGGCCTTGTCGACGGCGGCCTTGGCGCCGGAGATCACGACGTTGCCGTTGTTGTTGTCGTTGGCCACGACGCAGACGCCGACTTCCGAGCCGGCGGCGGCGGCGGCCTCGGCCAGGGCGATGTCGGTCTTGGGACCGATCAGCGAGGCCATGGCGCCCTCGCCCACCGGCACGGCGCGCTGCATGGCCTGGCCGCGCAGCTTCAACAGACGCGCGGTGTCGGCCAGGCTGATGGCGCCGGCGGCGGCCAGTGCCGAGTATTCACCCAAGCTGTGGCCGGCGACGAAGGCGGCGCGATCGATGCCGACGCCGAACTCCTTCTCCAGCGTGCGGGTGACCGCCAGGCTAACGGCCATCAGGGCCGGCTGGGCGTTCTCGGTCAGGGTCAGGTCGCCCTCGGGACCTTCACGCATCAGTTGGGACAGCTTCTGGCCCAGGGCGTCGTCGACTTCCTGGAACACCTCGCGGGCGGACGCGAAGGCCTCCGCCAGCTCGACGCCCATGCCAACCGATTGGCTGCCCTGTCCCGGGAAGATGAAGGCGATGCTCATGACGGCCCGCTCCTCTAAGATTCAATGTCTTGGGCGCGGAGGGTTAGGGGAAAGCCGGTGACTGGGCAAGCCGGACCGCTGTTTTGCCGATACTTGCTTTCCGTTGGGGCACGTCCACATTGCTGGCCAAGCCGCATCCCAGGCTTCCGGAGTCGCCAAGATGAACCGCCCCGCCCTCGCCGCCTGCCTGCTCGCCCTGGGCCTAGCCGCCGCCTCGCCGGCCCTGGCGGCCCTCAAGCCCGGCGACAAGGCCCCCGACTTCACCGCCCCCGGCGCCCTGGCCGGCAAGGACTTCCAGTTCAAGCTGTCCAAGGCCCTGAAGAAGGGTCCGGTGGTGCTGTACTTCTTCCCCGCCGCCTACACGGCCGGCTGCACGGCCGAGGCCCACGAGTTCGCCGAGGCCACGCCCGAGTTCCAGAAGCTGGGCGCGACCGTGATCGGCGTCACGGCCGGCAATGTCGACCGCATCAAGGACTTCTCCAAGGAACACTGCCGCGACAAGTTCGCGGTGGCCGCCGCCACGCCCGACCTGATCAAGACCTACGACGTGGTGCTGGACAAGCGCCCCGAATGGTCGAACCGCACCTCGTACGTGATCGCGCCGAACGGCAAGGTCCTGATGGCCTACACCGACGGCAACTTCCAGGGCCACGTGACCAAGACCATGGATGCGGTGAAGGCGTACAAGAAGAAGTAGGGCTGGGCTCCCGCCTTCTCTTCAATCGTCATCCCGGCTCTTCGCTTCGCTACGGCCGGGATGACGAAGTTGGGGGACTAGAACTTCACCTTCACCCCGGCGCTCCACATCGCCGGCTCGTCGGCCAGGCGGTAGACGATCAGGCCGGGGATGAAGACCGCGCCGGAGACGTAGTCCTTGGCGTCGAGGACGTTGCGGCCCTGGACGAACACCCGCCAGGCCGCCGAGGGCGATTCCCAGGCCAGGCTGGCGTTGACGCGATCGACCGCCCCGATGCGGCCGGCCTGGGCGTTGGTGGCCTCGGCGTAGCGCGGGCCGCGGTGGCTGTAGTCGGTCGAGACGATGATCGCCCCGCCCTTCAGCGCCCGCGGCTCGATGCGCCAGGAGCCGCCGACCTGGGCCTGCACCTTCGAGACCAGCGGCAGGACCTCGGCCCCGGCCTGGGCCGCGGCGGTCGAGGCGTCCAGCTTCTCGTACTCGGCGTCGGTCAGGGCCAGCGAGGCGAAAAGGTCCAGCCCCTTCATCGGCGTAGCGGCGGCCTCGACCTCAAGGCCGGCGATCCGCGCCTCGGCCGCGTTCTGGGTCAGGATCGAGCCGTTGCTGATGACGTTCTGCTGCAGGTCCTTCAACTGCTGGACATAGGCGGCCAGGTTCAGGCGGGCGCGGCGGTCGAAGGCCTCGATCTTGGCGCCGGCCTCGTAGGACCAGGCGGATTCGGGGTCGTAGGCCTTGGTGAAGATCGACGGCTCGGCGATCGACAGGACCACGAAGCCGCCGGCGCGGTAACCGCGCGCGATCGTGCCGTAGACCATGACGTCGTCGCTGGCTTCGTACTGAAGATTGAACTTCGGGGTCCAGACCTTCCATTCACCTTCGTTGGATCGGCTGGTCAGGCTGGCGGGATAGGCCGCCAGGCCGTTCTGGATCGTGCCGGCGATGGTCTTTTCGTCCCTGGTCCAGCGCAGGCCGGCCGAGCCCCTGAGCCGGTCGGTGAAGCGCCACTCCAGCTGGCCGTAGGCGGCGATGCTTTCCGAGGTCGCGTGGATCGTGGTCGGCAGCAGCGGCACGGGGAACGGGCCGTAGATGCCCGAGCCGACGGTGTCGGACAGCACCTGGCTTCCGGTCTCCCTGAACCAGAACAGCCCGCCGATCCATTGCAGGCGGCCGTCGAACGTCTCGCCCAGGGCCTGGAACTCCTGGCTGGCCTGTTCCTGGTCGGTGTCGCTGCCACGCAGGAAGCCGGCGACGAGGCCCGAACCGGTCACCAGGCCGCCGGAGAAATCGAGCGTCCAGCGATCGTCCAGGCGCTGGTAGGCGGTGATCGACTTCAGCTGGATCCCGTCCAGATCGTAGCCCAGGTGCAGGGCCAGATTCTTCTGCTCGGTCTTGGTGTCGGTATTCAGCGGCGAGCGGGTGGAGCCGAACTGGCCGCCGGCCAGGGGTTGGAGGCTCACCGGATCGAGCGGCGAGAAGTGCTGGCCATCGGTGTCGGTGCGTGCATAGGCGGCCGAGACGGTCGCGCTGAGCAGACCGGTGTCGATCAGGCCCAGGGAGAAGCGCGCGCCGGCGTCGCGGCGTTCACCGACGCGGCGGTTCAGGGCCGTGTTCTGCTGCCAGCCGTCGCGGTCGGAGAACAGGGCCGAGACCGTGGCCCCGACATGGTCGGTGATCCTGCCGCCGGCGCTGCCCCGATAGCGCTGCAGGCCGTAGTCGCCCCACGAGGCCTCGACGAAGCCGCCGGGCGCGTCGCCGGGCTGGCGGGTGACGTATTTCAGCGCGCCGGTCATCGAGTTGCGGCCATAGAGCGTGCCCTGCGGTCCGCGCAGCACCTCCACCCGCGTGACGTCGGCCAGGTCGAGGTTCGCGACCGACAGGCGGGCCTGGTACACGTCGTCGACATAGATGCCGACGGGCGGCTCGGAGGTGATCATGCCGCCGGTCTGGTCGAGCGCGCCGCGCAGGGCGACCTGCACCGTCGAGGGCGAGGCGCTGATCTGCGAGACGTAGAGGCTGGGCACGGCCGCGCCCAGGGTCTCGGCCTTGGTGATCTGAAGCTGGTCGAGGGCCTTTGCGCCAAAGGCGCTGACAGCGACCGGCGCGTCCTGCAGCTTCTGCTCGCGCCGCTGCGCGGTGACGACGAGGTCCTCGACCGCGACCGGCGCCTCCTGGGCCAGGGCCGGCGTCGCGCCGACCAGCATGGCTAAGGCCGACGCGCCGTATAGAACCGACTTTCGCATGTATCCGCTCCCCCTCTGGTGGAGCGATCAGGAGGGAAAGGCTTATGCGCGGGCGCAAACCCGCCCTCGCCGGCGCCCGCTGGTCGGACAGGCGTTCGGGAAACTCGCGACGGATTGTCGGGAAAGCGGCGCGGCTGCGCCGGCGGTCACCAGTTGGTCTTGACCAGCTTGACCATGAAGCGGCCGTCCTGGACGCGCTCGTCCTCGGCGCGGACGCTGACCGAGAACTCGGCCGGGATATCGAAAGGCCGGATCAGGCTGAAGTCGACGCCCTCGTCGCCCATGGTGCCGCCGCCCAGGCCGATCGAGGCGATCTGGCGGCCGTCGAGGGTCAGGGCCGAACGCACGTTGGCGCGGGCGATCGGGACCGAAGCCGGCAGGATCATCGACCGCGTGGCGTTCATGTCGACCGACACGCTGACATAGTTGGACTTGGGCAGGTCGCCGAACCCGAACAGCCGCGACAGCGAGGAGCGGACACCGGCCTCGCGCTTGTTCAGCGACGCGCCCAGCGCCAGGGCGCGCGGGCTGGGGCCCTGGTCGGCCTTGGCCGTCATGTTCAGGTTGAAGTCGTAGGTCGGCTGCTCGATGCTGCCGGCGACCTTGGCCACGAAGGTGGTGCTTTCGGCGTCGGACGAGAGATCGAGCGGCAGGGCCGCCGAGTAGCCCGTGAAGCGGCCGTCGTTGGACGACACCGACAGGTCGGGCTTCCTGATCGCCTGGGCCATCACCGGGACAGCCGTCATCGACAGCGCGAACGCGCCGCCAAGGATCAGGCTCTTCACGGTTGCACCCCGCATGCCCCTTCCCTAACCACCCCAGGTATTAACGGCAAGCTGCGTTGCGTCAGGAAAACGACTCCGGCCCCGCCTTTTTCGGTTTCGCCCAGGACGCGGGCGCCGCCCTGCCCGCCGCCCGGGCCAAGGCCAGCCTTGCCTCGCCGCCGCGTTTCCTGTAGTAGCGCGCGTTCTCACGGAAGGCGGTCTTGAGCGAACCCCTCACGGGGCCGGGATTATCCCGCTCGTCGCACAGGATCCATCGTGGTCGTCGGACTTCCGCCGCCGACCGCGCCGCTTTGCCATAACGGAAGAGGAAAACATGTCGTTCTACGAACACGTGGTCATCGCGCGGCAGGACATCTCGCCGCAACAGGCCGAAGCTCTCAACGAGCAAATCAAGACCCTGATCGAAGAAGGTGGTGGTCACATCGCCAAGATCGAATACTGGGGTCTGCGTAACCTCACCTACCGCATCAAGAAGAACCGCAAGGGCCACTATTCCCTGCTCGCCATCGACGCCCCGGCGCCGGCGGTGAAGGAAATGGAACGCCAGCTGTCGATCAACGAAGACGTGCTGCGTTTCATGACCATCCGCGTGGAAGAGCTGGACCTGGAACTGTCGCCGGTTCTGGCCCGTCGCGACCGTGAGCGCAGCGATCGCCCCGAGCGTTCGGACCGCCCTGAGCGTTCCGAGCGTCCGCGCGAAGACTTCGCCCCGCAAGCGTAAGGGAGAAATAGATCATGACCGATACGACTGCTCCCGAAGCCGCGGCTCCGGCCGCCGCCGCCACCGGCGGCGCCCGCCGTCCGTTCTTCCGTCGCCGCAAGGTTTGCCCGTTCTCGGGCGCCAACGCACCGAAGATCGACTACAAGGACGTGAAGCTGCTGCAGCGTTACGTTTCCGAGCGCGGCAAGATCGTTCCGTCGCGCATCACCGCGGTGTCGGCCAAGAAGCAACGCGAACTGGCCAAGGCCATCAAGCGCGCCCGCTTCCTGGCTCTGCTCCCCTACGTCGTGAAGTAAGGGAGACGCCACGATGAAAGTGATCCTGCTCGAACGAGTCGAAGGCAAGGGCGTCCTGGGCGACGTGGTGACGGTGAAGGACGGGTTCGCCCGTAACTACCTGCTGCCGCGCAACAAGGCTCTCCGCGCCAACTCGAACAACCTGAAGGCCTTCGAGGCGCAACGCGCCGAGATCGAAGCCCGCAACCTGCGCAACCGCGAAGCCGCCGGCAAGTCCGGTGAGTCGCTGGACGGCACGCAGTACATCCTGATCCGTCAGGCTGGCGAAAGCGGCCAGCTGTACGGTTCGGTCGCGGGCCGCGACGTCGCCGACGCCATCAAGGCCGAAGGCGGCAAGGTCGACCGCTCGATGATCGTGCTGGACAAGCCGATCAAGACGCTCGGCGTCCACGAAGTGAAGGTGAAGCTGCACGCTGAAGTGACCGTCACGGTCACCCTCAACATCGCGCGCAGCGCCGACGAAGCCGAGCGCCAAGCGCGCGGCGAAAACGTCATCGCCTCGCAGTTCGAGGAAGAGCGTCTGGCCGACGCCGAAGCCGCCCAGGACCTCCTGGAAGGCGGCGCCGGCGCGCAAGAAGGCGACTACGAAGCCTGATTTTTCAGGACCTTCGCAGACGAATGAGAACGGCGCGGAGCAATCCGCGCCGTTTTTTTCTGCGCCGAAATCTAGAATTGCTCAGATTGTAGGAAGAGCGACGTTCGCGCAGGTTGAGCCTGTCTAACCGCCTGTCGGCCAGAACGAGACGCGAAAGCGCCCCCGACCGACAGCGTTTCGAGGGGATTACACCATGCGTACTCAACTGCTGCTGCTCGCCGCGGCCTCGGCTTCGGCCCTGGCCGTCTCCACCGCCAACGCTCAGACCACAGACGATCAGACCGCCGTCGAGGAAGTCGTCGTCACCGGCACCCGCACCGCCGGGCGTTCGCGCCTCGACACCGTCTCGCCCGTCGACGTCGTCGACTCAAAGGCGCTGACCCGCCAGGGCTCGACCGAACTGGCCCAGGCGCTGTCGACCCTGGCGCCCTCACTGAACTTCCCGCGCCCGTCGGCCGTGGACGGCACCGACTCGGTGCGTCCCGCCACGCTGCGCGGCCTGGCGCCCGACCAGACCCTGGTGCTGCTGAACGGCAAGCGCGGCCACGCCGCGGCCCTGGTCAACGTCAACGGCTCGGTCGGCCGCGGCTCGGCCGCCTTCGACCTCAACACCATTCCGACCGCCGCCCTCGACCGCGTCGAGATCCTGCGCGAAGGCGCCGCGGCCCAGTACGGCTCGGACGCCATCGCCGGCGTCGTCAACCTGCGCCTGCGCGAAGCGCGCAGCGGCGGCGGCGCGACCGCCAGCTACGGGCTCTACAACACCGAGGTGAAGACCGCGCGCGACACCGACGGCCGCAAGGCCACCGACGGCGTCACCTACACCGCCTCGGTCTGGCAGGGCTTCGGCATCGGCGAGGACGGCTACCTGACGGTCACCGCCGACTGGTCCAAACGCAACCCGACCAACCGCAGCGACGTCTCGTCGGCCTTCAGCCCGGGCGTCGTCACCGGTCGCTATGGCGACGCCGAGGTCGAGAGCAAGTCGCTGTTCGCCAACGCCGGCCTGCCGATCGGCGAGACCTGGAAGGCCTATGGCTGGCTGGGCTACCAGCACCGCGACGGCGAAAGCGCCGCCTTCCCGCGCCTGTCCAACAACGCCGCCAACATCCCGTCTATCTATCCGAACGGCTTCCTGCCCAAGATCGCCACCGACATCGACGACTACAACGCCGCCTTCGGCGCCAAGGGCGATGCCGGCGTCTACACCATCGACGCCAGCTTCACCTACGGCCAGAACGACATCGAGTACGGGGTCAAGGACAGCCTGAACGCCTCGTACGGCCCGGCCTCGCCGACCTCGTTCAACGCCGGCTCGATGCGCTACCGCCAGGCCGTGGCCTCGCTGGACATCACCCGTCCGCTGGCCATCGCCGCCTTCGCCCAGCCCTCGACCCTGGCCTTCGGCGCCGAGTACCGCAAGGAAAGCTACGACATCGTCGCCGGCGAGCAGGCCTCGTGGGCCAATGGCGGCTACAACGGCCTGGCGGCCGGCGCCCAGGGCTTCCCGGGCTTCCGCCCGAGCAACGCCGTCGACGTCAGCCGCGACAACTACAGCTTCTATGTCGACCTCGACAGCCAGGTGACCGACAAGCTGGACGTCGATATCGCCGCGCGCTTCGAGGACTATTCGGACTTCGGCACCAAGACGACCGGCAAGGTCGCCGCCCGCTACGACATCCTCGACGGCTTCGCCGTGCGCGGCGCGGTGTCGACCGGCTTCCGGGCCCCGGCCCTGCAGCAGCAGTACTTCACCGCCACCTCGACCAACATCATCAGCGGCACGGCCACCGAGGTCGGCACCTTCCCGGCCACCAGCCCGGTCTCGGCCGTGCTGGGCGCCAAGGCGCTGGAGCCGGAAGAGAGCACCAACTACTCGCTGGGCCTGGTCTATCACCGCGGCCCGTTCGAGGTGACGGTCGACGCCTACCAGATCGACATCGACAACCGCATCGTGCTCTCGGAGAACATCCAGGGCAGCGCCACCGGCACGGCGACCCAGCAGGCGATCTACGCCCTGCTCGCCCCCTACGGCGTGACCACGGCGCGGTTCTTCATCAACGGCGTCGACACGACGACCAAGGGCGTCGACGTGGTGGTGCGCTATCGCCTCGACGCGGCCGAGGCCGGGCGCTTCGACCTGACTCTGGCGGGCAACTACAACGAGACCGAGGTCACCCGTCTGCCGACGACCAACACCCTGTCGTCGCTGCCGGTCCCGCCGGCCCTGTTCGCCCGCGTCAATGTGCAGACCTTCGAACGCGGCACCCCGCGCACGAAGTTCGTGGCCAGCGGCGACTGGAGCAAGGGCCCCTGGGGCGCGACCCTGAAGCTGACCGGCTATGGCACGGTGCTTCAGCCCAACGCCACGCCCTCGCTTGACTACTGGACCGGCCGCAAGGCGGTGATCGACCTGGAAGCCCGTCGCACCTTCGCCGACAAGCTGACCTGGGCCGTGGGCGCCAACAACCTGTTCGACGAGTACCCCAACCGCACGCCGGCGGCCGTCAACAGCACCAGCGGCGTGGTCGGCTTCCCGAACTACTCGCCGTTCGGTTTCAACGGCCGGTTCCTCTACACCCGCCTCAGCTACAACTGGTAAGTTGACCTAGGGTAAGACTCGAAGGGGACGCGGCGAGCAGCCTGCGTCCCCTTTTGTCGCCTCGAAGATATACACAGAACATCCCCATCCATCTGCGCCGTTGACCACGCTCCGAACGCGCGTCGCGGCCTCGTTCGCGTTAACTTATGGCGATGTCCCTGGTCCCCGCTCTCGACCTGCGCCCGCCCGCGCAGGATGCCCCTCAGATCGCCGTCGCGCCGCACAACCTGGAAGCCGAACAGGCGCTGCTGGGCGTTCTGCTGTACGACAACTCGGCCTACGAGCGGCTGACCGACAGCCTGCAGGGACGCCACTTCTACGAACCCTTCCACCAGCGGCTGTTCCAGTCGATCGAGACGCACATCCGCAAGGGCCAGCTGGCCGAGCCGATCCTGCTGGCCGACGAGTTCAAGCGCGATCCGGCCTTCGAGGAACTGGGCGGCATCCGCTATCTGGCCGATCTCGTCGATCGCGCTCCGCCGGCCGCCAATGTCGGCGACTATGCCCGCGCGGTGTTCGACCTGGCCCTGCGCCGCGACCTGATCCGCATCGGCGGCGAGATCGCCTCGGCCGCCCATGGCCACGGCGAAGAGAAGCGTCCCGCCCGCGACCAGATCGAAGCGGCTGAACAGCAGCTCTACACCCTGGCCGAAAGCGGCACCGCCAGTTCCGGCTTCGTCAGCTTCGGCGACGCCCTGCGCGGCGCCGTCGAGATGACCGCCGAGGCCTTCCAGCGCGACGGCGGCATGTCGGGCCTGGCCTCCGACCTGATCGACCTCGACCAGAAGATCGGCGGCCTTCACCCTTCCGACTTGATCGTGCTCGCCGGTCGTCCGTCGATGGGCAAGACCGCGCTTGCGACCAACATCGCCTTCAACGTCGCCAAGAAATACGCCTGGGAGCCCCAGCCCGACGGCAGCCGCAAGACCGTCAATGGCGGCGTGGTGGCCTTCTATTCGCTGGAAATGAGCGCCGAGCAGCTGGCCCTGCGTATGCTGGCCGACGCCTCGGGCGTGTCGGGCGACAAGCTGCGCAAGGGCGAGATCGACGCCAGCGAGTTCGGCCGCGTGCGCGACGCGGCCATGGAACTGCAGGAAGCGCCGCTCTACATCGACGCCACCGGTGGTATCTCGATCGCCAAACTGACCGCCCGGGCTCGACGCCTGAAGCGCCAGGTGGGCCTCGACCTGATCGTCGTCGACTACCTCCAGCTGGTCACCGGCTCGGACCTCGGCTCCAACGCCAGCCGCGTGCAGGAAGTCTCGCAGATCACCATGGGCCTCAAGGCCCTGGCCAAGGAACTGGCCTGCCCTGTCATCGCGCTGTCGCAGCTGTCGCGTCAGGTCGAAAGCCGCGAGGACAAGCGCCCGCAGCTGTCGGACCTTCGTGAATCCGGCTCGATCGAGCAGGACGCCGACATGGTGTGGTTCGTGTTCCGCGAAAGCTACTATGTCGGCCGGGCCGAGCCCCGCGAGGGCACGCCCGAGCACCTGACCTGGCAAGAGGAAATGGACAAGCTGCAAGGCCTGGCCGAGGTGATCATTGCCAAGCAGCGTCACGGCCCCATCGGCACCGTGCGCCTGTCGTTCAACAGTGACACCACCCGCTTCGGCAACCTCTCGCGCGACCACTATTTCCACCAGATGCGCAGCGGCGACGACGAATAGCGCGCGAGCGCTTTACCTGGACGGGCGCGTCGGGCGAGGCTCGGCGCGCGATTCAGGAAGAGACCTCGCCCGATGGAATTCAGCCCCCTGCCCGTTTCGACCTTCGTCGGGGCGTTCCTGCTGGCCTTTCCGGCCCTGTTCTCGATCGTCAATCCGGTCGGGGCGGCGCTGATCTTCCACCAGATGCTGGCCGACCATCCGGCCGAGACCCGCAAGCGCCTGGCGCCGACCATCGCGCTCTACGCCTTCTTCATCCTGCTGGGCTCGCTGCTGCTGGGCGGCTACGTGCTGAACTTCTTCGGGGTGAGCCTCGGCGCCCTGCGGGTGGCCGGCGGCCTGGTGGTGGCGATCCGCGCCTGGGCCCTGCTGATGACCCCGGAAGAGCACGAGGAACGCAAGGCCGACCAGGCCGCCTCGCCCGCCAAGTCGCGCGCCGAGGACATGGCCTTCTTTCCGCTGACCATGCCCTTCACCACCGGCCCCGGCGCGATCTCGGTGGCCATCGCGCTGTCGTCGCAGCGCCCGGCAGAGGGCCATTCGGTGATCCCCTTCTTCATGGGCGCGAGCCTGGCCGTGGCCGTCATCGCCCTGATGGTCTGGGTCTTCTATCGCGCCTCGGACCGGGTGCTGTCGCTGCTGGGCGTCAACGGCGCGCGGGTGATGTCGCGGCTGATGGCGTTCCTTTTGATGTGCATCGGCGTGCAGATCGTCGCCAGCGGCGTCGAGGCGCTGGTGGGCCAGTTCCTGGCGACGCGCTAGCCCGCATCTCCACAGCATCTGCACTGGCCTTGCGGGCGCGGGTCGGCTACCTCCGCAGCCGTGACCGACGCCCGCCTGACCCTCGACCTCGACGCCCTCGCGGCCAACTACGCCACGCTGAAAGCGACGGCCGGCGACTCCGAGCTGGCGCCGGCCGTGAAGGCCGACGGCTATGGCCTGGGCGCGGGCCTCGTCGCCCGCCGTCTGTGGGACGAAGGCGCCCGCGGCTTCTACGTGGCTCGCCTCTCCGAGGGCGTGGCGCTGCGCAAGGCGCTGGGCGAGCGCGAGGCCAGGATCCACGTGCTGGACGGGGCGACGCCGGGCTCGGGCCCGACGCTGGTCCAGGCCGGGCTGATCCCGGTGCTCAACAGCCTGCCGCAGGTCGAGGCCTGGAACAGCCAGGCCGGCAGGGGCGTCCTCGAGGCCGCCATCCATGTCGACACCGGCATGAACCGCCTGGGCCTGCGCCACGAGGAAGCCGCCGTGCTGACGGCCTCGATGGACCGCCTCAAGCATCTGAACGTCTCTCTGGTGGTCAGCCACCTGGCCTGCGCCGGCGAGCCGGAGCATCCGCTCAACACCCGCCAGCTGACGCGCTTCAGAGATGCGTCGGCGCTGTTCCCGAACGCCCGCAAGAGCCTGGCCAACTCGGCCGGGGTGTTCCTGGGCGGCGACTATCATTTCGACCAATGCCGGCCGGGCATCGCCCTCTATGGCGGCGGTCCGCGCGACGTGACCGACACGCGGCTCAAGGCGGTGGCGACGCTGGAAGCGCCGATCCTGCAGGTGCGGGTAGTGCCGCGCGGCGAGTCGATCGGCTATGGCGCGGCCTTCACGGCCAGCGAGACGACGCGCGTGGCGGTGCTGGCCTGCGGCTATGCCGACGGGGTGCTGCGCGGCTCCAGCCCCGCCGGCCACGTGTGGTTCGACGGCGCGCGCCGCCGGCTCCTGGGTCGGGTGTCGATGGACCTGATCGCCATCGACGTCACCGACTGCGACGCGGCGCGTCCCGGCGCCCTGGTCGAGCTGATCGGCCCCAACCTGCCGGTCGACGAAGCCGCCGCGGCGGCGGGCACCACGGCCTACGAACTGCTGGTGCGCTTGGCCGGCCGCGCCCGCCGCGTGGTGCTGGGCGAGGCCTGAAGGCCCCGCCCCTCTACCCCGTCTAGCGCGCCAGGCTCTTCAGCTTGCCGGCGTCGACCGAGGCCACCGCGCGCTTGAGGTCGTCGATGCTGTCGGCGTCGCCGTTGGCCTCGACCGAAAAACGGTTGCCGATCACGACCGTGTAGCCGCCGGACCTGGCCTCGCGGTCCCACTTCTCGGTGGTCAACTGGCCGCCGGCGGTGCTGGTCTTCTCGTAGCCCGTCTCGGTCTCCGAGGTGCTCTGGGCGTTCATGGCCGAGGCCATGGCGGTCATGCCGCCCAGCGCGCCCAGGTCGGTGACCGCCAGGGTGAAGCGCCTGCCGTCCTTCTCGTAATCGCCGCGGGCCACCGACATGCCCATGCCGCCGGCGCCGCCAGAGCTGGATTCGACGGAGGTGCGGGCATAGCCGCCGGCCGCGCCGGGCAACAGGCCCTTCAGCACGTCGGGCGAGGTCAGGGGGATGTCCTTGCCGGCTTCGATCGAGGCGGCGGCCGCCTCCATCTTCTTGCTGGCCTCGTCCATCTTGCCCAGGTCGTAGGTCTGGCCGCCCAGCGTCACCGAACCGCTGTCGGCGCCAGCGACCTTGGAGGCCGCAATCCCCCCGCCGATCGCGGCCGCGCCGACGACGGCGCCGGTGATGAAGCCGACGATGACATAGAGCACGATGGCGCAGAGCACGGTGACGATCGTGTAGCCGATCGCCTTCTCCTTCGGCGCCTTCATCACCCGCGGCAGGCCGGTATAGAGCAGGTAGAGGCCGTAGAGGCCCGCGAGGCCGCCAATGATCGCCAGCGGCGGGAACAGGCCGAAGATCCCGGCCACCCAGCCGGCGGTGCCGGAATAGGCCGCCACCTTGAAGGCCTGCAACCTGTTCTTCTGGCCGTCGAACGACGGGGCCAGGGCGTCGATGATCAGGCCCAGCACGAACACCGACAGCAGCGACAGGCCATAGCCAACGACGGCGCCGACGATCGCCCCGACGGGCGAGGGCCGGATCGTCGCCACGCCCGGGATGCCGTGCCCGAACACCAGGCTGCCCACCAGGCCGGCCACGGCCGGGATCGCCGCGAGGATGCAGATGTAGCCGACATAGAGCCCCTTGATGGTGGCGGGCTCGGTGTCGATGCGCTCCCACTCAGGCGACGGCGTCAGCAAGAGCCGCTTCACGCGGCCGACGAGATCGGAAGAAACGGCTCCGGGTTCGACCACGGACATCTAGGCGCCTCCAGCAAGATCCTGAATTTGCGCCCCCCGATACTTATCTACACCGAACACACCCAAAACGGGAACAAGGTTCGGCGACATCCCGGATCCCGGCCTGCGTCCGGCTTTGGCGCAGGGAGCCGCCAACCTGTAGTCTGCACCCATTCGAGAATCAGGAGACCTCATGGCCCGCGACGGCGCCGTCTACGCCTGCCAGTCCTGCGGGGCGGTCCAAGCCAAGTGGGCCGGGCAATGTCCCGCCTGCCAGAGCTGGAACACCCTCGTCGAAGAGGTCGGCGTACGCCCGCCCGGCGCGATGTCGACCACCAAGGCCACGCGCAACCGCGGCCTGCAGTTCACCGGCCTGGAGAGCGACACCCCCGCCCCGCCCCGCATCCTGACCGGCGTCGACGAGTTCGACCGGGTCTGCGGCGGCGGCGTGGTGCCCGGCTCGGCGATCCTGATCGGCGGCGACCCGGGGGTGGGCAAGTCGACGCTGCTGTTGCAGGTCTGCGCCAACGCCTCGAGCCGGGGCGTCTCCTGCGCCTACATCTCGGGCGAGGAGGCCGTCGAGCAGATCCGCGGCCGCGCCGACCGCATGGGCCTGGCCAGCGCGCCGGTGAAGCTGGCCGCCGAGAGCAGCCTGCGAGACATCCTGGATGGTCTCAAGCGCGACAAGTTCGACCTGGTGGTCATCGACTCGATCCAGACCATGTGGAGCGACGCTCACGAGGCCGGCCCCGGCACGGTGACCCAGGTGCGCGCCTGCGCCACCGAACTGGTGCGCCTGGCCAAGAAGCAGGGCGTGGCCATCCTGCTGGTCGGCCACGTCACCAAGGACGGCCAGATCGCCGGCCCGCGCGTGGTCGAGCACCTGGTCGACGCGGTGCTGAGCTTCGAGGGCGAGCGCGGCTATCCGTTCCGCATCCTGCGCGGCGCCAAGAACCGTTTCGGGGCCACCGACGAGATCGGCGTGTTCGAGATGGGCGACATCGGCCTGCGCGAAGTGAAGAACCCCTCGGCCCTGTTCCTCAACGAGGGCGGCGAGCGCGCGGCGGGCGCCGCGGTGTTCGCCGGCATCGAGGGATCGCGGCCCGTTCTGGTCGAATTCCAGGCCCTGGTCGCGCCTTCCGCGTACGGAACGCCCCGGCGCGCCGTGGTCGGATGGGATTCCGGACGCCTGGCCATGGTGCTCGCGGTGCTGGAATCGCGCTGCGGCCTTGGTTTTGGCGACAAGGACGTCTATCTGAACGTCGCCGGCGGGCTGAGGATCACCGAACCCGCCGCCGACCTCGCGGCGGCGGCCGCTTTGGCCTCCTCGGCCCTCGATGTCGCCCTGCCGCAGGACTGCGTGGTGTTCGGCGAGGTCAGCCTCTCCGGCGAGATCCGGCCTGTGAGCCGAATGGAGTCGCGTTTGAAGGAAGCCGCCAAGCTCGGGTTCGGCCGCGCGCTGGGACCGCTGTCGGGCCTGCCCGAAGGCGGCGGCGCCCTGCCGGTGGCCGGCGCGGCGCGACTGGCCGACGCGGTTCGCAGAATCGAGAACGACATCTGGAGCTCGCACGCGTGACGCCGTTCGACATCATCGCCGGACTGATCCTGCTGGTTTCCGGCGCCGTCGGCTTCTTCCGCGGCGCCTCGCGCGAGCTGACCTCGGCGCTGTCGTTCATCGTCGCCGCCGTGGTGGCCCTCTTGGGCCTGCGCCTGACCGGCCCGCTCTTTCGTGAATTCATGGACCCGGACTGGGCGGCGACCGCCGCCGCCATCCTGGTCACCTTCGTCATCGCCTTCGTCGCCCTGCGCCTGGTCGGCGGCCAGCTGACCAAGACCCTGCACGCCGACGGCGCGCTGGGCCTGCTGGACCGCCTGGTCGGCCTGGGTTTCGGCCTGCTGCGCGCGCTGGTGGTGCTGGGCGTCTTCAACCTCGTCTTCCACATGGCCACGCCGCGCGACCGCGTGCCGGCCTGGGTGTCGGAGTCGATGTTCTATCCGCTGTCCAACGCCAGCGCCCAGGTGCTGAAAGTGTTCGCCCCCAAGGGCGCGGGCCTGGCCGGCAAGCTTGCCCCCGCCATCGAGGACGCCGTCCGCGACGGGGCCAGCGACAAACCGTCCGACGCCGAGCGCGGCGAAGAAGGCTATGATAAGGACCAGCGTCGGAAGCTCGACGACCTGGTGGAGAAATCGCAATGACGTCTATCGGCCAGTCGACCGACCGCTTCTCGTCCGCGCCCTGGCGCGATCCCGAGGACGACACGCTGCGCCTGGAATGCGGCGTGTTCGGCGTGTTCGGCGCCCGTGACGCCGCCGCCATCGCGGCGCTGGGCCTGCACGCCCTGCAGCACCGCGGCCAGGAAGCCTGCGGCATCGCCGCCTTCGACGGCGCCCGCTTCCACACCGAACGCCACATGGGCCACGTCGGCGACGCCTTCACCGGCGCCGACCTCGTTCAGCGCCTGCCGGGCAACATGGCCATCGGCCACACCCGCTACTCCACCGCCGGCGGCAGCTTCATCCGCAACGTCCAGCCGATGTTCGCCGATCTCGAGACCGGCGGCCTGGCCCTGGCCCACAACGGCAACCTGACCAACTTCCTGACCCTGCGCGAGCGGCTGGTGCAGGAAGGCGCGATCTTCCAGTCGACCAGCGACAGCGAGGTGATCCTCCACCTGATCGCCCGCTCGCGCAAAGCCAAGATCGTCGACCGCTTCATCGACGCCCTGGGCCAGATCGAAGGCGGCTACGCCCTGGTGGCCATCACCAACAAGAAGATGATCGGCATCCGCGACCCGCTGGGCATCCGCCCGCTGGTGCTGGGCGACCTCGACGGCAAGCCGGTCCTGGCCTCGGAAACCTGCGCGCTCGACATGATCGGCGCCCGCTTCGTGCGCGACGTCGAGCATGGCGAGATGGTGGTCATCAGCGACACCGGCGTGAAGTCGCTGCGCCCGTTCGCGGCCCCCGCGGCCCGCCCCTGCGTGTTCGAATACGTCTACTTCGCCCGCCCCGACAGCGTCGTGAACGGCCGCTCGGTCTATGAAGTGCGCAAGCGCATGGGCCGGCGCCTGGCGATCGAGACCGGCGTCGAGGCCGATGTCGTCGTGCCGGTGCCGGACTCGGGCGTGCCGGCGGCGATCGGCTACGCGGCCGAAAGCGGCCTGCCCTTCGACCTGGGCATCATTCGCAACCACTATGTGGGCCGCACCTTCATCCAGCCGACCCAGGGCGTTCGCGAACTAGGCGTGCGCATGAAGCACAGCCCCAACCGCGCCGTGCTGGAAGGCAAGCGCGTCATCCTGATCGACGACTCGATCGTGCGCGGCACCACTTCGCTGAAGATCGTCCGCATGGTCCGCGAGGCCGGCGCCAAGGAAGTGCACCTGCGCTCGGCCAGCCCGCCGATCAAGTGGCCCGACTTCTACGGCATCGACATGCCCGAGCGCGAACAGCTGCTGGCCGCCACCAAGTCGCTGGAAGAGATGGCCAAGTTCCTGGAAGTGGACTCGCTTGGCTTCCTGTCGGTGGAAGGCCTGTACGAGGCCCTGGACTGCGCGCCGCGCGATCCGGCCGCCCCGCAGTTCACCGACCACTACTTCACCGGCGACTACCCTACCCGCCTGACCGATCGCGAGATCGCCGAAGGCCGCAACGACCAGGCCGAAAAGCAGCTGTCGCTGCTGGTCAGCGCCTAATCAGCGCCTTTCCAGGGTCCTCCGACTTGTTCGGGGGACCCAAGCTGCGCTACCCCCGGTATGCGGCCCGTTCAACTTGATCTTTCGGCCGCTCGGATCGCCCGGACGGACCGGGCGACGATCCATTTGAGAGTCGCTTCTTGGCCAATCCCGTCTCCGCCGTCCTCTCCAAGCTGAAGATCGACGCCTACATCATCGCCCTGTTCGGCATGGTGGTGCTGGCCTCGTTCCTGCCGGTTCGAGGCCAGGCGGCCGAGATCACGGGGTGGGTGGTGAAGATAGCCATCGCCCTGCTGTTCTTCCTGCACGGCGCCAAGCTGTCGCGCGAGGCCGTGATCGCCGGGGTCACCCACTGGCGGCTGCACCTGACGATCCTGGCCTTCACCTTCGTGCTGTTTCCGATCCTGGGCCTGGCGATCAGCAAGGTAGGCGTGCTGACGCCGACCATGGCGGCGGGCATGGTGTTCCTGGCCTGCCTGCCCTCGACCGTGCAGTCGTCGATCGCCTTCACCTCGATCGGTCGCGGCAACGTCGCCGCCGCCGTCTGCGCGGCCTCGGCCTCGAACCTGTTCGGCATCTTCCTGACGCCGGTGCTGGTGGGCTTGCTGATGAACGCCCACGGCGACGTCGGCGGTTGGGACTCGATCAAGTCGATCGTCATCCAGCTGCTGGTCCCGTTCATCGCCGGCCAGATCGCCCGCCCCCTGGTCGGCAAGTGGATCGAGAAGCACAAGACCCTGGTCGGCCGCGTCGATCGCGGCTCGATCCTGCTGGTGGTCTATTCGGCCTTCAGCGCCGCCGTGGTCGAGGGCCTTTGGCGCAAGGTTTCGCCGCTGGAGCTGGTCGTGCTGCTGCTGGTCTGCGGCGTGCTGCTGACGCTGGTCATGCTGGCCACCATGTGGGGCGCGCGCCTGCTGGGCTTCTCCAAGGCCGACGAGGTGGCGATCGTGTTCTGCGGCTCCAAGAAGAGCCTGGCGACCGGCGTGCCGATGGCCGGCATCCTGTTTCCGGGAGCAACGGCCGGCGTGCTGGTGCTGCCCCTGATGATCTTCCACCAGATCCAGCTGATGGCCTGTTCGGTCCTGGCGCAGCGCTACGCCGCGCGTCCGGCCGACGACGCAGCCTGATCACCCCGACAAGCAAACGCCCGCGAGAGGCGCAGGAAACGCTCATGACCACCACCGACACGCCACTGGCCGGCCGCATCGCCCTCGTCACCGGCGCCACGCGCGGCATCGGGCAAGCCATCGCCCTGGGCCTGGCGAAGGCCGGCGCCCACGTCATCGCCCTGGGACGCACCCAGGGCGCGCTGGAATCTTTGGACGACGCGATCTTCGCCGCCACCGGCGAGCACGCCACCCTGGTGCCGCTGGACCTGCGGGAGGCCGACGGCCTGGATCACCTGGGCGCGGCCCTGCACCAGCGCTTCGGCAGGCTCGACATCGTGGTCGGCGCGGCTGGCGTGCTGGGCGCCCTCACCCCCGTGGGCCACCTGGACCCCAAGGGCTGGGACATGATCCTGTCGACCAACCTGACGGCCAACTGGCGGCTGATCCGGGCCATGGACCCGTTGCTGCGCGCCTCGGACGCCGGTCGGGCGATCTTCCTGACCAGCAGCGTGGCCAAGAGCCACCGGGCCTTCTGGGGCGCCTACGCCGCCTCCAAGGCGGGCCTCGAGGCCATCGTCGACTGCTATGCCGACGAGATGGAGAACACCAAGGTCCGCGCCTTCTCCATCGACCCCGGCGCCATGCGCACCAAGATGCGGGCCGGCGCCTTCCCGGGCGAGGATCCGATGACCGTGCAGGATCCGGCCGAGATCGCGCCCTTCGTCGTCGACCTTGCTCGCCCTGACCGCGAGCCGCCCAAGGGCGTCGTTCGCTTCAAGGAACGAGGTCAAGAGTCAGCAAGCGTCAACGCATAACTGAACCTCGTAAACATTCGCAGGTTCAGTTTTCACACGTGAAATACAGATAAACCGAGAAACATTCGTACCTGACGGAAATTGCGGATTTTCTGCGGTCAAGCTGGTGGTCGACTCCACGACACATAGCCCAAAAACACTATACTGCGACAACCTGACGCAGATGACGCTTTCGGAAACCAGCGCTCGTTAAGCATGGAATAAGACTCGCGGTCTCACCCTAAGGATGCAGCGCTAATCCGGCGCGGTCCTCGGGGTTTGGACAAATGCCGTTTTCGTTCAAGCGTGGTCGCGCCGCGACCGACGAGCGTCTCGCCGAGCTGGAGGCCACCGTCGCGGCCATCCATCGCTCTCAAGCCGTCATCGAGTTCCAGCTCGACGGCACCATCCTTGCCGCCAACACCAACTTCCTGAAGACGGTGGGCTATTCGCTGGACGAAATCCGCGGACGCCATCACAGCATGTTCGCTGATCCCGACTTCGCCCGCAGCGACGAATACAAGCAGTTCTGGCTTAACCTGGGACGCGGCGAGTTCTTCGCCGGCAAGTTCCAGCGCCAGGGCAAGGGCGGCGTCGAGATCTGGATCCAGGGCGCCTACAACCCGGTGTTCGACGCCGCGGGCAAGCCCTGCAAGGTCATCAAGTTCTGCACCGACATCACCCAGGCCGAACAGGAGCGGATGGCCAACGAGGCCCTGCGCCGCACCGAGGCCGAACAGGGCGCGGTGGTGCTGACCCTGGCCGACAACCTCAAGCGCCTGGCCGGCGGCGACCTGACGGCCGACATCACCGCCGCCTTCGACGGCCGCTTCGCCTCGATCAAGAGCGACTACAACGCCGCCCTGCAGTCGCTGCGCCAGGCGATGACCGAGATCGGCCAGTCGACCCAGGGCGTGCACAACGGTTCCAACGAGATCACCGGAGCCTCCGAAGACCTTTCCAAGCGCACCGAGCAGCAGGCGGCCGCGCTGGAGGAGACCGCCGCGGCGCTGGACGAGATCACCGCCACGGTGCGCCGCAGCGCCGAGGGAGCCCGCGCGGCCTCCACCGCCGCCTCCAGCACCCGCCAGGAAGTCACCCGCTCGGGCGAGATCATGCGCGACGCCATCGCCGCCATGGGCGAGATCGAGCAGAGCTCGGGCAAGATCGGCCAGATCATCGGGGTGATCGACGAGATCGCCTTCCAGACCAATCTCCTGGCTCTCAACGCGGGCGTCGAGGCGGCTCGCGCCGGCGAGGCCGGCCGCGGCTTCGCGGTCGTCGCCCAGGAAGTGCGGGCTTTGGCCCAGCGCTCGGCCGAGGCGGCCAAGGAGATCAAGACCCTGATCGCCAACAGCAGCAGCCAGGTCGATCGCGGCGCCAAGCTGGTGAGCGACACCGGCCAGTCGCTGACCGGCATCGTCGGCCGCATCGCCGAGATCGACACCCTGATTTCCGAAATCGCCCAGTCGGCCCACGAGCAGGCCACGGGTCTCAACCAGGTCAACACCGCCATCAATCAGATGGACCAGGTGACCCAGCGCAACGCCGCCATGGTCGAGGAGGCCACGGCCGCGGCGGCCTGCCTGCGCAACGAGGCCTCGTCGCTGGCCGAGCTGGTCTCACGCTTCGAAACCGGCGCGGCTCCGGCCCAGGCGGTCGCTCGACCGGCGCCGCCGGCCCAGCGTCCGGCGACCGAGAACCCGGTGGCCGCCGCCCAGAGCCGCATCGCCCAGTCGTTCCGCCCGGGCGTCGCGGTCGGCCAGGACTGGGAGGAGTTCTAGCCTCCTCCCCGCCTTGAACTAGCGCCCCTTGGGCTTTCCGCCGGGCGTCTTGTTGCCTCGCACCACACGCGAGCCCGCCACCGGACGGCGCGGACCACCGGCCTTGCCGCCGGCCGTCTTGGTCCCGACCTTGTAGCTCGGGGTGGTCGAGACCTTCTTCTGGGCCTTGGGCCCCTGCGGCTTCACCGACTTGACGGCCGCCTTGCCGGGGTCGGACTTGACCGCCTCGCTCTTGCCGGCATCGGCCTTGACCGCCCCGGCCTTGCCGGAGGCGGCCTTGGCCGAGACAGCCTTGATCGGAGCAGGCTTGCCCGCGGCGGCAGCGCCGGCGTCCGCCGAAGCCTCGGCCAGGATCGCGGCCCTCTGGGCCGACTTCTTGACCGTATTGCGCGAGGCCTTCAGGCGGGCCTTCTCGGCTTCCTTCTTCTCGAAGGCGCGCTTGCCCTTAACAACATACCCCTGCTCGGCGTCGGCATAGGGATTGGCGCCCGACTTGATGGTGATGCGAAGCGGCACCCCCGGCAGGTCGAAGCTTTCGCGCAGGCTGTTGACCAGATAGCGACGGTAGTGGTCGGGCATCTGGTCGGCGCGGCTGGAGAACAGCACGAAGGTCGGCGGGCGGGCCTTGGTCTGCGCCATGTACTTCGGCTTCACGCGCTTGCCGCCGACCGAGGGCGGCGGATGGCGCTGCATCGCCAGCTGCAGCCAGTCGTTCAGGTCGCGGGTCTTGACCTTGGTCGACCAGTCGCGGTGCGTCTTGATCACGGCCGGCATCAGGCGCTCGACGCCGCGGCCGGTCTCGCCCGACAGCGCCACGACGGGCGCGCCGCGCAGCTGGGGCAGCATGCGCTCGGCGTGTTCGTTGAATTCCTTGAGGATCTGGCCGGGATCCTCGATCAGGTCCCACTTGGCCAGCACGAAGACGACGCAGCGCCCTTCCCGCTCGGCCAGGTCGGCGATCTGCAGGTCCTGGGTCTCGAACGGATGGGTGGCGTCCATCACCAGCAGCACGACCTCGGCGAAGGTCATCGAGCGGATGGTGTCCTGGGTCGAGAGCTTCTCGAGCTTCTCGTTGACCTTGGCCTTCTTGCGCAGGCCGGCGGTGTCGACCAGACGGATCTTGCGGCCGTCCCAGGTCCAGTCGACCGAGATCGAGTCGCGGGTGATGCCGGCCTCGGGGCCGGTCAGCAGGCGCTGCTCGCCGATCAGGCGGTTGACCAGGGTCGACTTGCCGGCGTTCGGACGGCCGATGATGGCGATCTTGATCGGCTTGGTGTCGTCGTCGTAGTCCTCGAACTCTTCCTGCAGCTCCTCGGGCGTCACCGCCAGGAGCGCGGCGTAGAGGTCGGCCATGCCCTCGCCATGCTCGCCGCTGATCGGGATCGGATCGCCCAGGCCCAGCCGGTGGGCTTCGGCGGCGCCGATCTCGGCCTGCTTGCCTTCGGACTTGTTGGCCGCGACCACGACCGGCTTGTTCCGGCGGCGCAGCATCTCGGCGAAGATCCTGTCGAGCGGCGTCAGGCCCTCGCGGGCGTCAAAGACGAACAGCGCGACATCGGCCTCGTCGATCGCCAGCTCGGTCTGGGCGCGCATGCGCGACTCGAGGCTTTCGTCGGTGACGTCCTCGAAGCCGGCGGTGTCGATCAGCTCCAGATCGAGGTCGCCGAGGCGACCGTGCGCGAACCGGCGGTCACGGGTGACCCCCGGCTGGTCGTCGACCAGGGCCAGCTTCTTGCCGGCGAGGCGGTTGAACAGCGTGGACTTGCCCACATTGGGGCGGCCGACGATGGCGAGTTTCAAAGGCATAGGCGGTCAGTAGTCGATTTTTCGGGTCCCGGCAAAGCAACAAGCCCGGGCCGGCGATTCGCCGGCCCGGGCCCGGGACAGGTTACGAGTTCAGCCGAGGCCCGAAGGCCCCGGATCGGATCAGCGAATGGCGATCAGATCGGCGTCGTCGGTGGTGACGTAGATCTTGTCGCCCACGGCGATCGGGGCCAGCAGCACCGGCGCGCCGATCTTCAGGGTCTTTTCCGTGGCGCCGGTCTTGGGGTTCAGGGCCACGGCCTCGCCGTAGCTGGACACCGTGATCAGGCGGCCCGAAGCCAGGATCGGGCTGGACCAGATGCGCGGACGCTTGGCCAGCTTCTTCTTCTGCTTCTTGGAGAGCTTGTCGGTCTCGTTGAGGTCGCGGATCCAGTGAACCTGGCCGCCGTCGCGCGAGGCGCAGATCACCTGGCCGGCCTTGTCGACCACGTAGACCACGTCGCCCACGGGCCAGGGCGTGGTGATCGCGGTGACCGGCAGGGTCCAGCGGGCCTGGCCGGTGCGCAGGTCGGTGGCGGAGAACACGCCCGAGTGGCTGACGGCGTAGACGTCGCCCTTGTAGATCACCGGACGGCCGGCGATGTCGCGCAGTTCCGACAGGGCGTTGGTGCGGCTGGCGCGGCTGAGGGCCTCGCTCCACAGGTCGTTGCCGTTGCCGGTGCGCAGGGCCACCAGTTCACCCGAGGCGAAGCCGGCGACGACGGTGTCGCCGCTGATGGCCGGGCTCGAGCCGCCCAGGATGCGGGCCGGCTCGATCAGGGCCTGGTAGGTCCAGCCCGGCGCGCCGTCGGCGGCCGAATAGGTCAGCAGTTCGTTGTCGGTCGACACCACGAAGACGCGGCCATCGGCCACGGTCGGCGCGGCATGGACCGGCGTGCTGGTCGCCTGGCGCCAGTTTTCCTTGCCGGTGGCCGCGTCGAGCTGGGCCACGAAGCGGAAGCCCGACGAAACGTAGAGCTTGCCGTCGGCATAGGCCACGCCGCCGCCGAAGCCGCGAGTGTCGTCCTTGCGGCCGCCGATTCCCAGGAAGCCGCGCTTGCCCGGCTGGCGAGCCGGACGCAGGTCCTTGCGCCACAGCGTCTCGCCGGTGACGGCGTCTAGCGCCGAGACCTTGGCCTCGCCGTCGAGCACGAAGATCTTGCCCTCGGCCGAGACAGGGTTGGCGGTGATGTGGAAGGTGCGGTTGGCCTTTTGGCCGAAGCCCTTGCGCCAGGCGATCTCGAAGTCCTTGCCAGCGGCGACGTGCTCGACCGATTGCTCGGGGTTGCCGCCCGGCAGGCGCCAATCGGCCTGGGCTTGCGGTTCGGGCAAGAAGAAGTCGACGCCCTTCAGGCCGTCGGCCGCCTCGACCTTCTGGTCGAAGGCGATGACCGAGATCCGCTGGCCTTGGCTGGCGGTGGCCTTGTTCTTGTCGTCCTTGCCGAAGGGGTTGAGCTTCGACACCGTCGAGCAACCGGTCACCGACACCGCGGCCGACATCATCGCGGCGAGCAGCAGGGAACGCTTCAGAGTCATGGGTCGGCGGCTCATTGAGCTTGGGGTTGCAGGCCCGGCGGCAGCTGGCCGGGCGCGAGTTGGATCGGCGGCGGCAGCGCGGCCGCGGCCTTGACGGCTGCCGGCAGGGCCTTGGCCGAACCGGAGTCGATCATCTGGATCGCCGCCTGCGCACGCTGGCGGGTGTCGTCCGAACCGTCCGACAGCAGCGAGAGCACGACGAAGTCGCCGCGCGCCTCGGCCGTCTTGCCGGCCTGGAGCTTGGCGAACGCCAGGGCTTCCTTGGCCTGCACGCGGTAAGGGCTCTTCTCGCCGGTCAACGGGGTCAGCCTCGACTCGATCTCCTGATAAGGAGCCGTGTCCATGAGCGCGAAGGCGGATTTGAGGCGCGCTATGTCACCCATGACAGGATCGGGAGCAATCTTGGCCGCTTCGTCGAAATAACCGACGGCTTCCTTGGTCTTGCCCTCGTCCAGGCGGATGCCGCCCATCTGCATGAAGGCCAGCGCGCGGTAGCCGGCGTTGCCTTCCTTCGACAGCTTCTCGAACTCGGTGAAGGCCTTGGCGGGCCCTTCCTTCTCGTAGGATTCGAGGGTCGCCTGGACGGCTTCGGAGGCCTTGTTGGCGCGGTTGCTCTCGTAGGCGGTCCAGCCCCACCAGCCGCCCACGCCCAGTACCGCGATCGCGGCGACCGCGCCCAGGAGGGGCAGCGACTTCAGCGCGAAGGTCTTGTAGCGGTCGGAGCGAAGCTGCTCTTCGACCTCGTCAAACACATCGACCACGAACGAGGCTCCAGTACGGGCGCCGACGGCGCCGGGGCGTCGCTGCCCGGACGGTTCCGGACGACGCAAGGTTGAAACAGCAGGAGTCGGGGCTCTGGCCGCGACGCAGGCGGCGAACCTATAGCGTGTCCGCCGCCGCCGCAACGGCGTGGAACCCCGGTTTGGAAGCCTATCACTCTCCCCCTTCCCCCTTGATGGGGGAAGGGCCTCAAGCGCGCCCTCAATCCTTCTTGGCGTAGTACGTCTCGGCCGGGCCTGGGAAGCTGCGGTCCTGGACGTCGCGGGCGTAGTCGGCGGCGGCCTTCTCGATCGCGCCCTTCAGGTCGGCGTAGCGGCGGACGAACTTGGGGGTCCAGTCGAACAGGCCCAGCATGTCGTCGCTGACCAGCACCTGGCCGTCGCAGCCGGCCGAGGCGCCGATGCCGATGGTCGGCGGGGCGATGGCGTCAGTGATCTCTCGGGCCAGGGCTTCGGCCACGCCCTCGATGACCACGGCGAAGGCGCCGGCTTCGGCGGTGGCGCGGGCCTCGGCCAGGATCTTCTGGCGGCCTTCCTCGTCACGGCCCTTGGCCTTGAAGCCACCGTCGACCAGCACGGCCTGCGGGCGCAGCCCCACATGCCCCATGACCGGCACGCCGCGGTCGACGAGGTAGCGGATGGTGTCGGGCACGGTGGGGCCGCTCTCGACCTTCACGGCCTGGGCGCCCGTTTCCTTCATGATGCGGACGGCGTTGGCGTAGGCCTCTTCGGGCGCGCCCTCGTACGAGCCGAACGGCATGTCGACCACGACCATGGCCTTCCTGGAGCCGCGCATGACCGCCTGGCCGTGCAGGATCATCATTTCCATGGTCACGCCGACCGTGTTGGGCAGGCCGTGAACGACCATGCCCAGCGAGTCGCCGACCAGCAGGACGTCGCAGGCGTCGTCGAGGGCGGCGGCCACCGGGGCGGTGTAGGCGGTGAGGCAGACGATCGGAACGCCGCCCTTGCGGGCGGCGATATCGGGGGCGGCGAGACGGCGGACCGTCTCCTGACGATGGGCGGACAAAACTCGCTCCGGCTCTGTGACGACGACCGGAGCGCGGCGCGGGCCGCCCCTCCGGATTAGAACTCTTCGACCAGTCGGGTGATGGCGAAGGTCAGAGCGATAGCCGCAAGGGCGGCGCCGAGCCAAAGGGTTTCTACGCTGGCCGGCGTGGAGACGAACTGATTCACCTGGGCCATCACCTTGTCGACGCCGAGGTCTACGCCTGAAACGCCTTCGCTGGACGCGTGACGAAGGTCGGTCGCGAAACGGCTGGTGATCAGCTGCCCCACCGCGAACAGGCCGGCGACGCCGCCGGCGGCGCCGATCGCCAGTCGCCGCAGCGTCCACCCCCGGTCGAGGCGGCTCTCCACGCGGGCGCGGAAGGCCTCGGCGTCGGAAAACGCCGGCGGATCCGCGAACAGCCGCGAAAGCTGGGCGTCGAAATCACGATCAACCATGACCTTCCCTCCGCGCCGAGACGTCCGTGGGCGGGGCCAGCCTGGCCCTGAGTTTATCCAGACCACGTTTGACATGGGATTTGACCGTGCCGATCGGGATGTTCAAGGCTTCCGCAGCCTCCGCATGAGACCAGTCCGCGCCGTAGCAGAGCGAGACACACAGCCGCTCGCCGCGCGACAGGCCCTTGAGCGCCTCGTCGAGATCCAGCCGATCGCCCGGCGCGTCGGCCGAGGCGGGCGGCGGAGCCTCCTCCGGCGCGGCGTCCGAGAAGATCAGCCGCGCGTCGCGCTTGACCTTGCGCAGATAGAGCCGCGCGGCGGTCTTCTTGATCCAACCGCCGAAGGCCCCCTCGCCGCGATAGTCGGCGATCTGCTCGAAGCCGACCAGGAACGCGTCCTGGGCGACATCGTCGGCGGTGGCCGGATCGGCGCCCAGGCGACGCAGCAGGCCTCTCACGGACGAGCCGTGCCTGCGCACGAGCTCCCCATAGGCCCGGCGATCGCCGGTGGCGGCCAGGGCCGCCAGCTCGACATCGTGACCGGTGGTGGGTGGGCGTTCGCTGCCCATGATGAAAGTCCCCTCTTCCCCCAAGCGCCTGCGTCAGACGTCCGACTGGTGGCCCTTGTTGGGGTTGAAGAAGCTGAGGACGACGTAGGCGACGCCGATCAGGGCGGGGATGGCCGACACGCCCAGCAGCGGGTGCAGCGCATCGCCTTCGATCTGGCCGATCATGAAGCCGAGCACGGCGATGCCGGCGCCGACGGCGATCAGGATCACGCCGGTGCGCATGTCGCGCAGGGCCGACGAAACCTTGGCCGGCTTAACCTCCTTGGTCATCGCCTCGATCAGTTCGGGCGGCAGCGCCTGGCCCTTCTCGATGGCCGCGCGGACGGTGGCCTGCATCTCCCGGCGATCGCGGCTCTTGAGCCACATCGGGATGACGACGATGCAGACGACCATGATGAACGGCGCCAACGGCACCAGGATTCCAAGTTCCATGACCTGTTCCCCTCGAATTGTGTCGACGAGAGCCTGTCGCTTTCGTCTCGTACAGGGAAGAGGCTTTGACGGCGCCGTTTGGAGGCGCCGGTCGAGATGAAACTTTCGTAAGGCGGATCAGGCCGTGGCGACGGCCGGCGCGTCGGCGCGCAGCGTCAGGCGCGAGACGATGTCGTCGACGGCGTCGAGCAGCACGGTGGGCGCGTGGTCGACCAGCAACTGGCGGGTGGCATAGCCCCAGGTCACCGCGCCGGACGCCAGGCCCAGGGCGTTGGCCGCGTCGATGTCGCGGGTCTCGTCGCCGATCGAGATCACCCGGCCCGGCTTCACCCGGGCGGTCCTGATGACCTTGGTGAACTTCTTGGCCTTGCCGAACAGCGAGGCGCCGCAACCGTAGTGGTCGATCAGCCTGGCCAGGTCCGGCCCGAGCACGGTGCGGATGGTGGCCTCGCTGTTGGAGCTGACCACGGCCAGGCGCACGCCGCCGGCCGAAAGGGCCTTGAGCATGTCGGGAACGCCCGGGAACAGCCCGATCGAGCCGATCTCGGCGGCCATCAGCTTCTTGCCGTGGGCGGCGATGATCGGAATCTTCCAGGCCGAGACGCCCAGGTACTTGATGATCTCGCGGTTGGGACGGCCGCGCAGCATCTCGACTTCCTCGTCGGTGACGCTCTTGAAGCCGTACATCCTGGCCATCGGGTTGACGAGCTTCAGCACCACGGCGCCGCTGTCGGCCAGCGTGCCGTCGAAATCAAAGATCGCCAGATCGTAGGGAAGCCCCGAAGTCACGCCCACTCAATGCCCTGCCGCCGGACGAACCGGCTGTTTCCCCTAGACTTAGCCGCTGGACGCGGCCCTTGTCGCCCCAAAGTTCGCCAACTCGCGTCAATCGCGCAAGCGGCGTTTCGCTCGTCAGGCGAGAATGGCCGTATACTGATCGGGTTTGAAGCCCGCCAGCAGCTTGCCATCGACGTCCAGCATCGGCCGCTTGATCATCGAGGGCTGGGCCAGCATCAGCTCGACGGCCTTTTTGGCGTCGATGCCGGCCTTGTCGGAGTCGGGCAGCTTGCGGAAGGTCGTGCCGGCGCGGTTCAGGACGGTTTCCCAGCCCAGCGCCTCTACCCAGCGCTCGACGTCGGCGCGAACCGCGCCCGAGACCTTGTAGTCGTGGAAGGCGTAGGCCACGCCGTGATCGTCGAGCCAGGTGCGGGCCTTCTTCATCGTGTCGCAGGCCTTGATGCCGTAGATCGTCACCGTCACCGGGCGCGCTCCAGAACTTGCGGCCGCGAGTCGGCCCTTCCCCACCCGATTAGCATTTTCGTCCGGGGCGCGGTCGGATTTGACCTGGAGCAGTTGCGTCTCACTCGCGACATGCCAACATTCACCCCATGACCGATCTCGCTCTCGCCCAGGCCCCGTCCCTCGCCAAGCGGCTGAAGGCCGGCACGGAGGCGACTCACGACCGGCTCGACAAGAGCATCATGGCCGGCCGCCCGTTCGCCGACCGCGAGCGCTACGGCCGGTTCCTAGAGGTGCAGTACCGGTTCCATCGCGACATCGACGGCCTCTACCAGCGTCCGGAGCTAGCCCAGCGCCTGCCCGACCTAGACGGCCGCCGACGCCTGGCGCAGATCGCCGCCGACCGAACGGACCTTGCCCTCCCCGCCCTGGCCGAGCTGCCGCCGCCCGCCTTCACTGCCGACAGCGAGCCCGACCTCGCCACCGCCCTGGGCTGGCTCTACGTGGCCGAAGGCTCGAACCTGGGCGCGGCCTTCCTGTTCAAGGCCGCGGCCAAGCTGGGGCTCGACGAAAACCTCGGCGCGCGCCACCTTGGGGGCCATCCTGACGGCCGCGCCGCCCACTGGCGGCAGTTCACCGCCGCCCTCGACGCGGCCGGACTGGACGAAGCGGGCGAAGCCCGCGCCATCGCGGGCGCGCAAGCCGCCTTCTCACGGGTGCAGGCCTATGTCGACGCCGCCTTCGGCTGAACCGCCAGCCATCGAACTGGACGCTCCGGCGGCGGTCCTGCCGACTTCGCGCAGCGTGCGGGTCGGCTACCTGATCGCGGGCTTCGCCTTCACGGCGCTGGGGATCATCGGCGCGTTCCTGCCGCTGATGCCGACGACGATCTTCCTGATCCTGGCCGCCGGCTGCTTCGGGCGCTCTTCGCCCAGGCTCGAGGCCTGGCTGCTGAACCATCCGCGCTTCGGCCCCTCGGTGCGCGCCTGGCGGGCCAACGGCGCGATCCCGCGCAAGGCCAAGGTCTTCGCGTGCCTGGGCATGGCGGGCGGCATGGCCGTCTTCCTGCTCGCGGCGCGGCCCAAGCCGTGGCTGGGCCTGCTGGTCGGCGCAATCATGGCCGCGTGCGCGGCCTTCGTGGTCTCCCGCCCGGCCCCGCCAGCGGCCTGAAGGCGAGCTTGGCGCTGGGAACGGCCCCGCCGTCCAGACGGTTTTCTTTCGACAGCCAGAAGGAGGAAACCATGTCCAAGGCCCCGCCCATTCCGCCGGAACAGCGCGCCTTCAAGGGCCAGAAGCCCGAGATCGAGGGCCATGCCAGCCGCGAGGGCCTCCAGTCGCCCGATCCCGGCAACGCCGACGTCAACCTGGCCGAACAGGGCCGGCACGGGAACCTGCGCCAGAACACGACCCATTCAGGCAACGTGCAGGATCGTTGAGGTTGGCGCCCCCAGCTCCCGTCATTCTCACCACAAGGGCGGGAATGACGGGAAGAAGGAAAAGGGGCTTTGCGCCCTACCCCTTCAGCGCCCAGCGCCCGAGCGCGATGTGCCGGGTCTGGCCCAGCAGGCTGTGGATCAGCACGAACTCCGAGACGCGCCACGACACCGGCTCGACCGGCGTATCGGGCGCCAGGACGCGGTCGTAGAGCAGCGTCACGTGCGGATTGAACTGCCGGGCGACCTGTCTGCCGAGGCCGGCATGGGCCATCGAAAGGCCGAGCGCCTTCTGGAAGGCGTGGAGTTCGACCAGCCCCTCCCCGCCCTGTAGGACGAACGGGTTGTTGCCGCGGTTGTTGAAGCTGGCCGCCTTGTCGAAGCTCACTTCGAACGGCGCAGCCAGGGACGCCGCCTCACCGGCTTCCAGCGCCTGGGCGACGATGCCGCGCGGCAGGCCGGCATAGTCGCCGATGTGGTGCAGTGTGACGTGGAAGCGCTCGGGCGTCAGCGGCGCGCCCGACAGGCCCAGGCGCCCCTTCAGGTCGCGAACCTGGTCGGCGATGGTCTCCGCCACTGCCGCCTCCGGGAAGATCCCGAAGAACAGGCGGTCGGACGGCGGGCCGTCGAGTTCAGGAAAGAGCGACATCGCGAGAATCGGCGGCCGTTGATGGATCGCCAGCCTTATGGCGCCGGAGCGGACGGCTGTCGCCGCCCGCTCCTGATCGGTCAGGGACGCGCCGGGATGTTGAGGCCGCGCTGCACGGCGGGACGAGCCAGGCCCCGCTCCAGCCACGCCGGGACGTTCTTCAGGCTCTTGAAGTCGACCAGGTCGGCCGCCTCATAGAACCCGACCAGGTTGCGCACCCAGCCCAGGGTGGCGACGTCGGCGATGGTGTATTCGTCGCCCATCAGCCAGTCGCGGCCTTCTAGGCGGGTCTCCAGCACGCCCAGCAGACGCTGGCTCTCGGCGCGATAGCGTTCCAGCGGGCGCTTGTCCTCATATTCGCGGCCGGCGAACTTGTGGAAGAAGCCCAGCTGGCCGAACATCGGGCCGACGGCGGCCATCTGGAAGAACACCCATTGCAGGGTCTCGTAGCGGGCCGCCGGATCGGCCGGCAGCAGCTTGCCGGTCTTCTCGGCCAGATAGACCAGGATCGCGCCGCTCTCGAACAGGCCGAAGGGCTTTCCGCCCGGACCGTCGGGATCGATGATCGCCGGGATCTTGCCGTTGGGGTTCAGGCTCAGGAATTCCGGTGTCCAGGTCTCGTTCTTGCCGATGTCGATCAGGTGCGGCTCGTACGCCAGGCCCACCTCTTCCAGCATGATCGACACCTTCACGCCGTTGGGCGTGGGCAGAGAATAGAGCTGGATGCGGTCGGGATGGGCGGCGGGCCAGCGGCTGGCGATCGGGAAGGCCGAGAGGTCGGTCATGGGAGTTCCTCGCAAGGGATCCCAGCCGATATAGGCGCCGTCGGAAGAAGGCCCAGCCCCCTACCGTAACTTTCTTGGTGTCAGTTACGATTGGCCGAGCGCAGGATGAAGCCCAGGATCTCGGCGACGGCGACATAGAGCGCCTCGGGGATCTCTTCCTCCATCGGAATGGTCGACAGGGCCTGGGCCAGCGCCGGGTTCTCCTCCAGCGGCACGCCGTGCTCGCGGGCGGTCTCGACGATCTTGTCGCCCACCCAGCCGCGGCCGCTGGCGACCACGCGCGGGGCGTTCGGCTCGTCGTAGCGGAGGGCGACGGCGATGCGGGGACCAGAGACGCGGGTCATGTGGCCTGGTCCAGGAAGCGGCCAGGCGCGGCCGGCGCCGCGGCGGGAGGCGCGGCGGCATGGAACGCCACCTCCGGCTCCAGCGCGGCCTCGCGCAGGGCGGCGTTCAGCATCTCTTCCCCACCGCGCAGCCGAGCCATGGCCTCCGGACGCTCGGCCCACAGCGAGACGCGGGCCCGCTCGCCGGTCAGGGCCAGCTGGGCGTCGATGCGGCCCATCGGCTCGACATCGAGCGAGAACCGGACCTTCCAGGTGCGGGCCTCGGCGACGCCGCCGGCGACCCCGCCCCCGCCGCCGTCGCGGCTGATCTCGAACTGGGCGACGGCCGAACCCTGCGGCGTGGCGAAGGGCACGTCGAACACCCAGCGCGGCCCCGCCTTGTCCTCGATGGCGCGGCCGTCGGCGGAACGCGCGACGTCGACGCGCTCGGGCAGCGAGGCGGCCTGCAGCAGTTCCTGGCGAGCCAGAGCCGCGTCGACGCCCTTGGACAGCTGCTGGGCGACCAGGGCCGGATGGGCGTTCGGCGCCAGGGTGGAAGACGTCGCCGGCTGGGCGACCACGGGACCGCCCGCGAACGGCGGCGGCGGCCCCTTGCCGGGCGGCGGGGCGAGCGGAACGAGGGTCGAAGACGGCTGACGGAGGACGGGCGCATCCTCGAAACCGGCGGCGGCCTCCTGCGCCAGCACCAGCAGCGCGGCGGCGGGCTGGGCCGCCTGTCGCGGCGCCGGCGGCGGCGCCACCGCGGCCAGGAAGCGGGCGACGGGCGACTCGACGGCGGCGTCATCCGTCGGGACCGGCGCGGCCATGGCGGGCGGCGGCGCTTCGGCTTCGGGCGCGGCGGCGGCGGGCGAGGGTGTCTGGACTTGGGCCTGGGTCGCGGTCGGGAGCGGAGCAGCGGTCGATGCGGCGAGCTGCGGCGAAGTCGGCAGGGCGAGCGCCCCCGGCTCCGCCGCCTGGGGCGTCGGAGCCTGCTGGGGAGCGGCCGGAACGGCTTGCGAGGTCGTCGACGCCGCCGATGGCGCCGGACCGGTCTGGGCGCTCCAACTGGCCACGGCGGCGCGCAGCACCAGCATGGCGGCCTTCAGGTCCTTGGCGGCCAGGGGCGCGGCGCCCGGCGCGGGCGCCTCCTCGGCGAGGCGGCTTTCCATGAACAGGCCCGAGCGGCCGAAGGCCTGGCGGATCTCGCCGGCGGTGACCGCCCCGTCGATGGGCGAGCGCAGGGCCAGCATGTTGGCGGCGGCCTGGCGCACCAGGACCGGCGCCTGAGGAGAGGTCGAGACGCGCTCCAGGTCGGCCAGAAGCGGGGCCATGCCGCCCTGCGCCGGCGCGGCGCGGCCGACCATGTCGGACACCACCTTGGCCTGGACGGTGGAACTGGACAGCAGGATCTCGCGGGCCTGGCCCGTGGCCCCGCCCTTCAGCAGGCTCTCGACGGTGTCGGGGGCTTCCGGCGCGGCGCCGGGCTGAGCGGCGATCCTGCCCAGCGCCTCGGTCGCCTCGGCCATGGCCAACTGAGCCAGCATGGCCGGCGGCGGCAAGCCTGCCTGCCCCGTCTGGCCGCCCTGCGGACCGGCCGGCGCGATCGTCGCCGTCGGCTGCACCGAGGCGAGGTTCGGGACGACGGCTCCAATCGGCAGGACCGACACAGGCGGGCTCCACGGCGGCGCGAGGACGCGCAAGGTTGCCGCAAGATTAATCCACAGGCGTGAAGCGGGTCTTAAGCCGTTTTGGCGGCTCGCCTTTCCAGGAACGAGAGCATGGCGTCGGCCGCCGCCTCGGCAGGATCGGGCATGCCGCGCCCCAGGCGCTCGAGCGCCGCATACTGCTCGGCCACCTGCCGCTCGCGCAGCGCCGGATCGTCGAGCCGCTCGGCCAGCGCCGCGGCCAGGCGCTCGCCGGTGCAGTCGTGCTGCAGCAGTTCGGGCGCCACTTCCTTGTCGGCGGCGATATTGAACAACGTGACCCAGCGGGGCGTCATCAGGCGCTTGAGCAAGGCGTAGGTGATCGCGCCGATCTTGTAGCCGACCACCATGGGAACGCCGGCCAGGGCCAACTCGAGAGTCACCGTGCCGCTACAGGCCAGACCGACCGTAGCGGCCTTCATGGCGTCGTCCTTGGCCTGGTCGTCCTCGATGACGTGGGCGCGGAACGGCCAGCCGGCGACACGCGCCTTGACCGCCGTCGCCACCGTCTGGGCGGCGGGCACGACGACGTGCAGGCCGGGACGCTCGGCCTTGAGGATGCGCACCGCGTCCTCGAAGGCCGGCAGAACGCGTTCGATCTCGGACGGACGGCTGCCCGGCAGGACGGCGAGGATCGGATCGTCGGGGCCGGCCCCGATCGCCGCGCGGGCCCGGGCCGCGTCGGCGCCGCCGAAGTCGCGCGCCAGGGCCGGATTGCCGACGAAGACGCTGGGCAGACCCACCGCGTCGAAGAACGGCTTGTCCATCGGCTGGGTGGCCAACAGCAGGTCGACGGCCTGGGCCAGTATCCTGGCCCGCCCCGGACGCGAGGCCCAGACCTGCGGCGCGACGTACTTGACCAGCGTCATCGACGGATCGAGCTCCCGCAAGCGCTTGGCCAGGCGAATGTTGAAGCCCCAGGAGTCGATCAGCACGGCGACGTCGGGCTTTTCGCGCTTCGCCAGGGCCTCGATGTCGTTCAGGCGACGCAGGACGCGCGGATAGGCCTTCAGGCCCTCGAACAGGCCCAGGATGGACAGCTCGGCGATGTCGAAGGGGCTGTGCACTCCCTCGGCCGCCATCCGCGCTCCGCCGAGGCCGACGAAACGCACCCCGGTTCCCAGCCGCGCCCGCAAGGCCTTGGCCAGGCCCGCGCCAAGATTGTCACCCGAGGCCTCGGCCGCGATCAGCATGACCGTCAGCGGCCGGGCGGAAGACATCAGCGCGGCTCGACGCCGTAGACGAAGAGGCCCAGGTCGTCGGCGCAGGCGATGACCTGATCGCGGTCGACGATCAACAGGCGGCCGGCCTCGCCGACCACGCCGGCCAGGCCCGCGCGCGCGGCGCGCTGGATGGTGGCCACGCCGATGGTGGGCAGGTCGACCTTGGTCTCCTGGATCGGCTTGGGCGCCTTGGCCAGCACGCCCTTGGGCGCCTCGGGACAGCCGCGGACGGCCTGCGGCAGGTCGGCGACCCGGCGTAGCATGGCGTCGGTGCCTTCCTGGGCCTCGACCGCCAGAACCAGGCCGTCGCAGACCACGGCCCCCTGCCCCACGTCCAGCCCGCCGATGGCGCGGGCGACGGTCAGGGCGCGGTCGATGTCGGCGCCGTGCTGCTCGCGCGGAGCGTAGCGGCCCAGCGGGCCGACCGGCAGGGTCATCTCGCCGCGCACCTCGTGGGCGCCCTCGACGACGAAGCCTTCCTTCTCGAACTCGGTCAGCACGCGGCGCAGCAGGGCGTCGTCGCCCTCGCGCGCGGCCTTGATCAGGCCCGGCAGCACCTTCACGCCCCGGAAGTCGGGAATCAGGGCCGAGAAGTCGGGGCGATCGACGACGCCGGCGAAGCAGACCGCCTCGCAGCCCTCTTCCTTCAGCGCCTTGAAGGCCTTGCCGAACTCGGCGATGCCGACTTCCGCGCCGGGATACTGCTCCAGCGACGGATCGGCGAAACCTCGCACCCGCATCACCGAGAACGGCCGGCCGGCGCGCTCGCAGTGAGCGGCCAGCTCGATCGGAAGCGCCCCGCCGCCGGCGATCAGTCCAAGCTTGCGCAAGATCAGACCTCGCGCTCGGGCAGGCACAGCGGGCGATTGCCGTCGGCGCGGATGAAGTCGACGATCTCCATCACCTCGGGCGTGGCCGAATAGGTCTCGACCACGTCGTCCAGGCGCTCCTGGAAGGTGCCTTCGTCGGCGAACATCAGACGATAGGCCGCGCGCAGCGCGTTGATCGTCTCGCGCGAGAAGCCCCGGCGCTTGAGGCCGACGAGGTTCAGGCCCTCCAGGTGGGCATGGTTGCCCCACACCGAACCGTAGGGGATGACGTCCTTGGTCACAGCCGCCAGGCCGCCGATGAAGCTGTAGCGGCCCACGCGCGAGAACTGGTGGATGGCGGCCAGGCCGCCGACGAACACGAAGTTGCCGACGTCGACATGGCCGCCCAGGGTCGCGCCCTTGGCCAGCACGACGTTGTCGCCGACCGCGCAGTCGTGGGCCACGTGGGCCTCGGCCATGAAGAAGCCGTCGGCGCCGATGGTGGTCACCCCGCGGCCCGAGGCCGTGCCGGTGTTCATCGTCACCTGCTCGCGGATGGTGTTGCGCGGGCCGATGACCAGCTGCGTGCGCTCGCCCTTGTAGCCCAGGTGCTGGGGCGGACCGCCGAGCGCCGAGAAGGCGTGGACCACGGTGTCCTCGCCGATGGTGGTGACGCCATCGACCACCACGTGCGACAGCAGGCGCACGCGCGCCTCCAAGGTCACGTCAGGGCCGACGATGCAGAACGGCCCGATCTCGACGTCGTCACCCAGCTTGGCGCCGGCGTCGACGATGGCGGTCGGATGGACTTTGGTCATTTCGTCGGGGTCTCCACGACCATGGCGGCGAACTCGACCTCGGCGGCGACCTTGTCGCCGATCTTGGCCACGCCCTTGAACTTGAAGATGCTGGAACGCGCGCGCAGGACCTCGACCTCCATGCGCAGGACGTCGCCCGGGCGCACGGGGTTGCGGAAGCGGGCGTTGTCGACCGACATGAAGAAGATCGTCTTGCCGGCGGTGTCGACTTCCAGCGACTTGCTCATCAGCACCGCGCCCGTCTGGGCCAGGGCCTCGATGATCAGCACGCCCGGCATCACCGGGTTGCCCGGGAAGTGGCCTTGGAAGAACGGCTCGTTCACCGTCACGCACTTGATGCCGACGATCGACTTGTGAGGCTCGTAGGCTTCGGCCCGGTCGACCAGCAGGAACGGGTAGCGGTGCGGGATCCGGTTCAGGATCTCGGCGATGTCGATGTCGGTCTGCGGGGCCGCGGTTTCGGTCTGGCTCATGCCTCGTCTTTCATCCCCCGGCTGCGCGCGCTGCGCGACAGCCATGCGGTTTCTCGCAGCCACCGTTTGATCGGTCGCGCGGGAAACCCTGTCCATGTCTCGCCCGCCGGCACGTCCTTGAACACCGAGGCGGACGCCCCGATGCTGGCGCCGGGGCCGATCGTCAAGTGGTCGGCGACGCCGGCCTTGCCGCCGAAGGCGACGCCGTCGCCGACGACGGTGGTGCCCGACAGCCCGGTATAGGCCGCCAGCACGCAGTTACGGCCCAGCTGCACGTTGTGCGCAACGTGGACCAGATTGTCGATCTTGGTGTTCTCGCCCACCGTGGTGTCGTCGAACGCGCCGCGATCGATGCAGCTGTTGGCGCCAAGCGTCACCCCGTCCTGCAGGACCACGCGGCCCAGCTGCGGAAGGTCGACCACGCCCCTGGCGCCGGGCGCGGCGCCGAAGCCGGCCTCGCCGACCGCCGAGCCGGCATGCAGGCTGACGCGGTCGCCGATCAGGGCGAACCCGACCACGGCGTTGGCGCCGACGAAGCAGTCGCGGCCGATGGCGACGCCCGGACCGATGACGGCGCCGGGACTGATCGTGGTGCCGCGGCCGATGCGGGCGTCCTGGCCGATGACCACGCCGGGCGACAGGCGCACGCCCTCCTCCAGCACGGCGGAGGGATGGATGGCGGGCGCGTCGGCGTCGTGGCGACGCGGCGCGTACAGCAGCGCCGTCGCGGCGGCCCAGGCGGCCTGCGGATGCGGCGTCAGCAGCACGGCGCAGCCTTCCGGCGCGAACTCGCGATGCTGCGGGCGCATGAAGATCGCGCCGGCCTTGCAGGCCGACAGGCCCTTGGCCCTGCGCGGATCGGAAAGGAAGGAAACGGCGTCCGGTCCCGCGCCGTCCAGCGGCGCGACGGTGGCGATCAGGCGCTCGCCCAGGCTGGGATCAGCCAGTTCCGCGCCTCCGGCCTTGGCCAGGACGGACACGGAAACCGGACCCAGGGTCTCGAAAAAACGGGGGTCCGGCATGCAAACCTCTCGACGACGGCCGTCCCGGGAATCGCCCGATACGGACGAAGTGTAGGCGGCCGAAAGCCGCCCCGAGTCAATGCCGTAACGGAAAGCGCCCGCCCAGCCCGAAAGGCCGAGCGGGCGCTCCCAGTGCTTAGCGCTGCAGTTGGGCGGCCAGCTGGGCGGCTTGCTGCGGCGTCAGCTTGGTGCGCTCCAGGGCCTGGAAGGTGCCGGCCTTGCCGCGGGCGTCCAGGGCGGCGACGATCTGCGGGGTGATGTCCATGGCCGGGTTGAAGATGGCCACGGCGCTGCGCTCGAGGAGCACGCCGCACTGCTTGGACTGATAGGCCGAGATCACGGCCGGCTGCAGCTCGGTCGAGTAGGCCTGCTGGGCGCTTTCGTTCGTGGCGAACAGCTCCATCTGCATGTGGGCGACGTCACGCTGCAGGGCGCTTTGCTCCAGCTCCAGGTCGGCCTTCTGCTTTTCGCGAGCGTTGATGTCGGCGGCCGGGGTCTTGGCGGCGGCGTTGAAGGTGTCGATCTTGGTCTGCAGGGCCTTCTCGCGGGCCGACAGCGGCTGCTCGGCGGTGGTCTGCAGGGCCTTGATGCGGGCGTCCATGGCCTTGCCGGTCTGCGACGCGCCGCGCACGCCGCCGGCCGAGAAGACGCAAAGGCTGGCGATCGGCGCGCCATGAGTGATCGCCGGGGCGGCCGGGGCGGCCGGAGCCTTGGCGAGCGGGGCGGCGGCTTGAGCGAAGGCGCCCGAGGCCACGGCGAACGCGGCCAGACCCGAAGCGGCGGCGGCGAAGAACTTGGAGGACATGTCGTCTAAAGCCTTGTGGAGATTAGAAACGAGTGGAGGTGGAGAAACGGAAGGTTTCCGTCCGGTCGTAGTCTTCCTTCGCCAGGATGCGGCTGATGTCGAACCGGATCGGTCCCATCGGCGACTTCCAGTCGATGCTGACGCCGGCCGAAGCGCGCAGACCAAGGTTGTCCCTGATCGTCTCGCTGAACTTGCCGGGCGAAACTTGGCGGTCAACGTCGTCCAGCTGGCCGGCGGTGCCGAAGTCGGTGAACAGCGCGGCCTTGATGCCGTACTGCTCGGGCAGGAAGGTCGGGACGGTCAGTTCCAGCGACCCGATCGCGTACAGCTTGGCGCCCAGGGCGCTGTTGTCGCTGGCGGTGTCGCGCGGGCCGATACCGGCCGTCTCGAAGCCGCGGAACGTCTGGCCGCCCTTGTAGAAGCGGTCGTTGATGCGGACGCTGTCGCCGCCCCAGCCTTCGATGTAGCCCGCCGAACCGGTGGCGCTGAACACGAAGTCCTTGTTGAAGCCCCAGTACCAGCCGCCGTCGACCTCGGTCTTGAGGTAGTTCACGTCGCCGCCGAAACCGGCGAGGTCCTGGTTCAGGTCGGCGAAGAAGCCGCGGGTCGGACGCAGCGGATCGTTCCGCTTGTCCAGGCGCAGGCCGTAGCCGACCAGCGAGGTCATGTAGGCGCCGCGCTGCAGGCAGAGGATCGTCGAGACGCTGCCGTTGGCGCAGTAGCTGTCTGCCACGTCCACCTCGTCCTGGCGCAGGGTGTACCGCAGGCTCATCGAGGTGTTTTGCGTCAAGCCGAAGCCCATGGTGAAGCCGCCGCCGATCGACTTGGTGTCGTAGGCCGCGAACTCGCTGAGGTCATATCGGTACGAATAGAGGTTCACGCCCGCGGCCAAATTACGGCCCAGGAAGCGCGGCTCGGTGAACGCGAAGTCGACCTGCTGCCGCAGCGAGCCCACCGACACGCGGGCGCGCAGGTTCTGGCCGCGGCCGCGGAAGTTGCGCTGGGTGACGCCGACATCCAGAACCAGCTGGTCGACCGAGCTATAGCCGGCGCTGAACGACAGTTCGCCCGTCGGCTGTTCCTCGACCTTGACCCGCAGGTTGGTGCGGTCCGGCGCGGCGCCGGGCACTTCCTCGATGGTCACGTCCTTGAAGAAGCCCAGGCGGCGCATGTTGTTGCGCGAGCGGTCGACCAGCACGCGGTTGTAGGCGTCGCCCTCGGCGACTTCCATTTCGCGGCGCAGGACGTAGTCCAGCGTGGCGGTGTTGCCGACGATGTCGATCCGGTCGACGTAGACGCGCGGGCCTTCACGCACCGAGAACACGACGTCGACCGTCTGGGTCTCGCGGTTGGGCACGTATCGCGGACGCACGTCCACGAAGGCGAAGCCGGCCGCGCCCGCCGCGAAGGTCAGGGCGTCGGTGGCCTGCTCGATGCGCTCGTCTTCGTAGATCTGGCCGGTCTTGATCGGCAGGATCTGGGCAAGCAGGTTGCCGTCCAGCTTCTTCAGCTCGGTTTCGACGGTGACCTTGCCGAACTTGTACTTGGGGCCTTCGTCGATCGTGTAGGTGACCGCGAAGCCGTTCTTGTCGGTGGCCAGCTCGGCCGTGGTGGCCACGACGCGGAAGTCGAAGAAACCGCGGTTGCGGTAGTACTTGCGCAGTTGCTCGCGGTCGTACTCGATCCGGTCAGGGTCGTAGTTGTCGTTGCTGGTCAGGAACTTGTACCAGTGCGACTCCTTGGTGACGATGACGTCGGAGAGCTCGTTGTCCGAGAACTCCTTGTTGCCCAGGAAGTTGACGCCCAGGACGCCGCTCTTGGGGCCTTCGTTGATCTCGAACACCAGGTCGACGCGCTTCTGCGGCAGCTCGACCACCTTGGGCGTCACGGTCGCCGAGATGCGGCCCGAGCGGCGGTAGAGTTCGATGATGCGCTGGACGTCGGCCTGCACCTTGGCGCGGGTGAAGATGCCGCGCGGACGGATCTGCACCTCGTCCTTCAGCTTGTCTTCCTTGAGCGCCGAGTTCCCCTCGAAGACCACCTGGTTGATGATCGGGTTCTCGACGACCTTGACCACCAGGTCGCCGCCGACCAGCTCGATCGAGACGTCGGCGAACAGGTCGGTGCGGGCCAGGGTCTTCAGCGCCAGGTCGAGGCGCGCGGGATCGACCGTCTCGCCCGGCTGGATCGGCAGGTACGAGAGCACCGTGCCCGACTCGATCCGCTCGTTGCCCTGCACCACGATGCGCTGCACCACGCCCGAGGTCTGGGCCTGGGCGAACGCCACCTGGGGCGCGATCAGGGCGGTGGAGCCGAAGAGAAGCGCAACGCCGGTGGCGAACGCGGCGCTATGGGCGCGAATTTTGCTCATGGGACCAATCATGGACGGGCGGCGGTCGTTCACGTGAACAGGCCGCCGATGAATTTGAACACGTCGTAGCGGTTGAGATCGTTCCAGGCCGCGAACAGCATGAAACAGAGGATCAAGGCAAGGCCGGCGCGGAACCCGGCGGCCTGGAAGTCGGCCCGCAGAGGACGCCGGAAGACGGCCTCGTAGGCGTAGAGCAGCAGATGCCCGCCATCCAGCACCGGGATCGGCAGCAGGTTCATGAAGCCGATGCTGACCGACAGGCTGGCGATCAGGATCGCCTGGCTGGCGACCGTGCGGATGATCATGGTCTTCAGGTCGGGCGCGCCCTCGACGCTGGCCTGGGTCACCGCGCCGGCGGTCTTGCCGATGCCGATGATGCCGCTGATCTGGTCGGCCGGCAGTTGGCCCGTCACCAGGCGCCCGAGATAGAAGCCGATGGTCTTGAGCATGTCCCAGACCTGCACGGTGGCGCGGGGGATCGCCATCCAGACCGAGGACCGTTCGAAATAGCCGCGACCGCCGAGCGACACGCCCAGACGGCCGACCTTCACGCGGCCGGCGATCTCGTCCTTCTGCTCGACCAGGGTCGGCGTGGCGGTGAGCTCCAGCGTCTGCTGGGCGCGCTGCACGGTGAACTGCACAGGCAGCTTGGCGCGCAGGCTCACATAGGCGGCGACGTCGCGATAGCTCTCGACCGCCCTGCCGTCCATCTTCACGATCACGTCGGCGGGCTTGAAGCCGGCGGCGGCCGCCGCGCTCTTGGGCTCGATGGCCTGCACGATGACCTGGGTCTTCAGGTCGCCGATGGCCACCTGCATCACGGCGAAGACCAGGATGGCCAGGATGAAATTGGCGATCGGACCGGCGGCGGCGATGATCGCCCGCTGCCAGACCGGCTTGAAATGGAAATACTGCTTGAGCGCCGCGGCGCCCTCACGATCGGCGATCTCGCGCTTCATCGCGTCCAGGTCGTTCTGGTCGGGCACGCTGGCGGCGTTCTCGTCACCGGCGAAGCGAACGTAGCCGCCGAGCGGGATCGAGGCGATGCGCCACTCCACGCCGTGCTTGTCGCGCCAGGAAATCAGGGGCGCGCCAAAGCCGATGGAGAAGCGATCGATCGCCACCCCGCAAGCCCGCGCGGCCCAGTAGTGTCCAAGCTCGTGCACCGTCACCACGACGGACAGCACGATGACCATGGACACGATCGCGATCAGAAGACCGATCATCGGCTTGGAATCAGAGCTCCCCGGTCACTTTCCTAATGCCGCTTGTGAGCGACAACCTCGGCCGCAATACGGCGAGCGGAACCGTCGATCATGACGGCTGTATCAAGAACGTCACCTGCCGTTACGGCGAGGTCCCCTACCCCGTTCATGCGTTCCAGCGTCCCCTCAACCGACGCGGCAATATCGAGAAAGCCGATCTGTCGGTCAAGGAAAGCCGCGACCGCGACTTCATTCGCCGCGTTCATGGCCGTCGGCGCGCCGCCGCCCAGGCGCAGGGCCTCGCGCGCGACGCCCAGAAGCGGGAAGCGGGCAAGGTCCGGATCCTCGAAGGTCAACTGGCCATAGGCGCCCAGATCCAGGGGCTTGGCCGGCCAGGACAGGCGTTCGGGCCAGGAATAGGCGTAGGAGATCGGGCTGCGCATGTCGGGCGGGCCCAACTGCGCCAGGGTCGAGCCGTCGGTGTACTCCACCAGGCTGTGAATCACCGACTGCGGGTGGATGACGACGCCGATGCGCTCCTCCGGCGTATCGAACAGGTAGGAGGCCTCGATCATCTCAAGCCCCTTGTTCATCATCGACGCGGAATCGACCGAGATCTTGGCCCCCATCGACCAGTTTGGATGGGCGATCGCCTGTTCGGGCGTGGCCTTCTCCATCTGCTCGCGGCTCCAGGTGCGGAACGGACCGCCCGAGGCCGTCAGGATCAGGCGCGCCACGCGGTCCAGGCAGGCCGGCTGCAGCACCTGGAAGATCGCCGAGTGTTCGGAATCGACCGGTATCACCGTCCCGCCCGCCTCGCGCGCGATGCGCAGCAGTTCGGGACCCGCGCAGACCAGGCTTTCCTTGTTGGCCAGGGCGACCACGGCGCCGGTGCGGGCCGCTGCGAGCGTCGGGGCAAGGCCCGCCGCGCCGACGATGGCCGACATCACCCAGTCGGCGCCCATGGCCGCGGCCTCCGCGACGGCGGCCGGACCGGCCGCGGCCTCGACGCCGGAACCGGCCAGGCGCTCGCGCAGGTCGCCCAGAAGGGCCTCGTCCTCGATCACCGCCAGCTTCGGGCGCCAGCGCAGCGCCTGCTGCGCCAGGCGCTCGACGTTGCGGCCGGCCGCCAGGGCCAGGATCTCGACCGGGACCTTGGACTGCTCGAAGAGATCGAGGGTGGAAACGCCGATAGAGCCGGTCGAACCGAGCACCACCACCTTACGCATGGTCAAGGCAGCCATCCCCACTGATCGAACAGGCGCACGGCGGCGACGACGATGGCGGCGAACATCAGGCCGTCGACACGGTCCAGCAGGCCGCCATGGCCAGGGATCAGGTCGCCCGAATCCTTCACGCCGAACCGGCGCTTGAGCATCGATTCCCAGAGGTCGCCGGTCATGGTGGCCAGACCGCCGAGAAAGCCGATGACGGCAGCGACGGGCCAGGTCAGGTCCATGTCGGGCAGGCGCGGCAGGGCCTCGGCCAACAGGTCGACGCCGATCGCCGCCAGGGCCGCGGCCAGCAGGCCGCCGAAGAAGCCAGACCAGGTCTTGTTGGGCGAGAACCGGGGCCACAGCTTGGGGCCCTTGAAGATGCTGCCGCTGACGTAGGCGAAGATGTCGGCGAACCAGGTCACCGCGAACAGCAGGAGCGTCCACGACAGGCCTGCCGGGCTGAGACGCAGCCACAGCAGGGTGATGCAGGCCGGCGCGATGTAGATCACGCCGTAGGCCGCGTCGGCCCGGCGCTCCACCGCGCCGCGGGCCAGCAGGGCCGCGGCGACAGCGCCGGCGGCGGCCAGCGGCCAGGTCAGGATGTAGTGGCCGCGGAACGCCGCGACCAGCGAGATCAGCACGGCCACGCCGACGGCCACGGCCACGCCGACCGGAGCCTTGGGCGCGCTCATCATGCCCCATTCGCGCGCCAGCAGCGCGGTGCAGACGGCCAGCAGCAGCAGGAACCACACGCCGCCGAACCAGACGGCGGCCACGACCGTGGGCACGAGCACCGTGGCCGATGCCACGCGCGTACCCAGATTGCTCCAGTTGAAGCGCTTAGCCGGCGACGGCGACGTCATCGGCCGCAATGCCTCCATAGCGCCGGTCACGGCTACGATATTCCGCGACGGCGGCGGCCAGGTGCTCGGGGCCGTAGTCGGGCCACAGCACGTCCTGGAAAACCAGTTCGGCGTAGGCGCATTCCCAAAGCAGGAAGTTCGAGATCCGGTGCTCGCCGCTGGTGCGGACGATCAGGTCCGGCGCCGGCGCGGCCGAGGTCGACAGGAACGAGCCGAACATCGCCTCGTCCAGGTCGGACGCCCTCGCCTCGCCCCGCTCCACCCGCTCGGCGAACCGGCGCGCGGCGTCGGCGATATCGGCCTGGCCGCCATAGTTGAAGGCCACCTGCAGCAGGAAGCTGTCGTTATGGGCGGTGCGGCGCTCGGCGCGCTCGATCACTTCCAGCACGTCGGGCGCCAGGCCGGTGCGCCGGCCGATGATCCGTACGCGCACGCCTTCGCGGCTCAGCCGGTCGAGGTCCGATTCGACATAGGCCTTGAGCAGGCCCATCAGCTCGGAGACCTCCTGGGCCGGACGACGCCAATTCTCGGTCGAGAAGCCGAACACCGTCAGCACGCCGACTCCGGCCGCGGGCGCGCCCTCGACCGTGCGCTTCAGCGCGTTGACGCCGGCCCGGTGACCCAGCGCGCGCGGCATGCCGCGACGCTTGGCCCACCGGCCGTTGCCGTCCATGATGATGGCCGCATGCAATCCCGCGCCGGCCTCGCCCCCGGGGCGCGCGGTCTTGGTCTGCAGGCCGGTCTTCGGCGACATGCGCTCTTAGCCTTCCCTTCTCATCCCCCAGGCGTCCACCTTAGAGGACGATCAGACCTGCATGATCTCTTGTTCCTTGGTTTTCAAGGCCTCGTCGATGCGCTTGATCGCCTCGTCGGTCAGCTTCTGGACCTCGGTTTCCATCTTCTTGCGCTCATCCTCGTTGATGGCGCTGTCCTTCTCGGCCTTCTTCAGATCGTCGTTGGCGTCGCGGCGAACGTTGCGGACGGCGATCTTCTGTTGTTCGGCGTACTTGCCGGCGATCTTCGAGAGGTCCTTGCGGCGCTCCTCGGTCAGCGGCGGGATCGGAATGCGCAGGTTCTGGCCTTCGACCACCGGGTTCAGGCCCAGGCCCGAGGCGCGGATGGCCTTCTCGACCGAGACGACGACGCCCCGATCCCAGACGCTGACGTTGATCTGGCGCGGCTCGGGCACGCTGACCGAAGCCACGGCGTTCAGCGGCGTGCTCGAACCGTAGGCTTCGACCATCACCTGGTCGAGCAGGCTGGCCGAGGCGCGGCCGGTGCGCAGGGAACCGAACTCGTCCTTCAGGGCGAGCACGGCCTTGTCCATGCGGTCTTTATAGCGGGAAAGGACGGGCTTTTCGGCGGCGGCCATGGCTTGGGCTCTCTTCGCTTTGAATGATCAGGCGTTCGCGACGACGGTGTGCGTGCCTTCGCCACGCAGCACGCTGAGCAGGTTACCCCGCCCCTTGATCGAGAACACCACGATCGGGATGTTGCTGTCGCGCATCAGCGCGACCGCCGAGGCGTCCATGACGCGCAGGTCCTTGGCCAGCACGTCCATGTAGGTCAGGCGGTCGTAGCGCTGGGCGGTCGGATCCTTCTTGGGATCGGCGGTATAGACGCCGTCGACGCTGGTGCCCTTGAACAGGGCGTCGCACTGCATTTCGGCGGCGCGCAGGGCGGCGGCGGTGTCGGTGGTGAAGAACGGGTTGCCGGTGCCGGCGGCGAAGATCACCACGCGGCCCTTCTCGAGGTGGCGCTGGGCGCGGCGGCGGATGTACGGCTCGCAGACCGTGGCCATCGGGATGGCCGACTGCACGCGGGTCTCGACGCCGATGCGCTCGAGGGCGTCCTGCATGGCCAGGGCGTTCATCACGGTGGCCAGCATGCCCATGTAGTCGGCGCTGGAGCGCTCCATGCCCTTGGCCGCCCCGGCCATGCCGCGGAAGATGTTGCCGCCGCCGATCACCAGGCACAGCTCGACGCCGGACTTGACGATCTCGGCGATGTCCAGGGCGACGGATTGAACGGTGTTGGTATCGATCCCGTAGGGCGTGTCGCCCATCAGCACTTCGCCGGAAACCTTGAGCAGAAGGCGACGATACGGCTTGGCGGGGGTGGGATCGGACATGAACCGGGCTCTTCCTGAGTCGTCGGCACGCACCATAGTGCGCGTTACACAAAAGTGGGATCGGTTTTGCGCCATACCGGCGCGTCGCCGTTCAAGCGCAAAAAAAGGGCGCGGCGCGCGTCAAACGCGCCGCGCCCTTGCTTTGTCGACCTTGGAGGCGGCGGACCGAGGCCCGTCGCCTTCATTGTCTTAGCTGGCCTTAGGCCTGGCCGGTCATCGAGGCGACTTCGGCGGCGAAGTCGTCCTGCTTCTTTTCCACGCCTTCGCCCAGGGCGAGACGGGTGAAGCCCTTCACGGTGATCGGCGCGCCGAGGGTCTTGCCGGCTTCGGCAACCAGCTGCTCGACGGTCTGGTCCGGGTTCATGACGAAGGCTTGCTTCAGCAGCACGACTTCTTCCAGGAACTTGCGGATGCGGCCTTCGATCATCTTCTCGATGACCGAAGCCGGCTTGCCCGACTCCAGCGCCTGCTCGGTGAACACGGCCTTTTCACGCTCGATGGCGGCCGGGTCCAGATCGTCCGGCGACAGCGACAGCGGAGCGGTCGCGGCCACGTGCATGGCGATCTTGCGGCCCAGCTCGCGCAGGGCGGCCTTGTCGCCGGTCGACTCGAGCGCGACCAGCACGCCGATGCGGCCGAGGTCCGGCGCGGTGGCGTTGTGGACGTACGAGGCGACGACGCCGTTCTCGACGCTGTGCTTGGCGGCGCGGCGGACCATCATGTTCTCGCCGATCGTGGCGATCAGGTTGGTCAGGTGGTCCTGCACGGTCTCGCCGCCGGCCAGCTTGGCGCCGGTGATGGCGTCGATCGAGCCGTCGGTGCCCAGGGCGGCGCCGGCGATCTGACGAGCGGCGACCTGGAACAGGTCGTTGCGCGACACGAAGTCGGTTTCGGCGTTCACTTCGACGGCGGTCGCGGTTTCACCAGCGCCGTTTTCCGACACGGCGATGGCCACCAGGCCTTCGGCGGCGGCGCGATCAGCCTTCTTGGCGGCCTTGGACAGACCCTTGGCGCGCAGCCAGTCGATGGAGGCCTCGATGTCGCCGTTGTTCTCGGCCAGGGCCTTCTTGCAGTCCATCATGCCGACGCCGGACTTCTCGCGCAGTTCCTTGACCAGCGCAGCCGTGATCTCAGCCATGGAAAATCTCCAGATTCAAACGTTTAGCGACCGGGCTTGATAGCCCGGTCGCGTGTCGGTAGCGCGACGACCGCCAGCCCTCTCGACGAGAGCCGGCGATCGAAGAGAAATCAGCCGGCGGCCGATTCGTCGGCGGCCGGAGCGGCGACTTCTTCAGCAGCAGCTTCCGGGGCGGCCGCTTCGGGAGCGGCTTCCGGGGTCAGTTCGCGGGCCAGGGCCGGCTCGATCGGAGCGACCGAAGCGCCCAGGTCGACGCCCGAGGCGGCTTGACCGGCGGCCAGGCCGTCCAGGACGGCGTCGGCGACCAGGTCGCAGTACAGCTGCAGGGCGCGGGCGGCGTCGTCGTTACCCGGGATCGGGTAGGTGATGCCGTCCGGATCGCAGTTGGTGTCGAGGATGGCGACGACCGGGATGTTCAGCTTGCGGGCTTCGAGGATCGCGATCGCTTCCTTGTTGGTGTCGATCACGAACATGATGTCGGGGATGCCGCCCATGTCCTTGATGCCGCCCAGCGACAGCTCCAGCTTGTCGCGCTCGCGGGTCAGCTGCAGCAGTTCCTTCTTGGAACGGCCGGCGCCTTCGCCGCCCATGATGCCTTCCAGCTCACGCAGGCGAGCGATCGAGCCCGAGACGGTGCGCCAGTTGGTCAGGGTGCCGCCGAGCCAGCGGTGGTTGACGTAGTACTGGGCGCAGCGCTTGGCGGCCGTGGCGACCGGATCCGAAGCCTGGCGCTTGGTGCCGACGAACAGCACGCGGCCGCCGGCGGCGGCGACTTCACGGACCTTCACCAGGGCCTGGTGCAGCAGCGGGATGGTCTGCGACAGGTCGATGATGTGGATGTTCGAGCGCGAACCGAAGATGTAGCGGTCCATCTTCGGGTTCCAGCGGTGCGTCTGGTGGCCGAAGTGGGCGCCGGCTTCCAGGAGCTGACGCATGGAGAATTCGGGAAGAGCCATCGGGCCTTTATCCTTTTTCCGGTTGAACCTCCGTGGACACCCCCGCTCCAGACCATTCTGGAGACGGGACCGGAACGGCGACGACGGGATGTCTCCCCGACGCTGCCGAACGTCCACGTGTGGAATGGCGCGCAGATAGTCGTGAAACGCGGAGAATGCAAGCCTTTCCCGACGCGGACCGGTCGCGGGGGCCGTTCTTCCCGAACATTCGCGGCCCGGCGCACGTGCTGGCCTTCGACAATGATCCGGGGCGCCGGACCGAATTGAAGCGCGAAGAACGCTCATGGGCTGGGATGACGGTGCGACCCGCCTTTATGGGCGACCGAGCACGCCTTTCCGCAGCCTGCTTGCGCTCCATTGCCTAGCCAGACCCCGCAGGATTGAGTTCAATTCGAAAACGCCCCTTCAACGTGCGCTACCGGATCCCGATGCCCGATCTCTCGCGCCTGTCCGACGCCGAACGCCGCGCCCTGCTGCTGCTCGCCCACGGCCACACGGCCAAGACCGCGGCGGTCGAACTGGGGGTCAGTGAAGGCTCGATCAACGAGCGGCTGCGCGAGGCGCGGCGCAAGGCGGGGGTGGGCAGCAGCCGGCAACTGGCCCGCATCGTGGCCGCCGAAGCGCAGGTCGGAAAAGACAAGGCCGCGCCCCAGGAAAATCGGGACAGGAAAATCGGGATGGCCGCGCCCGCCACGCAGGACCAAGGGCGAAGGCGAGACCTCACCCCGTGGGCCGTCTGGCCCGTCATCGCCGGAGCCATGACCATGATCGCGCTAGCCGCCTCGATCGGCGCATTCGTCGCCCTCGCCGTCGCCCGCCAACCCGCCCCGCCCGCACCTTCCGGGACGGTAGCGGCCCGGGCGGTCCGGGCGGCCACGCCCTCCCGGCCGCGCGTCGTGGCGGTCTCGCCCATGCCCGGCGCTGTTGTGCCAGCCGGCCGCCTGGCCCTGACCGTCACCTTCGACCAGCCGATGCAGGCCGGCTGGTCGTTCGTCGCCCGTGATCCGACCACCTATCCCGCCTGCGAACGCGCGCCCAGGCAGTCGGCCGACCGCCGCAGCTTCACCCTGGCCTGCACGGTAGAGGCCGGACGCGAATATGAGGTCGGCTTCAACAGCGACCGCCACCGCAACTTCGCCTCCGAAACCGGCGCCCCGGCGATCCCGGCCATGGTGAGGTTCAAGGCGCGTTAGGGGCCGGCGCCCAGTTGACCGCGCCATGAGCCCGGATGCCCCAACGGCCCTGGCCAGGCGCTCAATTTCCTTAGGCCTAGACGGCCTTGGCCATCGACCAGCCCTCGGTCTCGATCCTCTCAATCATCGCTGCTCGCCCAGCAGCGGCAGGCGGGCATTGTGGATGTTCATCCGGGAGCTCCCGGCTCTGGAAGGGGAGCGTCGCAACCCGAGCTTCGTTCAAGCCCCTGGGGTGAACGGCATTGATAACTTCGGCCTCCAGCCAAGGCGGGCGGAGAGGAGCCGCCTCTTCGTCCCGCGCCTGGCCTGTCCCCTTGGAAAATCCCGACCCAACAGATCGCGACGCGCTCGTTCGGCCAGGCGACAACCTCTCAACCAACACCCCGTGCCCAGGGGCGTCGTCACGCCGGCCGCGGCGCAGCGGAGGGTCGGAAGCTCCGCCCGTTCCAAACTGGTGAGCGTAGGCGGTGCGGACCGCAGGCAAGCTCCGCCGCCCTGCCGACCAGTCTTGCGCTACCCAGTCGGGCCCAGCCCACCGCTGTCCGGCCACCAGAGCCGCAACCCACTGCCCCGCCCCAAAAAACAAAAACGCAGGCCCGCCCCTTCAGCGCCGGTCCGCTGCGGCGTTGTGCGCCGCCCCCCCCCCTGTTGGAGGGTGGCGAGGCCGCAGCATGCCCCTGGTCACCGCCCGCCTACCGCCTCGAGCTTCGCCGGCCTTCGTCCAAGCGGATGGGCCGGCGGGCCGCTGCGCCTCTTCGCGTTCAGAACGACTTGCCGTCGACCTGCTGCGGCTCGAGCCCGAAGACGTCGACGCCGTCGATGCAGCGGACATTGATCGCCGCCATCTTCGCGCCGTTCGGGGCCTCGCCCCGAGCGAAGGATTCGATGCCGCAGTCGGCGCAGAACAGATGCTGGATCTTGCCGGTGTTGAACCGGTACTCGCTCAGGACGTCCTCGCCCGACAGCAGGGTGAAGTCGTCGATCGGCGCGAAGGCCAGGACCGAGCCCAGCTTGCCGCAGCGCGAGCAGTTGCAGGTGATGGTCTGCGACAGGTCGGCCTCGACCTCGAAGCGGACCTTGCCGCATTGGCAGCCGCCGGTGTGCTTGCTCATGGTTTCCTCCCAGAACCGCCGGCCAAGGAGGCAGGCGTCTTCGATCATACCGGTCGGATAGGGCCGAGCGCCCCTCCCTCGTCGCATCCAGTACGCTGACGGTCAGGATCCACGCCCCGGGACCGCCAGCGCCATCCCGACCACCTTAAGGTCTATCAACCGCGCCCAGGCCTGAGCCGACGCTCCACGCCGGACCACTCAGCACCGGCTTCCTCAGCCACCCCGCCCGATCGCCGGGCGCAAGACCCGCCAAAGCCAACCGGGAGGCCCTAAGGGGAAAGACCGCTAGATGTCTTCCAGCAGCGCCACGCCCGGCGCGGTCTTCAGCGCCCCTCGCAGCGAGGCGTCCAGCGTATAGCGCCCCGGCAACTTCAGCTCGATCTCCCGGCCGCCGCCCAGGGCCGCGACGAAACTGATCTCGCCGCCCTTCTGGGTCGCGGCCGGCTCGATGCGGCGCTTGAGGGCCTCGATCTCCGTAGCCGCCGGCGACAGGTGCACCCGCAAGCCCGCCACGACGTTCTCTATGGCCCTTTCGATCGGCTCGGCGTCGTCGCCGAAGAAGCGCACCTCGCCGTCGCGGGCCTTGGAGCGGACCTTGATGACCACGCCCTTGCCCGGCTCCAGCACGTCGCGGCACTTGCGCAGGGATTCCGGCGGGAACAGCACCTCGTACTCGCCCGACGGGTCCGACAGCGAGACGAAGGCGAAGCGCTCGCCGCTCTGGGAGGCGCGCTCCTGGCGACGACGGACGATGCCGCACATGCGCAGGGCCTCGGCTCCAGCCTCGGCCTGGGCCATGGCCTCGGTCAGCATCACGGTGCGCCGGCGGCGCAGCATGCCGACCATGTCCTCCAGCGGGTGCCCCGTCAGGTAGAAGCCGACCGCCGACAGTTCCTCGTCCAGCAGGTCGACCTGGGTCCAGGGCTCGACCTTCTTCAGGCGCGGCCGGCTGGCGGCCGCGTCGCCGCCGAACAGGGCGTGCTGGCCGCCCTGCCGGTCGGCCGCGACGCTCTGGCCGTGGGCGATCAGCACGTCGGCGTTGGCGAACACCTGGGCGCGGTTCTTGTTGAACGAGTCGAAGGCCCCGGCCCGCGCCAGGTTTTCGATGGCGCGCTTGTTGACCTGCTTGGGATCCACCCGCTCGACGAAGTCGAAGATGTCGCGGAACGGACCGCCCTCGTCGCGCACCGCCACGAGGTGCTTCATGGCTTCCAGGCCGACGTTGCGCACCGCGCCGAGCGCGTAGAGCACCTCGCCGTTCTCGACCTCGAAGTCGGCGCCCGAGCGGTTCACGTCCGGGGCCCGGACGGTGATGTTGAAGCGGCGGGCGTCCTGGTGGAAGACCGCCAGCTTGTCGGTGTTGGAGATATCCAGGCTCATCGACGCGGCGAGGAACTCGACCGGCGTATTGGCCTTCAGCCAGGCCGTCTGGTAGGCGATCAGGGCGTAGGCGGCCGCGTGGCTCTTGTTGAAGCCGTAGCCGGCAAACTTGGCCACCAGTTCGAAGATCGAGCCCGACTGCTCCTCGGGCACGCCCTTCTCCTTGGCGCCGGAGACGAAACGGATCTTCTGGAGATCCATCTCCTCCTTCTTCTTCTTACCCATGGCGCGACGCAGCAGGTCGGCCTCGCCCAGGCTGTAGCCGGCCAGGATCTGGGCGATCTGCATCACCTGCTCCTGGTAGACGATGACCCCGTAGGTCTCGCGCAGCACGCCCTCGAGCGACGGGTGCAGGGTGTCGACGGGCTTTCGGCCGAACTTGCAGTCGACGAAGGTGTCGATGTTGTCCATCGGGCCCGGACGATAGAGCGAGATCAGCGCGGTGATCTCCTCGATCGAGCCGCAGCGCATCTTGCGCAGGGTGTCGCGCATGCCCTGGCTTTCGAGCTGGAATACGCCGACCGTCTGGCCCGAGGCCAGCAGCTCGTAGCTCTTGGTGTCGTCGAACGGCAGGCGGCCCAGGTCCACTTCCATGCCGCGCTTGCGCAGGTGCTTCACCGCGCGGTCGAGCACGGTCAGGGTCTTCAGGCCCAGGAAGTCGAACTTCACCAGCCCCGCGCTCTCGACCCACTTCATGTTGAACTGGGTGGCCGGGAAATCCGAGCGCGGATCCTTGTAGAGCGGGGTCAGCTGGGTCAACGGCCGATCGCCGATGACCACGCCGGCGGCGTGGGTCGAGGCGTTGCGGAACAGGCCTTCCAGCTGCAGGGCCACGTCCAGGCAGTTGGAGACGTTGGCGTCCTCGTTCTTGGCCTGTTTTAGGCGCGGCTCGATGTCGATGGCCTGGGCCAGGGTCACCGGGGCGGCCGGATTGTTGGGCACCATCTTGCAGAGACGATCCACCAGGCCCAGCGGCAGCTGCATCACCCGACCGACGTCGCGCAGCACGGCGCGGGCCTGCAACGAACCGAAGGTGATGATCTGGGCCACGCGGTCGCGGCCGTACTTGTCCTGCACGTAGGCGATCACCTCTTCGCGTCGCTCCTGGCAGAAGTCGACGTCGAAGTCAGGCATGGAGACCCGCTCGGGATTGAGGAAGCGCTCGAACAGCAGGCCGAAGCGCAGCGGGTCGAGATCGGTGATGGTCAGCACCCAGGCGACCAGCGAACCGGCGCCCGAACCCCGCCCCGGACCGACCGGGATGCCGTGGTCCTTCCCCCACTTGATGAAGTCGGAAACGATCAGGAAGTAGCCGGGGAAGCCCATCTTGACGATGATGCCGAGCTCGAAGTCGAGCCGCTCCCAGTAGACGTGCTCTTCCATCGCCAGGGTCAGGCCCTCTAGGCGCATGCGCAGGCCTTCACGGGCCTGGTGGGCCAGCTCTTCGGCTTCGTTGCGGCCGTCGCCGGTGGGGAAGCTGGGCAGGATGGGATCGCGCTTCTTGACCATGAAGGCGCAGCGTCGGGCGATGTCGAGGGTGTTGTCGCAGGCCTCCGGCAGGTCGGCGAACAGCTTGCGCATGTCGTCGGCCGGCTTGAACCAGTGCTCGGGCGTCACCCGGCGACGCTCGTCCTGGCCGACGAACGACCCGTCGGCGATGCACAGCAGCGCATCGTGCGCGTCATAGAGTTCAGGCTTGGCGTAGTAGCAGTCGTTGGTCGCGACCAGCGGCGCGTCGTGGTCGTAGGCCCAGTCGACGAGACCAGGCTCGGCCGCCGCCTGCTGCGGCAGGCCGTGGCGCTGGAGTTCGACATAGAAGCGATCGCCGAACACCTGCTGCATCTCGGCCAGGGCCGCATTGCCCTCGGCCGTCTTGCCGGCGGCGAACAGGCTGTCGACAGGCCCGTCGGTTCCGCCCGACAGCAGGATCAGGCCTTCGGAATACTCGACCACCTTGGCCCAGGGCACGACCGGTTCGGCCAATTCGCCGCTTTCCAGGTAGGCCAGGGACGACAGTTCCGAGAGGTTCAGATAGCCCCGCTCGTTCTGCACCAGCAGGGTGATGGTCGGCTCGCGCGCCCAGCGCTCGGCCGGCTTGGCGCCGATGCCCTTCACCGGCAGGGCGCAGCCGATGATCGGCTGGACGCCGTTGTCCTTGGAATAGACGGAGAACTCCAGGGCGCCGAACAGATTGGCCCGGTCGGCGATCCCCGCGGCGGGCATGCCGCCGGCGGCGGCCATGCCCGGGATCTTGTCGGCCTTGATGGCCCCTTCCAGCAGCGAATAGGCCGACCGGACGCGGAGGTGGACGAAACCCTGACCTTCCACACCCGACATGACCAGACCCTCGCTGCTATTCGACTCAGGCCACCAACTGGGCGACCGAACACATCATCCAGACGAAGCCGGCGACAGATACAAGCGCCAAAGACTCACGCGCGATCCGGACCATACCATCCCTCCACAGCTCGTTGGCCAGTTGCCTTTTTGTTCTATATTCCCCTTTCGTTCTCACCACAATAGTCCACAGGCAAGTTGCGAGCTTTTTTGTCACGCGGGGCCTATCGCCGCGGATCAACCGGGCGGCTCTGGCCTTGGCCGTCGGAACACGGCAGAAGCCCCGCCATGCGCCTGATCATCGACACCGACACCGCCGGAGACGACGTCTTCTCCCTGATGCTCGCCCTGCGCCGCCCGGGCGTGAACGTCGAGGCCATCACCATCAGCCACGGCAATGTCGGCTTCGAACAGCACGCCGAGAACGCCCTGGTGACGCTGGAGGCCTGCGAGACCGCCGGCGTTCCGGTCTATCTGGGCGCGGGCAAACCGTTCAGCCGCCTTCCGCTGGACGCCGCCTACGTGTTCGGCGAGGACGGCATGAGCGACGCGGCGTTCCCCAAGGCGGCCCAGCGCCCCTCCCCCGGCCACGCGGCCGACGAGATCGTGCGACGGGTGATGGAGGCGCCTGGCGAGATCACGCTGCTGGCCCAGGCGCCGCTGACCAACATCGCCCTGGCCGTGCTGCGCGAGCCGGCGATCGCCAAGGCCGCCAAGGCCCTGTGGGTCATGGGCGGCGCCGACAACGGCGTGGGCAACGTCACGCCGGCGGCCGAGTACAATTTCTATGTCGATCCCGAGGCGGCCAAGATCGTCGTCAACGCGGGCTTCGACCTGCACGTGGTGACCTGGACCGAAACCCTGCGCGACGGCCTGCTGACGACCGCGCAACTGGGCGAGCTCGACGCCCTGGGCACGCCGCGCGCGGCGTTCTTCACCAAGGTCAACGAGGCTTCACTGGCCTTCGCCCGCGACACCGAGGGCCTGGACGGCAGCCTGCACCCCGACGCCCTGACCTGCGCGGCCATGCTCGACGAGACCCTGGTGCTCGAGGCCGAGCGCTGCGTGATCGACGTGGAGACCATGGGCGAGCTGACGCGCGGCTATCTCAGCGTGTCGCACTCGATCCTGCCGGACATCGAGATCGCCGACCCGGCCCTGAAGCGCCGCGAGCCTAACGCCCGGGTCATCAAGAAGATCGACCAGGCCGGGTTCTTCGCGGCGATGCGGCAGGCGCTTCTCTGAATTCAAGCTGGTGCGTGTTCCTCGTCCTTCGACAGGCTCAGGATGAGGAATAGGGCAAGGCCACGCATCCGAGAACCTCACCCAGAGCTTGTCGAAGGGCGAGGTTTTCGCCCCTGCCTAGAACGTCTGCGGCTCCAGGTGGCCGTCGCGCAGGGCGAAGACCCGGTCCATGTAGCGGGCCAGCTCCATGTTGTGGGTGGCGATCAGGGCGGCCACGCCCTGCCCGCGCGCCAGGTCGTAGAGCGCCTGGAAGGTGGCGGCCGAGGTCGCCGGATCGAGGTTGCCGGTCGGCTCGTCGGCCAGCAGCAGCTTGGGCGAGTTGGCCAGGGCCCGGGCGATGGCCACGCGCTGCTGCTCGCCGCCCGACATCTGGCCGGGCTGGTGATCCACGCGAGCGGCAAGGCCCAGTTGGCTCAGAAGCCCCACGGCCCGCTCGCGGGCCTCGGCCCGGCGACGGCCGGCGATCATCTGCGGCAGTTCCACGTTTTCCGCAGCCGTGAACTCCGGCAGCAGGTGGTGGAACTGGTAGACGAAGCCCACGGTCGACAGGCGCACCTTGGTGCGCTGGCGCTCGGAGAGCTTGGAGCAGTCCTTGCCGTCGACGGCGATGATGCCGGCGTCCGGGCGCTCCAGCAGCCCCGCGGCGTGCAGCAGCGACGACTTGCCCGACCCCGACGGGCCGATCAGGCCCACGACCTCGCCCGGATAGACGTCGAGGTCGGCGCCGCGCAGCACGGTCAGCTTGCCGGCCTCGGTGACGTAGGTGCGCTCGACGCCGCGCAGCGACAGGACGGGGCTACTCATAGCGAAGGGCCTCAACGGGATCGAGGCGCGAGGCCCGCAGCGCCGGCGGCAGGGTCGCCAGCACGCTCATCAGGGTGGAGATCGAGACGACGCCGCCCACCTCGACCCAGTCGATCTTGGCCGGGATATGGGCCAGGAAATAGATGTCGGCGCTGAACACGGCCGTGCCGGTGGCCCATTCGACGAAGTTCTGGATGGCGGTGATGTTGGCGCAGAACAGGACGCCCAGCAGCAGGCCCATCAGGGTGCCGGCCAGGCCGATCGAGGCGCCGGCCATGATGAAGATGCGCAGGATCGACGACTGGCTGGCGCCCATGGTGCGCAGAATGGCGATGTCGCGGCCCTTGTTCTTCACCAGCATGACGAGGCCGGAGATGATGTTGAGGGTGGCGATGGCGACGATGAAGAACAGGATCAGGCGCATGACCTTGCGCTCGACCTGCAGCGCGTTGAAGTAGCTGCTGTTCTTGTCCATCCAGTCGGTAATGAAGGCGCCCGGCCCCACGGCCTGTTCGATGGCGGCCTTGGCCTGCTTGGCGTTGTCGGGGTCGGTCAGCTTGACCTCGACGTAGTCGATGGCCGTGTCGCGCCCGAAGAACAGCTGCGCCTGGGCCAGCGGCATCATCACGTAGCTCTCGTCGAACTGGCTCATGCCGACGCTGAACACGCCGCCGACGACATAGTCCTTCTCGCGGGTCGAGGTCCCGAAGGCCGTGGCCGGGCCGGACGGCGAGATCAGGGTGATCGGATCGCCGACCGAAAGACCAAGGTTGCGGGCCATGCGGTCGCCGATCAGCACCATGTCGCCGCCGTACTCGCCCTCGCCGTAGCCGTCGAGCGAGCCCTGCTTGATGTTGCTGGAGATCAGCTTCATGCCGCGCAGGTCGGCGGGGTTCACGCCCCGCACGATGGCGCCGGTCACCTGGTTGGGACCGATGACCATGGCCTGGGCCTCGACCAGGGGCGCGGCCTGAATCACGCCGGGGCTGGCCTTGATGCGGGCGATGACGCCCTCGCGGTCGGGGCCGTTGACCAGCGGCCCCTGCGCGTAGATGTGGCCGTTGAAGCCGAGCAGCCGGCCGAGAAGCTCGGCGCGGAAGCCGTTCATGACGCTCATCACGGTGATGAGGGCGAATACCGCCAGCATCACCGCGCTGAACGAGATCACCGAGATCAGGGCGACGCCGCCGTTCTTGCGCTTGGTGCGCAGGTAACGCCAGGCGACCGTCCGTTCCCAGATCCCGAAAGGCCCCGCGCCGAGCGCCATCAGGCGGCCTTGCCGGTCAGGCGGGCGATGACCGCGTCGAGCGGCTCGGAGACGCGTTCGCCGGTCTTGCGGTTCTTCAGCTCGACCACGCCGTCGGCGATGCCCTTGGGCCCGACGATCAGCTGCCAGGGCAGGCCGATCAGGTCCATGGTGGCGAACTTGGCGCCGCCGCGAGCATCGGTGTCGTCATAGAGCACGTCGACGCCGGCGGCCTGCAGGGCCTTGTAGGCGCTGTCGCAAGCCGCGTCGCAGGCGCCGTCGCCCTGGCGCATGTTGACGATGCCGACGTGGAACGGCGCGACGCTTTCGGGCCAGATGATGCCGCCTTCGTCGTGGCTGGCCTCGATGATCGCGCCCAGCAGGCGCGAGACGCCGACGCCGTAGCTGCCCATCTGGGCCGGTACTTCCTTGCCGTCCGGACCCATGACATAGGCCTTCATCGGCTCGGAATACTTGGTGCCGAACGAGAAGATGTGGCCGACCTCGATGCCGCGGGCCGACAGGCGGTCGCCCTCGGGGATCGCGTCGAAGGCGGCTTCGTCGTGCATCTCCTCGGTCGCGGCGTACAGCGCCGTGCGCTGGTCGACGAGAGGCTGCAGGTCGCCGTACCAGTCGACGTCTGCCCCTGGGGGATCCATCTCGACCAGGTCCTTGTGGCAGAAGACGGCGCTTTCACCGGTTTCGGCCAGGACGATGAACTCGTGGGACAGGTCGCCGCCGATCGGGCCGGTGTCGGCGCGCATCGGCACGGCCTTCAGGCCCATGCGGGCGTAGAGGTTGAGGTAGGCCACGAACATGCGGTTGTACGACTTGCGCGCGCCCTCGGCGTCGAGGTCGAAGCTGTAGGCGTCCTTCATCAGGAACTCGCGGCCGCGCATCACGCCGAAGCGCGGACGGCGCTCGTCCCGGAACTTCCACTGCACATGGTAGAGGTTCTTGGGCAGGTCCTTGTAGCTGCGCACCGAGGCGCGGAAGATCTCGGTGACCATTTCCTCGTTGGTGGGCCCGTACAGCAGCTCGCGCTCGTGACGGTCGGTGATGCGCAGCATCTCCGGGCCGTAGGCGTCGTAGCGGCCCGACTCGCGCCACAGGTCGGCCAGTTGCAGGGTCGGCATCAGGAGCTCGACGGCGCCGGCGCGATCCATCTCCTCGCGGACGATCTGCTCGACCTTGTTGAGCACCCGCAGGCCCAGTGGCAGCCAGGCGTAGATGCCGGCGGCCTCCTGGCGGATCATGCCCGCGCGCAGCATCAGCTGGTGCGACACGATCTGGGCGTCGGAGGGAGCTTCTTTCAGGACGGGCAGGAAGTAGCGCGACAGGCGCATGGACGAGACGTCTCCGGGAGTATTCGAGGCGTTGAGATAGCCGGTCGCCGTTCAGCTTGGCAACGCGCGCGGCGAAAAGATGACGTTTTGAGTGTCGAGGGCGTCCGACTGTCGAAAGAGTTGGGCGAGGCCGCGCTCTCTTCGGCCAACGCCCCGAGCGGAGCCATAACGAAAAGAAGGCCGCGCGGTTCAATCGCGCGGCCGTTCAAGTTCATCGTCGGGGAAGACGCCACAGAGCAAGGCCGAACCCGGCCTCGTCATTACAGTCTACGACCGTCGAACGGCTGTTGGGGCATGCGATTGCCGCTGGCGTTCAAGCTCCGCGCGTTTCGCCCAAGACATGGGCGTTTGACGGGCAGGAGATCGCCGGTCGCACAACCCTTGGGCGCCCAGCCCCCGACTGCAAAAGTTTTCAGTAGGTCGAGGGCAGGTCCGGCAGGGTCACCAGCTGGAACTTCACCACCAGCCAGAGAATCGTGAACAGCACCGCCGTCACCCAGGTCGTGGTGAGGAACTTGCGCTTCAGGTTCGGGTTCACCGGCGCGCCCGGATCGGCGCCCGGCGGCGGCTCGATTCCCATCTCGTGATAGCTGCGCACGCCCAGCGGCAGCACGGCGAACAGCACCGTCCACCAGATGGTCAGGAAGATCGCGACGCTGGTGATCGGTCCCATCAGTGATGCGCGTCCTTGGGGCTTTCCATCAATTCCACGAGCATGCCGCCCATGTCCTTGGGGTGAACGAAGATGATCAGCGTTCCATGGGCGCCGATCCTGGGCTCGCCTAGCACGGTCGCGCCCTTGGCGACCAGAGCGTCGCGGGCCTCGTAGATGTTCTCGACCTCGAAGCAGACGTGATGCTGGCCGCCCTTGGGGTTCTTGGCCAGGAAGGCGTGGATCGGGGACTTCTCGCCGTAGGGCTCGATCAGCTCGATCTGACTGTTGGGCAGGTTGACGAAGCAGACCCAGACGCCCTGCTCGGGCATGGCCCACTTTTCGGTGACCGAGGTGGCGCCCAGCAGCTCGCGGTACATCTTCACCGACTCGTCGATGGAGGGCGTGGCGACGCCGATATGGTTGAGCCTGCCGATCATGGTTCCTGTCCCGGTTGGTGCGGAGTTGGAGACCAACTAACCGCGCCTCCGGTCACGGCAGTCAAGCGCCGCGAAGGCCCTTCAGCCAGTGGAAGCGCACCGGCAGCACGCCGACCAGCAGCAGGCCGAGCACGAAGCCGCCCAGATGCGCCTGCCACGAGACGAGGATCAGGCCCTGCTGGCTGGCCAGGCCGTAGGCGCCGGCGGCGACCACGACGACCAGGTTCATGACCAGGAACGACAGCGCCGAACGGCCGACGGCCTTGGAGAAGATCGGATGCAGCTCTTCCCTGCCCGGCCCGACCAGGCGCGCCCCCGCGCCCCACAGGCCGCAGATAGCGCCGGACGCGCCCAGCAGCCAGGCGTCGGGCATCATCAGTCCGGCCAGCGCCACGCCGGCCAGACCGCAGCCGACATAGAGACCGCCGAACAGCAGGCCGCCGAACGCGTCGCGCCCCAGGCGCTGGGCGATCCCCGGCCCCAGGGCGACCAAGGCCGCCGAGTTCATGACCACGTGCAGCCAGCCGGCATGCAGGAACATCGAGGTCAGCGGCGTCCACCACAGACCGTCCCGGAAGTTGCCGGGATGGAAGGCGCCGTAGCTGAGCATCCGCTCCTCCAACCCCAGCGGCGCGCTGGCCAGCTGGGCGGCGAAGACGATCCAGATCAGGCCCAGGGTCACCAGGACCGGCCAGGCCTCGAACCAGATGACGGCAGGCCCCTGGCCGAAGATCCCCTCGCGCCGCGCAGGCGGCGGCTCGGGGGGCTCGGTCGGGACCTGGTCGTCGATGCTCATGCGGGCGTCAGAGGCGCAGGACGGTCGTCTCGACGACCGGCTTGCGTTCCCAGATGCGGAAGGCGGCCTTCTTCACCGCGCGCGAGATGGCGTTCTCGATCGTTTCGTCGATCTCGCGGTCGTCGCCCGACAGGCGCTTGAAGGCCTCTTCGGCCTCTTCCGCCAGGTCGTCCAGGGCCTCGTCGAGCGGGTATTCCTCGTCGCCGGCCAGGCCCAGGCCCCGGACCTGCGGGCCCGAGACGACCTTGTTGCGGCCGTCCAGCACGATCGACACGGCCAGCACGCCGTTGAACGCCGCATGGCGACGCTCGCGCAGGGCCTCGCCGTTCTCGGGCGTCACGACGCCGCCGTCGACGTACAGGCGACCGGCCGGCACCTCGTCGATGATCTCCGGATGACCAGGCGCCAGGCGCACCATGTCGCCGTTGCGCGGCGAGACGGCGTGGGGAACCTGCAGGTCCTTGGCGAAGGCGGCGTGCTCGAGCAGGTGGCGACGCTCGCCGTGAGTCGGCACCGCGATCTGCGGACGGGCCCACTGGTACATCTGCTTCAGCTCGTCACGGCACGGGTGGCCGCTGACGTGGATGCCGGGGGTGTCACGCTCGGTGTGCAGGCGCACGCCACGGTCGGCCAGCTTGTTCTGCAGGTTGCGGATCGGGATTTCGTTGCCCGGGATCACGCGCGAGCTGAACACCACGTGGTCGCCCTGTGAAAGCTTGACGTGCGGGTGGTTGCCCTCGGCGATGCGGGCCAGAGCCGCCCTCGCCTCGCCCTGGCTGCCGGTGCAGAGATAGAGGATCTCGTTCTCCGGCATGTGCTTGGCCTGGTCGTCGGTGACGAACGGATCCAGGCCCTCGAGCAGTCCCACCGAGCGCGCGGCGGCGGCCATGCGGTGCATCGAGCGGCCGGCGAGGCACACCTTGCGGCCGGCGGCCTGGGCCGCGCGGATCACGGTGTCCATGCGCGCCACGTTCGAGGCGAAGCAGGCCACGGCGATCTTGCCGGTCAGGCCGGCGATCAGCTTGTTCATCTCGACGCGGACGTCGGCTTCCGAGCCGGACTCGCCCTCGACGAAGACGTTGGTGCTGTCGCAGACCATGGCCAGCACGCCCTCGTCGCCCAGACGGCGCAAGGCGTCGACATCGGTGGCCGCGCCCAGCTGGGGATCGGGATCGATCTTCCAGTCGCCGGTGTGCAGGATGGTGCCCAACGGGGTCTTGATCGCCAGGCCGTTGGGCTCGGGGATCGAGTGGGTCAGGGTCACCATTTCCAGATGGAACGGCCCCAGGTCGAAGCTGCCGCTCAACGGCACCTCGTGGATCTCGACCTCGTCCAGCAGGTTGGCGTCACGCAGCTTCTCGCGCAGCAGGAAGGCGGTGAAGGGCGTGGCGTAGACCGGTGCCTTCAGCTGCGGCCACAGCCAGGCTACGGCCCCCAGGTGGTCTTCGTGCGCGTGGGTCAGCACGATGCCCAGGATGTCGTCGGCATAGGGGACGATGTACTCGGGGTCGGGCAGGATGATCTCGACCCCCGGCGTCGTCTGGTCGCCGAAGGTGACGCCGAGGTCGACGACGATCCACTTGCGGTCGTCGGCGGGCCCGTAGCCGTACAGGTTGAAGTTCATGCCGATCTCGTTCGACCCGCCCAGCGGCAGGAAGACTAGTTCGTCGTTGGTTTGCTTTTTCATTCGGTCCCTAGATGGGTATTGCGGCGGTGAATTTCGAGGAGACCACGGATGGTCAGATCGGGGTCGAAGTGGTCGATGCTGTCGGTGGCGCCCTCGAACAGCGAGGCGACGCCGCCGGTGGCGACCACGGTCAGGTCCTCGCCGCGCTCTTCCTTGATGCGCGAGACGAGCCCTTCGATGAGTGAGATGTAGCCCCAGAAAACGCCCGACTGCATGGCGCCGACCGTGTCGGTGCCCACGATCTTGCCGGGACGCTGGATGGCGATGCGGGGCAGCTTGGCGGCCGCTTCGTGCAGCGCCTGCATGGACAGGTTGATGCCCGGGGCGATGATGCCGCCCTCGAAGGCGCCGTCGGCGGCCACGACGTCGAAGGTGGTGGCCGTGCCGCTGTCGATCACGATCAACGGGCCCTTGTAGACCATGCTGGCGCCCACGGCGTTGACCAGGCGGTCGGCGCCGGCCTCCGACGGCTTGTCGATGCGGATGTCGACGCCCAGCTTGGCGTTCTCGCCGATCACCAGCGGCTCGACGTTCAGGTAGCGCCGCGACAGGTTACGCAGGTTGAACAGCGATTGGGGCACGACGCTGGAGATGATGCAGGCGTCCAGCGAGCGGAAGCCCAGGCCCTGCATCGACATCAGTTGCGACAGCCAGACGACGTACTCGTCGGCGGTGCGGGTGCTCTCGGTGGCGGCCCGCCACTGGGCGATCCACGACTGGCCGTCGTGGATGGCGAACATGGTGTTGGTGTTGCCCTGTTCGATGGCCAGCAGCATCACGAAGCTCCGAAGAAGACGTCGCCGGCGGTGATCCGGCGCAGTTGGCCGTCGGCAAGGCGCAGGCGCAAGGCCCCATCGCCGTCCAGGCCCTCGGCTATGCCCTCGACCGTCTCGGTCCCCAGGCGGGCGACGCAGGGCTCGCCCAGGCCGTGGGCCTTGGCGGTCCAGGCGTCGGCGATGGCGGGAAAGCCCAGGCGCAGCCAGACGTCCAGCCAGCGGTCGAACGACGCGGCCAGCACCCCGATCGCCTCGACCGGCGTCGGCGGCGGTTCGGCCCGCCAGGTCGGCAGCGCCGTGGTCGGGCGCTCGCTGTCGATGGGCTTGCGGGCCAGGTTCACCCCGATCCCCACGGCCAGCCACAGGCCGCCGTCCGGCGACTTGCCGGACTCGATGAGGATGCCGCTGATCTTGAGGCCGCCGACCATCGGGTCGTTGGGCCATTTCAGGCTGACCAGGCGCTCGGGCACGTAGGCGGCAAGCAGGTCGGCCACCGCCAGGGCGGCGACGAACGAGACCTGGGCGGCTTCGGCGGGCGGCTTGTCGATGGTCAGCAGAAGCGTGGCGGCCAGGTTGCCGTCGCCGGTTTCCCAGGCCCGGCCCCGGCGGCCTCGGCCCGAGGTCTGCCGCAGGCCGACGATCCAGACGGGCTCGGTCCGCCCCGCTTCTGCGCGGCGGCGGACCTCGGCGTTGGTCGAGTCGATCTCGTCGAGAACGACGACGGGCGGCCCCTTGCCCGCCCCGTTGTCGAACGGGGGGCCGCCCGTCACGTCAGAGGTGGCCGAAGGCGGCCGCCGCCACCTTGGCGGCGGGGTCGAGCCAGACCAAGGCGGCCAGCACGATCGGGAACGAGAACAGGGCCGCGGCGAAGCCGATCGCGCGAGCGGTCGGTTGCGGCTTGTCCACCGAGCCCGCGGGCGCGTCGAACCACATCGCCTTGATCAGGCGCAGGTAGTAGAACGCGGCCACGACGCTGCCCACCAGGCCGAGCACGGCGGCCCACTGCAGCGGCACGTCGCCCGAGCCCATGGCGGCCTTGAAGACGTAGAACTTGGCCCAGAAGCCCGAGAACGGCGGCAGGCCGAGGGCCGACAGCGAGAACGCGGTCATGGCCAGGGCGATGCCGGGACGTTCCTTCACCAGGCCGGCCATGTCCTCGATGGTCTCCATCGGCTTGCCGTCGCGGCTCAGCGCCTGCAGGCAGGCGAAGAAGCCGGTGACGTCCACCATGTAGAGCACCATGAAGACCAGCATCGAGTGCAGGCCGATCTCGCCGCCGGTGGCGACGCCCAGCAGGGCGTAACCGACGTTGGCGATCGAGGAATAGGCCCACAGGCGCTTGAGGTTGGTCTGGGCCAGACCGGCGAAGGCGCCGACGAACACCGACAGCAGGGCCGCGATGATCAGCACCTGGCGCCATTGCGACACGGCGTCGGGGAAGGCGTCGCCCAGCACGCGGGCGAACATCATCATGGCGGCCAGCTTCGGCGCGGCGGCGAAGAAGCCGACGACCGGGGTCGGGGCGCCTTCGTAGACGTCCGGGGTCCACATGTGGAACGGCGCGGCCGAAACCTTGAACGCCAGGCCGCAGATCACGAAGATCAGGCCGAACAGCAGGCCCAGGCCATGGGCGCCGTGCGAGGCGGCGGCGATGTCGGCGAAGCGGGTCGAACCGGCGAAGCCGTAGATCAGCGAGGCGCCGTACAGCAGGATGCCCGACGACAGCGCGCCCAGCACGAAGTACTTCAGGCCCGCTTCCGAGGCCTTGGCGTCGTCGCGACGGAAGGCCGCCAGGACGTACAGGGCCAGCGATTGCAGTTCGACGCCGATATAGAGGCTGATCAGGTCGCCGGCCGAGGCGGTGATGCCCATGCCGACGGCCGACAGCACGACCAGGACCGGGAACTCGAACTTCTGGTCGCCGCGGGCGGCGAGCCAGCGGTCGCCGAGCACCACGGCCAGGGCGCTGAACAGGAAGATCGCGACCTTGGCGTAGCTGGCCGCGGCGTCGGCCGAGTAGACGCCGTTGAAGGCGTGGCCGTGCGGACCGATCGCCGCCAGGACGGCGGCGGCCAGCAGCGCCAGCACCGAAGCGCCCGTGAAGACCGGCGTGGTCTTCTTGGAGAAGGCGCCCCAGACCAGCAGGACCAGGGCCGAGACGCCCAGGACCAGCTCGGGAAGGACGAGGGAGATGTTGGCGGAGAACGTCATGGGATCCCTCACCCGCCCACGGCGGCGCGCCAGGCGCCGACGAGCCCGTCGACGGACGACGCGGTCAGGTTGAACACAAGATTAGGATAGATGCCGAGCACCAGGGTCATGATGATCAGCGGCACGAAGAGCAGGATCTCGCGCGCATCGAGGTCGGTGATCGTCTTCAATTCCGGGTTGACGATCTCGCCGTACATGACGCGGCGGTACAGCGTCAGGGCGTACATCGCCGACAGGATCACGCCGGTGGCAGACACGATCGCCGTCCAGGTCGAGGCCTGGTAGACGCCGGTCATCGTCAGGATTTCACCGACGAAGCCCGAGGTGCCCGGCAGGCCGACATTGCCCATCGTGAACAGCAGGAACACGAAGGCGTAGTGCGGCATGCGGTTGGTCAGGCCGCCGTAGAAGGCGATCTCGCGGGTGTGCATGCGGTCGTAGACGACGCCGACGCAGAGGAAGAGCGCGCCGGAGATCACACCGTGGCTGATCATCTGGAACAGGGCGCCCTGCTCGCCGGCCGCGTTGCCCGAGAAGATGCCCATGGTCACGAAGCCCATGTGGGCGACCGACGAATAGGCGATCAACTTCTTGATGTCGGTCTGACGGAAGGCGACCAGCGAGGTGTAGACGATGGCGATGCCCGACATCGCGAACACCAGCGGCTGGAACATCTCCGAGGCGTTCGGGAACATCGGGATGCTGAAGCGCATGAAGCCGTAGCCGCCCATCTTCAGCAGGATGCCGGCCAGGATGACCGAACCCGCCGTCGGGGCTTCCACGTGGGCGTCGGGCAGCCAGGTGTGGACGGGCCACATCGGCATCTTCACCGCGAACGAGGCGAAGAAGGCCAGCCACAGCCAGGTCTGGAGCCACGGCGCGAACTTGTAGGTCATGAGCTCGGGGATCGACGAGGTGCCGGCGATCGAGATCATGGCCAGGATGGCCGCCAGCATCAGCACCGAGCCGAGCAGCGTGTAGAGAAAGAACTTGTAGGCCGCGTAGATCCGGCGCTTGCCGCCCCAGATGCCGATGATCAGGAACATCGGCACCAGGCCCCCTTCGAAGAAGAGGTAGAACAGCACCAGGTCCAGCGCGCAGAACACGCCGATCACCAGGGTCTCGAGGACCAGGAAGGCGATCAGGTACTCGACGACGCGCTTCTCGACCGACTTCCAGCTGGCCACGATACAGATCGGCAGCAGGAAGGCGGTGAGCAGGACCAGCAGCACCGAAATGCCGTCAATGCCCATGCGGTAGTGCAGGCCGGCGAACCAGGCGAAGTCTTCCACGAACTGGAAGCCCGGGTTCTTCGAGTCGAACTGGAGCGTCAGCACCAGCGCCAGGGCGAAGGTCACCAGCGTGGTCGCGAGCGCGATCCACTTGGCCAGGGTGTCGGTGGCGGCGCCCGCGCCCTTGGCGGCGCGAGCCGCCAGGATCAGGGCCACGCCGACGAGCGGAGCGAAGGTCGTAAGGCTGAGCAGGCCGGTCATCGATCCGTCCTCAACGGAATGCGTAAAGGGCGAACGTCAGCAGGCCGGCGACGCCGAGCAGCATGACGAAAGCGTAGTGGTAGACGTAGCCGGTCTGGGCTTTGCCCGTCTTGCGGCCGACGGCGTAGGAGACGGCGCTGACGCCGTCGGGACCCAGGCGATCGATGATCTTCTGGTCCCCGCCCTTCCAGAACAGGTCGCCGAGGAACTTGGCGGCGCGCACGAAGGTGGCGTCGTACAGCTCGTCGAAGAACCACTTGTTGTAGAAGAACACGTACAGCGGACCCTTGCGCTCGGCGAGCTTGAGGCCCAGCCGCTCGTTGCCCTTGATCAGGTAGACGTAGACGGCGATGGCCAGGCCGAGCAGCGAGGCGACCAGCGGGCTCCACTTCACCCAGTCGGCCACGTTGTGCGCGTCGTGCAGCACGTGGTTGGTCGGGGCGTTGTAGATCGCGCCGCGCCAGAACTCGGCCTCGTGGTGACCCACGAAGTAGCCGGTGAAGACGAAGCCGGCGGCGACCGCGCCGATCGACAGCACGACCAGCGGCAGCAGCATCACCCACGGGCTCTCGTGCGGCTTGTGATCGTGGCCATGGCCATGGTCGTCATGACCGTGATCGTCGTGCGCGCCGTGGGCGTGGTCGTCATGGCCGTGAGCGGCGTGCGCGTCATGGCCGTGGTCGTCATGACCCCAGCGGGCCTTGCCGTTGAAGGTGAAAAACGCCAGGCGCCACGAGTAGAACGAGGTCAGGCCCGCGACGAGGACGCCGATCACCCACGCGAACATGGCGATCTGGTTGTGGCCGCCCGCGGCGAACGCAGCTTCGATGATGGTGTCCTTCGAGTAGAAGCCGGCGAAGCCCAGGTGCAGCGGCGGGAAGCCGAGGCCCGTGATGGCGATCGTGCCGATCGTCATGGCGATGAAGGTCACCGGCAGCATCTTGGCCAGGGCGCCGTAGCGACGCATGTCCTGCTCGTGGTGCATGCCGTGGATCACCGAACCGGCGCCCAGGAACAGCAGGGCCTTGAAGAAGGCGTGCGTGAACAGGTGGAACATGGCCGCCTGGTAGGCGCCGACGCCGGCCGCGAAGAACATGTAGCCCAGCTGCGAACAGGTCGAGTAGGCGATCACGCGCTTGATGTCGTTCTGGGTCAGGCCGACCGTGGCGGCGAACAGGGCCGTCACCGCGCCGATGACCGTGACGATGTTCTTGGCCACCGGGGCGTACTCGAACATCGGCGACAGCAGGCACAGCATGTAGACGCCGGCGGTCACCATGGTGGCCGCGTGGATCAGCGCCGACACCGGGGTCGGGCCTTCCATGGCGTCCGGAAGCCAGGTGTGCAGGAAGAACTGGGCCGACTTGCCCATCGCGCCGATGAACAGCAGGAAGCAGGCGATGTCGACCAGCGGCCACTGGTGGCCCGCGAACTCCCAGCTGCGCGCGGCGCCCGACTGGATCATCGGGAACAGCTCGGCGAAGTTGATCGTGCCGAACGCCCAGTAGACGGTCATGATGCCGAGCGCGAAGCCGAAGTCGCCGACGCGGTTGACGACGAAGGCCTTGATGGCGGCCGCGCTGGCCGACGGCTTCTTGAACCAGAAGCCGATCAGCAGGTACGAGGCCAGGCCCACGCCTTCCCAGCCGAAGAACAGCTGCATGAAGTCGGCGGCGGTGACCAGCGACAGCATGGCGAAGGTGAAGAGCGACAGGTACGCGAAGAAGCGCGGCTTGCTGTCGTCCTCGGCCATGTAGCCCCAGGAGTAGATGTGCACGAGCGCCGAGACGGTCGTGACCACGATCAGCATGGTCGCCGACAGGGCGTCGATGCGGATCGACCAGTTGGCGATGAAGTCGCCCACGTGGATGAAGGGCAGCAGCGAGACCGTGAAGGCCTCCATGTGACCCCAGGTCCACTGGCTGAAGGTGACCCACGACAGCGCGCATGCCAGCAGCAGCAGGCCGGTGGTCACGGATTGCGAAGCGACGTTGCCGATCCGTCGGCCGAACAGGCCAGCGATGATCGCGCCCACCAGCGGGGCGAAGACGAGAATGGTGACGAGCGATTGCACTGGGTCAGCCCTTCATCATGCTGGCGTCGTCGACCGCGATGTCGCCGCGGTTCCGGAAGAAGGTCACCAGGATGGCGAGGCCCACGGCGGCCTCGGCGGCCGCCACGGTCAGCACGAACATCGCGAAGATCTGGCCCACCACGTTGTGCAGGTAGGCCGAGAAGGCGACCAGGTTGATGTTCACCGCCAGCAGGATCAGCTCGATCGACATCAGGATGACGATGATGTTCTTGCGGTTCACGAAGATCCCGAAGACGCCGATCGTAAGAAGGATGGCGGCGACGATGAGGTAATGCGGAAGGCCGATCATTCGCTGATCCCCTCGCCCGGCTTGATCTGCACGAGTTCCATTCCGGTCTTGGGCGTGCGGGCGACCTGCTTGCCGATGTCCTGGCGCTTGACGCCCGGCTTGTGACGCAGGGTCAGGACGATGGCGCCGATCATGGCGACCAGCAGCACCAGGCCCGCTGCCTGGAAGAAGAAGATGTAGTCGGTGTAGAGCACCCGGCCGATGGCCTCGGTGTTGCTGACACCGCCCGGCGAAGCCAGCGGGGTCGCGTTCTTGGACGCGGCGCCGTTGGTGGCCACGCTGACGGCGACCATGATCATCTCGATCGTCAGGACGCCGCCGACCAGACCGCCGATGGGCAGGTACTGGGCGAAGCCGTCCCGAAGCGCTTCGAAGTCGATGTCGAGCATCATGACGACGAAGAGGAACAGCACCGCGACCGCGCCCACATAGACGACGATCAGCAGCATCGCGAGGAACTCCGCGCCCAGGAGGACGAAGAGGCCAGCGGCCGAGAAGAAGGCGGTGATCAGGAAGAGCACCGAGTGCACGGGGTTCTTGGCCGAGACGACGAGAAGACCCGCCGCAATGGTCACGAACGCCAGCAAGTAGAAAGCTATCGCCTGCAAGGCCATTGGCCCAGGTGCTCCCCTGATAAGTTCAAATAACAGCGGCGTGCGAAGCACACGCCGCCAACTTCGGATTCGCGCCGACCGTTTAGCGGTACGGAGCGTCCAACTCCAGATTCTTCGCGATCAGCCGTTCCCAACGGTCACCGTTGTCGAGCAGCTTTTCCTTGTCGTAGTAGAGCTCTTCACGCGTCTCGACCGCGAACTCGATGTTCGGGCCTTCGACGATGGCGTCCACCGGGCAGGCCTCCTGGCACAGGCCGCAGTAGATGCACTTGACCATGTCGATGTCGTACCGGGTCGTGCGGCGGCTGCCGTCCTCGCGCGGTTCGGCCTCGATGGTGATGGCCTGGGCCGGGCAGATGGCCTCGCACAGCTTGCACGCGATGCAGCGCTCTTCCCCATTGGGATAGCGGCGCAGGGCGTGCTCGCCCCGGAAGCGCGGCGACTGCGGGCCGCGCTCGTTCGGGTAGATCACGGTCTTCTTCGGCGCGACCAGATACTTCATGGCCAGGCCGAAGGCGCCCGCGAAGTCCAGCAGGGCGACGCCTTTGACGGCTTGGGTGATACGACTCATCATGGCCGCTTAACCTTCGGAATGACGCAGGTGTAGTTCGAAAGCTGGGCGGGATCTCCCCCGTCCATCTTGGCTTGCAACGATCCGCCTTCGGCCTGGCACTTGTCGCCGGCCCGACGCAGCTCGTCGTAGTTCACGATCCCTCGCCCCAGCGAATAGGAGCGGTCCTCGGCGACGGACGCGCAGGCGCCCGTCGTCATCAGGACCAGCCCCGTCAGGGCCAGGGCGAGCGGACGCCTCATCCCGCCACCGGCGAGAAGACGCGCCAGGCCGCGACCAGGACGACCAGCACCAGCGACATCGGCAGGAACACCTTCCAGCCCAGGCGCATCAGTTGGTCGTAGCGGTAGCGGGGCACGATGGCCTTGGCCATGGCGAACATGAAGAACCAGAAGCAGATCTTGGCGTAGAACACCAAGGCCAGCAGCAGGTTGGCCGCGAACGTCGGCCAGGTCGCCATGAAGTCCGTCGGGAAGCCGGGGTTCCAGCCGCCGAAGAACAGCACGTTGATCATGGCGCACATCAGAACGATGTTCGAATATTCGGCGACCATGAACAGCAGGTACGGGGTCGAGGAATACTCGACCTGGTAGCCGGCCACGAGTTCGGATTCAGCTTCCGGCAGGTCGAACGGCGGGCGGTTCGTCTCGGCCAGGGCCGAGATGTAGAACATGCCCATGGCGATCACCATGACCGGCAGCAGGACGATGTTCTTGAGGCCGCCGCCGAAGACGTTCCAGTTCCAGATCCAGCCCGACTGGGCCTCGACGATCGTCGACAGGTTCATCGAGCCGGCCAGCAGGATCACCGTGATGATGATCAGGCCGATCGACACTTCGTACGACACCATCTGCGCCGCCGAACGCAGCGCGCCCAGGAACGGGTACTTCGAGTTCGAAGCCCAGCCGCCCATGATGATGCCGTAGACGCCCAGCGAGCTCATCGCGAGCAGGTAGAGAATGCCGACGTTCAGGTTGGAGACGACCCAGCCCGGCGCGAACGGCACCACGGCCCAGCCGACGAAGCCCAGGATCAGGCTGATCAGCGGGGCCAGCAGGAAGATGGCCTTGTCGGCCCCGGCCGGGATGACGATTTCCTTCAGCACGAACTTGCCGAAGTCGGCGAACGACTGAAGCAGGCCGAAGGGACCGACGACGTTGGGGCCCTTGCGCATCTGGACGCCGGCCCAGATCTTGCGGTCGGCCAGCAGCAGGAAGGCCAGGCTCAGCAGGACCCAGATCACGACCAGCAGAATGCCGCCGAGCGTGAGGCCGAACCAGAGAAGCGGATTGATCTCGTTCACGGCTTACTCCGCGGCGATCTTGGAGGCGGCCGAGACGTTGGCCGCGCACTCGGCCATGGTCACGCTGGCGCGCGCGATGGGATTGGTCAGGTGGAAGGCCTTCACCGGGCTCTCGAACGGAGCGTCGGAGACCTCCCCTTCCCCGCCGACAGCGGCGAGGTCGAACACGGTGGCGACCGAGCCCGGGGCGAAGTCGATCTGGCCGAAGGTCGGGTGATCGACGAACAGCTTGGCGCGCAGTTGGTCCAGGCTGTCGTACGGCAGCTTGTGGCCCAGCGTTTCCGACAGCGCCCGCAGGATCGACCAGTCTTCCTTGGCCTCGCCCTTCGGGAACACGGCGCGCTTGCCCATCTGCACCCGGCCCTCGGTATTGACGTACAGGCCGTTCTTTTCGGTGTAGGCGGCGCCCGGCAGGATGACGTCGGCCTTGTGGGCGCCGGCGTCGCCGTGAGTGCCGAGATAGATCTTGAAGGCGTCGCTGGCGGCGCTTTCGCACTCGTCGGCGCCCAGCAGGAACAGCACGTCGACCGCGCCCGGCTTCAGCATGTCGCTCGCCGACAGACCGCCTTCGGCCGGGACGAAGCCCAGGTCGAGGCCGGCCACGCGGGCGGCGGCGGTGTGCAGCACATTCCAGCCGTTCCAGCCTTCGCGGACGACCTTGAAGGTCTTGGCGAGGCCGGCGGCGGCCTTGAGGATCGCAGCACCGTCGGCGCGGGCCAGAGCGCCCTGGCCGATGATGATCGCGGGACGCTCAGCGGCCTTCAGGGCGGCGACGAAGTCGTTCTTGGCCTTGGCCAGGCCCGACAGGGTCTTGGCGCCGGCGCCGAGATAGTCGTAGCCGAAGGTCAGGTCGACCTGCTCGCCGATGACGCCGAAGCGGGTCTTGCCGGCCAGCCACTGCTTGCGGAAGCGGGCGTTGAGGACCGGGGCCTCGAGGCGCGGGTTGCTGCCGACGAACAGGACGACGTCGGCGTCTTCGATGCCGGCGATCGTCGAGTTGAACAGCCAGCTCTCGCGCGGGCCGGCGCCCAGGGCCGCGCCGTCCTGGCGGGCGTCGAGGTTCTTCACGCCCAGGGCGGTGAAGAGGTCCTTGGTCGCCTTCAGGCTTTCGGCGTCCTGCAGGTCGCCGGCGATGACGCCGATGCGCTCAGGAGCGGTCGCCTTGATCTTGGCCGAGACGGCGGCGAAAGCCTCAGACCACGTGGCCGGCTTCAGCTTGCCGTCGACGCGGACGTACGGACGGTCGAGGCGCTGGCGCTGCAGGCCGTCGACGGCGTAGCGGGTCTTGTCGGAGATCCACTCTTCGTTGACCTCCTCGTTGATGCGCGGCAGCACGCGCAGCACGGCGTTGGCGCGACCGTCGACGCGGATCGACGAGCCGAGCGCGTCCATCACGTCGATGCTTTCGGTCTTCTTCAGTTCCCACGGACGGGCTTCGAAGGCGTAAGGCTTGGAGGTCAGGGCGCCGACCGGGCACAGGTCGATGACGTTGGCCGACAGTTCCGAGGTCACCGCGGCGCCCAGGTAGGTCGTGATTTCAACGTCTTCGCCGCGCGAGATCAGGCCGATCTCCGGCGAGCCGGCGACTTCGGTGATGAAGCGCACGCAGCGGGTGCACTGGATGCAGCGCGTCATCACGGTCTTGATGAGCGGGCCCATGGCCTTCTCTTCGACCGCGCGCTTGTTCTCGTCGTAGCGGCTGTCGTCGCGGCCGTAGCCGACGGCCTGGTCCTGCAGGTCGCACTCGCCGCCCTGGTCGCAGATCGGGCAGTCCAGCGGGTGGTTGATGAGCAGGAACTCCATCACACCTTCGCGGGCCTTCTTGACCATCGGGGTGTTGGTGAAGATCTCCTGGCCCTCGGCGGCCGGCAGGGCGCACGAAGCCTGGGGCTTCGGCGGACCGGGCTTAACCTCGACCAGGCACATGCGGCAGTTGCCGGCGATGCTCAGACGCTCGTGATAGCAGAAGCGCGGGATCTCTTCCCCAGCCAGTTCCGCGACCTGCAGAACCGTCATGCCGGGTTCGAACTCGACCTCGACGCCGTTGACCTTGGCGATTGCCATTCTCGTTACTCCGCCGCGATCAGCTTGGCGCCCTGCACGTGCAGGCGACCGCTACGATAGGAAGCGATCCGCTCTTCAACCTCGTGGCGGAAGTGGCGGAACAGACCCTGGATCGGCCAGGCGGCCGCGTCGCCCAGGGCGCAGATGGTGTGACCCTCGACCTGGGTCGTGACGTCCAGAAGGGTGTCGATCTCCTTCGGATCGGCTTCGCCGCTGGCCATGCGCTCCATGACCCGCCACATCCAGCCGGTGCCTTCGCGGCACGGCGTGCACTGGCCGCAGCTCTCGTGCTTGTAGAAGTACGACAGGCGGGCGATGGCGCGGACCAGGTCGGTGGACTTGTCCATGACGATGACGGCGGCGGTGCCCAGGCCCGACTTCAGGTTACGCAGGGCGTCGAAGTCCATCGGCAGGTCTTCGCACTGCTCGGCCGGGATCATCGGAACCGACGAACCGCCCGGGATGACGGCCTTGAGGTTGCCCCAGCCGCCGCGGATGCCGCCGCAGTGGTCTTCCATCAGCTGACGGAAGGGGATGCTCATGGCTTCTTCGACGTTGCAGGGCAGGTTCACGTGGCCCGAGACGCAGAACAGCTTGGTGCCGGCGTTGTTCTGGCGGCCGAAACCGGCGAACCACGAGGCGCCGCGGCGCAGGATGGTGCCGGCGACGGCGATGCTCTCGACGTTGTTGACCGTGGTCGGCATGCCGTAGAGGCCAGCGCCGGCCGGGAACGGCGGCTTCAGGCGCGGCTGGCCCTTCTTGCCTTCCAGGCTTTCCAGCAGGGCCGTCTCTTCGCCGCAGATATAGGCGCCGGCGCCGTGGTGGACGTAGATGTCGAAGTCCCAGCCGTGGACGTTGTTCTTGCCGACCAGCTTGGCCTCGTAGGCCTGCTTGATCGCCGCTTCCAGGCGCTCGCGCTCGAAGACGTACTCGCCGCGGATGTAGATGTAGCAGGCGTGGGCCAGCATCGCGCGCGAGGCGATCAGGCAGCCCTCGATCAGGAGGTGCGGGTCATGCCGCATGATCTCCCGGTCCTTGCAGGTGCCCGGCTCGGACTCGTCGGCGTTGACGACGAGATAGTGCGGACGGCCTTCCTTCACTTCCTTGGGCATGAAGGACCACTTCAGACCGGTCGAGAAACCAGCGCCCCCGCGGCCTCGCAGACCGGAGTTCTTCATGTTCTCGATGATCCAGTCGCGCCCGGCGTCCAGAATATCCTTGGTGCCGTTCCAGCAACCGCGCGCCTTCGCACCTTCCAGACCCCAGTCCTGGAGCCCGTAAAGGTTGGTGAAGATGCGATCCTTGTCTTCGAGGATACCGACCATGACTCTAGCTTTGCGGATCGAATGGATGGGTGCGGACATAGCGCGTCCGCCGGACGATGACATAGGCGAAAAGCAGCCAACCGGCGCCGATCACCAAAAGACCTGTGGGCGTAGCCCAGGCTGGCGCGCCGGGGACCTCCCGGCCCCAGATCAGCAGCAGCACCCCGGCCAGGCTGGCCAGGAAGCCCAGGGCCCGTTCCTTGCGGTACAGGCTCCGGATCGTGGCCATGTAGGCCCGCCGCTTGCCGGCGAGGTCGTCGCTCATGGCGCCCTCCCCCCTTGCGGGTCCTGCGGCCTGGTGGCCTTCAGCCACCCGACCACGAACCAGATCTGGGCGCTTAAGCCCGCCACGATGGCCAGGACGAAGACCGGCAGCAGCCAGCCCACGCCGAAGGCCACGTGGCCGACGATCGCCGCGCCGGCCAGCAGGAAGCACACGACGTCGATGGCGATCATCGTCGTGAAGCGCTTCTTCTGTTGGACGGCCACGTCGGTCATCAGGCGGCGGGCTCCGCCTTGGTCTTCTTGGGCGCCTCGGGCAGGTTCGGGATCTTGATCTTCTTGGCCGCCGAGCCGTCGTACAGCTTCGGATCGGTCAGGGTCTGGATCTTGTCCTTCGGCTCCGAGGACTTGCGGCCTTCGTAGCTGCCCGGCTGCGGCGCCTTGCCCGCGGCGAAGTCGTCGAGGATCTGGGCCAGGCTCTCCGGCGTCAGGTCTTCGTAGTAGTAGTCGTTGATGGCGGCCATCGGGGCGTTGCAGCAGGCGCCGAGGCACTCGACCTCTTCCCAGCTGAACTTGCCGTCGGCCGAGACCGAGTGGGCCGGGCCGATCTTCTTTTCCAGCACCGAGCGCAGGTCGAGCGCGCCGCGCAGCTGGCACGGCGTGGTGCCGCACAGCTGGACGAAGGCGGTCTTACCCACCGGGGCCAGCTGGAACATCACGTAGAAGGTGGCCACTTCCAGCACGCGGATGACCGGCATCTCGAGCTGGCGGGCGATCTCCTGGATCGCGGGCTCCTGCACCCAGCCCTCTTGCTTCTGGGCCAGCCACAGCATCGGGATCACCGCCGACTGCTTGCGGGCGGCGGGGTACTTGGCTTTCCACCAGTCGGCCTTGGCCTGGCTTTCGGCCGAGAAGGCGAAGCTGGCGGGCTGTTCCTTGGCGAGACGACGGACGCTCATCGTGCGAAATCCACGCGGACGATCTTGTCGCCCTTGAAGGTGTAGATGGCGGCGACCTGGAAAGGCGCGTCGCCGTTGCCGCGGTCGACGTGCTCGTGATCGATCACGTTCGAGCCGACCACGATGCGGTTCAGCAGCTTCGCGTTGTTCTTGGGAAACTCCGCGAAGGTCTTGGCGTAGAAGGCGCGGTAGGCCTCGATGCCCGTGCGCGCCACCTCGCCGTTCAGGCCGGCCACGACCACGTCGTCCGAGAAGTGGGCGCAGTGGGCGTCCAGGTCCTGGGCGTTGTAGGCGTCGAGCTGGGCCTGAGCGACGGTTTCGAGGGCGATGGATTCCAGGCTCATCGGTCGACCTCGCCGAACACGATGTCGAGCGAGCCCAGGATGGCCGACACGTCGGCCAGCTGGTGGCCGCGGTTCATCCAGTCCATGGCGGCCAGGTGCGAGAAGCCCGGAGCCTTGATCTTGCAGCGGTACGGCTTGTTGGTGCCGTTGCTGACGACGTAGACGCCGAACTCGCCCTTGGGGGCTTCGACGGCCGCGTAGACCTCGCCTTCCGGCGTCTTGAAGCCCTCGGTATAGAGCTTGAAGTGGTGGATCAGGGCTTCCATCGAGCGCTTCATCTCGGCGCGACGCGGCGGGCTGACCTTGTTGTCCTCGGTCAGCACCGGGCCCGGCGTGGCGCGCAGCATGGCCACGGCCTGCAGGATGATCTTGGTGCTCTCGCGCATTTCCTGCATGCGGCAGAGATAGCGATCGTAGCAGTCGCCGTTCTTGCCCAGCGGGATGTCGAACTCGAACTCGTTGTAGTTCTCGTACGGCTGATTGCGGCGCAGGTCCCAGGCGATGCCCGAACCGCGCACCATCACGCCCGAGAAGCCCCAGGCCCAGGCGTCTTCCTTGGTCACCACGCCGATGTCGACGTTGCGCTGCTTGAAGATGCGGTTGTCGGTGATCAGGCCTTCGATGTCGTCGCAGATCTTGGGGAAAGCCTTCGCCCAGGTCTCGATGTCGTCGATCAGGCTCGGGGTCAGGTCCTGGTGGACGCCGCCCGGACGGAAGTAGTTGGCGTGCAGGCGAGCGCCGCAGGCGCGCTCGTAGAACACCATCAGCTTCTCGCGCTCCTCGAAGCCCCAGAGCGGCGGCGTCAGGGCGCCGACGTCCATGGCCTGGGTCGTCACGTTCAGCAGGTGGTTCAGGATGCGGCCGATCTCGCAGAACAGCACGCGGACGATCTGGCCGCGCTTGGGCACTTCCACGCCCAGCAGCTTCTCGATCGCCATGCAGAAAGCATGCTCCTGGTTCATCGGCGCCACGTAGTCGAGGCGGTCGAAGTACGGGATGTTCTGCAGATAGGTGCGCGCTTCCATCAGCTTCTCGGTGCCGCGGTGCAGCAGGCCGATGTGCGGATCGACGCGTTCGACGATTTCACCGTCGAGCTCCAGCACCAGACGCAGCACGCCGTGCGCGGCCGGGTGCTGGGGGCCGAAGTTGATGTTGAACTTGCGGACCGGGGTTTCCGGGATCGCCGGAACGGTCGGTTCGTCGCGGAAGAAGTCGGTCGCCGCGGCGGGAGCGTTCGTGCCAGTCATGACTTAAGCCTTCTCCGCCTTCTCGTCGCCCGGCAGGGCGTACTTGGCGCCCTCCCACGGAGAGAGGAAGTCGAATGCGCGGTACTCGGTGATCTTCACGGGTTCGTAGACGACGCGCTTGAGCTCGTCGTCGTAGCGGACCTCGACATAGCCGGTCATCGGGAAGTCTTTCCGCAGCGGATGGCCGTGGAAACCGTAGTCCGTCAGGATCCGGCGCAGGTCCGGGTGGCCTTCGAAGAACACGCCGTACATGTCGAACACTTCGCGCTCGAACCAGTCGGCGACCGGGAACACGGGCGTGGCGCTCGGCACCGGGGTGTCCTCGTCGGTCTGCACCTTCACGCGGACGCGGACGTTCTTCACCATCGACAGCAGGTGGTAGACCACGTCGAAGCGCGCGGCGCGCTCGGGGTAGTCGACCGCCGTCAGGTCCACCAGCTGGTGGAAGCGGTAGTCGGGGTGATCGCGCAGGTAGGTCAGCAGCTCGACCACGCGGTTGGCCGAACCCAGCAGGTTCAGCTCGCCGAACGCCACGTTGTACGAGGCGATCGCGCTGGCCGAGTTGGCGACGATCGCCTGGCCGAGGGCTTCGAGGTCTTGGCTCATCGCTCGATGGTCCCCGTGCGACGGATCTTCTTCTGGAGCTGCAGCACGCCGTAGACGAGCGCTTCGGCCGTGGGCGGGCAGCCCGGCACGTAGATGTCGATCGGCACGACGCGGTCGCAGCCGCGCACGACGCTGTAGCTGTAATAGTAGTAGCCGCCGCCGTTGGCGCAGCTGCCCATCGAGATGACGTAGCGGGGCTCGGGCATCTGGTCGTAGACCTTGCGCAGAGCCGGAGCCATCTTGTTGGTCAGGGTGCCGGCGACGATCATCACGTCCGACTGACGCGGGCTGGCGCGCGGGGCGAAGCCGTAGCGCTCCAGGTCGTAGCGCGGCATGGCCGAGTGCATCATCTCGACGGCGCAGCACGCCAGGCCGAACGTCATCCACATCAAGCTGCCCGTGCGGGCCCAGGTGATGAGGTCGTCGGCGGCGGCCGTGATGAAGCCCTTGTCCGCCAGCTGCTGTGAGACGCCGTCGAAGAAGGCGTCATGCAGCTTGGGGTCATAGCCCTGCACGGTCGAGCGGCCAGCGGCGCCGGCCGGAACGACGGGCGAGCTGTTGGCGGGAACGATCACTCCCATTCGAGGGCGCCCTTCTTCCATTCGTAGATAAAGCCGACGGTAAGAACGCCCAGGAAGGCCAGCATGGACCAGAAGGCGTATTGAGCCACGTCAGGCGGCAGCTTCAGCAGGGTGACGGCCCACGGGAACAGGAACGCCACTTCGAGGTCGAAGATGATGAAGAGGATCGAGACCAGGTAGAACCGGACGTCGAACTTCATGCGCGCATCGTCGAAGGCGTTGAAGCCGCATTCGTACGCGGACAGCTTTTCCGGGTCCGGCGCCTTGGGCGCGAGCACGGCGGCGGCCAACATGAAGACGATGCCGATAACGGCCGCGATCCCGATAAAGATCACGATCGGCAGGTACTGGAGAAGGAAGGCGGTCATGACAGCCCTTGGCTTGAATCGGCCGCGTTGTAGCCCAGCATTTCCCACGCTTCAAACGCCCGGGGCACATTGAGAAACGATCGCAACTACAAGGCATCCACAGGTTCTGCGACATGGCCGTTGACACGAGTCTCGGCCCGACATATCAGACGCCCCTCGCCGCACGGCGGGTCGCACTTTCGCTTCGGCGGAAGCCAAATG
>NZ_JBAKFV010000005.1:171052-366127 GCF_036889365.1 Caulobacter sp. CCNWLW153
CGGATGTAGCTCAGTTGGTTAGAGCGCCGGCCTGTCACGCCGGAGGTCGCGGGTTCGAGCCCCGTCATTCGCGCCACCTTCTTCTCGAAGGTAGCGATCCGAGGTAAAAGCGAGCGCTTCGTAGGGGTTTAGGCCTTTACGCGACGCGGATGTAGCTCAGTTGGTTAGAGCGCCGGCCTGTCACGCCGGAGGTCGCGGGTTCGAGCCCCGTCATTCGCGCCACTTTCCCCTTCCCCACTTTTTCAAGTTGCTCGTTTAAGCGCCTCGCGCTGCCGTTTACGCGCGCGTCCGCTGGAACGACTGCGACAAATTGTGTCGCCGGACGGTTGTTACCGACCGGTCGCATCCCATGTAGCGGACATGACCCAGTCCGCCGATATCCCTTTTTCCGTCCTCGATCTGTCGCCGGTTCCTCAAGGAACAACGGTCAGTAAAGCGCTCGCCAATACTTTGGACCTCGCGCGACATGCCGAGTCGCTAGGTTTCCACAGATATTGGCTGGCCGAGCACCACAACATGCCCGGTATCGCGAGCGCCGCCACAACCGTGGTCATTGGTCACGTCGCCGCCGGAACCCAGAAAATTCGAGTCGGATCGGGCGGCATCATGCTTCCCAACCACGCGCCCCTGATGATCGCCGAGGCTTTCGGCACGCTCGCGGCGCTGCATCCGGGCAGAATCGACCTTGGCCTGGGCCGCGCGCCAGGCACCGACCAGGCCACGATCCGCGCCCTGCGCCGCTATGCCGGCTCGGTCGACCGCTTCGCCGAGGACGTCGTCGAGCTGCAGCACTGGTTCAAGCCGGCCACGGAAGACCAGGCCGTCCGCGCGATTCCCGGCGAGGGCCAGGACGTGCCGCTGTGGCTGCTGGGCTCCAGCACCTATGGCGCGCAACTGGCCGCGGCGCTGGGCCTGCCCTACGCCTTCGCCGCCCACTTCGCGCCCGAACAGCTGATGCAGGCCGTCGAGGTCTATCGGCGCGGCTTCCGCCCGTCGGCCCAGCTCGACAAGCCCTACTTCATGATCTGCATCGGGGTCTGCGCGGCTGACACCGACGAGGAGGCCCAGCGCCTGCACACCTCGACCCAGCAGCAGTTCCTGGCCCTGCGTCGCGGCAACCCGGGCCTGCTGCCGCCGCCGGTCGACGACATCACGGCTCTCGCCTCGCCCGCCGAACTGGCCGGCGTGAACAACACCTTCCGCTATTCGGCGATCGGTTCGCCCCGGACCGTGGCCGACAAGCTGCGGGCGGTGATCGAGGCCACCGGCGCCGACGAGGTGATGGCCGCCTCGCAGATTCACGACCACGCCGCGCGGCTGCGCAGCTACGAGATCCTGGCGAGCCTGCGCGACGATCTGCGCCAGGCCGCCTGAGGCCCTCTCTTTCTATCTAGTGCGAGGCGGCCGCCGCGGCCGCTTCGCCAAGAAAGGCCCGCGAGCCGCTGAGGCGGCCGTAGATTTCGGTCAGACGCTCGAACACCGGCGTCCAGCCGTGGCGGGTCTCGGCCCGCAGGCGTGCTGCATGCCCGAGGGCGACCATGTCGCGAGCGAACAGCGCCTCGACCGCCTCGGCGAACACCCCGCCTTCCGACGCCTGGGCCAGCACGCCCACCTGCTCGTCGACGCTTTCAGCGACCCCGCCGGCCGCGACACCCACCACCGGCAGGCCGCAGGCCATGGCTTCCAGCACGATCAGGCCGAACGGCTCGTTGTCGTTGGCGTGCACGAAGGCGTCGCAGCCGGCCAGGATCGCGGCGAGCGCCTCCGGGTCGCGCTGATAATCCATCGAGATCACCCGATCGCTGGCCCGCGCCCCCGCGCCGGCCCCTATCAGCAGCAGCACATAGGGCTCGCCCAGCCGCTCGACCGCGTCGACCAGCACGTCGAGCTTCTTTTCCCGCGCCGGACGGCCGGCGAAGACGAGGATTCGGTGGCGATCGGTCAGGCCCAGCCGCCGCCGCAACGCGACGCGATCGCCGCGCGCGGGATGGAAGGTGTCGACGTCGACGCCCAGCGGCAGGCCGATGGCGTCGCGGACCCCTGCTTCAATAAGCCGTCCGGCGATGAAGTGGCTGGGCGCCACGGCCTGGTCGAACTGGCGATAGATCGCCGCCCAGCGCTTCTGGACCGGCTTTTCGGCCCATTCGCCGATGTGCAGCGCCGCCAGGGCGCCGAGATCGGTGTGGCAGAAGCCGACGACCGGCACGCCCAGGGCGGCGCCGGCCTTCAGCGCGGCCAGGCCCGGCGTATAGGGATCGCCGGCCTCGATGATGTCCGGCCGCTGGCGGATCAGGCGCTCCATCCAGCTGGTCTTGCCGATCGGCCAGCGATAGCCGTCGCCGAACGGCAGCGGCGCGGCGTAGATCGACACCCGGCCGTGACCGTCGTGAGCGTCGCGCGGCCCCGGCACCACCAGGGTGTGACGCACGCCGGACCGGTTCTGCGCCAGCCAGGCGCGCTTGGCGTTGAGATAGCGGCGCACGCCGCCGCTGCGCGGGGCATAGAGCATCGTCGTATCGATGAGACGGGCGGGCCGCCCCGGGCTTGATCGAATCTGGTCCTGCGGCGCGCCGGCCTCGGGGCTCGGCGGGGGAGTCAGCAGAAGATCGATCACGCCGTACCTCGCGACTGCAGAGGGAGCCGTCTTGCGCGGCCGCCAAGCGATAAGGTGCTCGAGCGCCGGGAGGTTCCTCCGAAGCTGGACCGTTGTCCAGCCGCGCAACGCCACCCTACGTCGCGTCGCGCATCGGCGCAAAAACCATATTTCGGTTCGCCTGGATTGAATGCGCCGCGCGTCGTAGGAGGAGCCAAATGGGGGTATCCGACATGGCGCGTTTTCTGTTCACCACCTGGGAAGGCGGCGGCCATGTGCAGCCGCTGCTGATGGTCGCCGCCGACCTGATCGCGCGCGGCCACCAGGTGCTGGCGATCAGCGATATTGCCAACGTCGCCGACGCCCAGGCGCTGGGCGTTCCCTTCCGCCCATGGACGACCGCGCCGTTCCAGGCCGGCAAGACCCGCGACGACGACCGCCTGCGCGACTTCGAGGCCGACAATCCGATGGCCGTGATCGAGCGGCTGCTCGAGCGGGTCATGACCGGCCCGGCCGGCGCCTACGCCCACGACGTGCTCGAAGCGCTGGACGCTTTCCCCGCCGACGTGGTGGTCACCCAGGAGCTGCTGCTGGGCGTAACGGTCGCGGCCCAGGCGCGCGGGACGAAACTCGCCCTGCTGTCGGCCAACATCTGGTCGCTGCCCAACCTGGCAGGCGCGCCACCATTCGGGGCCGGCATGGCCCCGGCGGCCGACGACCAGGAGAAGGCCATGCACGCCATGGTCGCCCAGATGGCGCGCGGCCTCTTCCAGTCGGGGCTGCCGGCGCTGAACGCGGCCCGCGCCGAGCACGGCCTTGCGCCCCTGGACGATCTTTTCGCGCAGTTCGACGCGGCCGACGCGATCCTGCTGGCCACCAGCCCGGCCTTCGACTTCGCGTCCGATCCCCTGCCCGCCCCTTTCGTCCATGTCGGCCCCTACCTCGCCGATCCGGCCTGGGTGGAGCCCGCCCTGCTTCCCGAGGGCGACGCGCCGCTGGTCGTGGTGTCGTTCTCCAGCCTCTATCAGGCGCAGGAAAAGACGCTGCGCAACGTGATCGCCGCCCTTTCCGCCCTGCCCGTCCGCGCCCTGGTGACGACCGGACCGACGCTGGACCCGGCGGAGTTCGCCGCTCCGTCCCACGTGAAGATCGTCCGCAGCGCGCCGCACGGCGCCGTGCTGAACCAGGCCGCCGCCTTCGTCACCCACGCCGGCCACGGCTCGACCCTGCGCCCGTTGATGGCCGGGGTTCCGCTGCTGTGCCTGCCCATGGGCCGCGACCAGAACGACAACGCCATGCGCGCCGCCCACCGCGGCGCGGCGATCACCCTGTCGCCGGACGCCTCGCCCGAGAAGATCGGCGAGGCGCTGACGCGGCTGCTGGACGATCCGGCCTATGCCGAGGCGGCTAGGGCGCTGGGCGGGAAGATCGCCTCCGACGCCGAGGGCCGCCATGCGGCGCAGGCCCTGGAGGCGCTGGTCTAGAGAAGGTGTAGCCCCTTCGCTCGTCATCCCGGCCGCAGCGAAGCGGAGAGCCGAGATGACGACGCAAAGCGGCGGCACGTTCTTCGCCCCCTCACCAATCATCCCGCCCGTTGAGATGCACCACCGGCAGCGGCGCCAGGTCGAAATTCTCCAGCAGCCGCACATTGATGGCGACGCGTGGACGGTCGTAGTCGGCCTCGCCGCTGCTGAAATCGGGAAACTGGCTGAAAGCGCCGCATCCGCAGATCGAACAATGATGGTGCGTGCCCATGTAGTCGCCCCACTGGTAGGTCGACACCCGGTCGCGCGCGGTCAGCAGCTTGAAGCTGGACGGCTGGTAGTAGGCAACGAGATTGCCGCGCCTGGAACAGAACGAGCAGTTGCAGTCGGTCAGTTCGGTCGGCGCGGTCTCGACCTCGAACTGAATGGCGCCGCAGTGGCAGCTTCCCTTGACGGACATGACGATCTCCCTTTTGGCGTCCAACGCCGGGGAGACTGCCGAAGGTCCGCTGACAGCATGGTGTCAGCAACCCCCAACCTTGGAGGTCCCTGGTGGGCGGTGAGGGGATCGAACCCCCGACCCTCTCGGTGTAAACGAGACGCTCTACCGCTGAGCTAACCGCCCGTTCGCAGGGTCGCGCCTTCTAGCCGCAGTCGGGCGGCATGGGAAGCGCGCATAGAAAAGGGCGGGCCGTCATCCAACGCCCCGCCCCTTAGAATCCGAAACGGGATCAGCCGTTCAGGGTCGTCTTCAGGCCTTCGCCGACCTGGAAGCGGGCGGTCTTCGAGGCCGGACGCTCGACGGTCTCACCGGTGCGCGGGTTGCGCGCGGTGCCGGCGGCGCGGGTCACGGCCTTGAAGGTGCCGAAGCCCACCAGACGCACGTCCGAGCCCGACTTCAGCGAAGTGGTGACGGTGTCGATGAAAGCTTCCAGAGCGTCCTTCGCCTGGTTCTTGTTGATGCCCGCCTTTTCGGCGATCGCCGTGACGAGTTCGGCTTTCGTGGTCATTTTTGTCTCCCAGCCAATAAGCGGCGGCGCTGCAACAGCTTACGCCGCTTCGCTCGCGTGGAAGTATGCGGGCTTCGCAAGCCCCGTCAAACGAAGGCGGCGCGGAAAGATCCCGCGCCGCCCTACTTATCAACAATAAGTTACTGTCAGTGCGTAAGAACTGCGTCGTCCCCGGCGTCGTCGGCCTTGGCGGGGCTCGAAAGGGGCTCTTCCGATTCGCTCCACTCGACCGGAGTCAGCGGACCGACCAGGGCGTGCTTGAGCACTTCGTCGACCGTCGAGACCGGAATGATCTCGAGACCCGACTTCACGCTTTCCGGCACGTCGACGAGATCCTTCTCGTTTTCCTGCGGGATCAGCACGGTCTTCACGCCCGAGCGCAGGGCCGCCAGCAGCTTTTCCTTCAGACCGCCGATGGCGGTGACCCGGCCGCGCAGGGTGATCTCGCCGGTCATGGCGATGTCCTTGCGGATCGGGATCCCCGTGAGCACCGACACCATGGCCAGGGCCATGGCGATACCCGCCGACGGACCGTCCTTGGGCGTGGCGCCGTCCGGAACGTGCACGTGGACGTCGGTCTTCTCGAAGATCGGCGGCTTGATGCCGAACGAGGTCGCCCGCGAGCGGACGTAGCTGTTGGCCGCCGAGATCGACTCCTTCATCACCTCCTTGAGGTTGCCGGTGACCGTCATGCGGCCCTTGCCCGGCATCTTCACGGCTTCGATGGTCAGGATGTCGCCGCCGAACTCCGTCCACGCCAGGCCGGTGACGATGCCGACCTGGTCGACTTCGTCGGTCTCGCCATAGCGGTACTTCTTGACGCCGGCGTACTTGGCCAGGCGCGCGTCGTCGATGGTGATGCTGGTCAGCTTCTCGCGAGCCAGGTCACGCACCGTCTTGCGGGCCAGGTTGCCCAGTTCCCGCTCCAGCGACCGCACGCCGGCTTCGCGGGTGTAGTAGCGGATCAGGTCGCGGATGGCCGCGTCCGGAACGATGAACTCGCTGTCCTTCAGGCCGTGATCCTTGGCCAGCTTCGGCAGGACGTGGCGCTTGGCGATCTCCAGCTTCTCGTCCTCGGTGTAGCCAGGGATGCGGATGATCTCCATGCGGTCCAGCAGCGGCTGGGGCATGTTCAGGCTGTTGGCCGTGGTGACGAACATCACCTGCGACAGGTCGTAGTCGACCTCCAGGTAGTGGTCGCCAAAGGTCGAGTTCTGCGACGGATCGAGCACTTCGAGCAGGGCCGAGGCGGGATCGCCGCGGTAGTCGCTGCCCATCTTGTCGATCTCGTCCAGCAGGACGAAGGCGTTGGTGGTCTTGGCCTTCTTCATCGACTGGATGACCTTGCCGGGCATCGAGCCGATGTAGGTGCGGCGGTGACCGCGGATCTCGGCCTCGTCACGCACGCCGCCGAGGCTCATGCGCACGAACTCGCGGCCGGTCGCCTTGGCGATCGACTTGCCCAGCGAGGTCTTGCCCACGCCCGGAGGGCCGACGAGGCAGAGGATCGGGCCTTTCAGCGAATTGGTCCGGGCCTGCACGGCCAGGTACTCCAGGATCCGCTCCTTGACCTTGTCCAGGCCGTAGTGGTCGGCGTCGAGGATGTCCTCGCTCTCGGCGAGATCGATCTTCTTGCCCTTGGCCTTGCCCCACGGGATCGACAGCAGCCAGTCCAGATAGTTGCGGACGACCGTGCTCTCGGCCGACATCGGGCTCATGTTGCGCAGCTTCTTCAGTTCGCCCTCGGCCTTGGCCCGGGCTTCCTTCGAAAGCTTGGTCTTCTTGATGCGCTTCTCGAGCTCGATCAGTTCGTCGCGCGAGTCGTCGGGGTCGCCCAGCTCGCGCTGGATCGCCTTCATCTGCTCGTTCAGATAGTACTCGCGCTGGGTCTTCTCCATCTGGCGCTTCACGCGCGAGCGGATCTTCTTCTCGACCTGCAGCACCGAGATCTCGCCTTCCATCAGGGCGAAGACCTTCTCCAGGCGCTTGGTGACGTCGAAGATTTCCAGCAGGTGCTGCTTGTCGCCGATCTTCACCGACAGGTGGGCGGCGATGCTGTCGGCCAGCTTGCCCGGCTCGGCGATCTGCGGGATCGCGGCCAGGGCTTCGGGCGGCACCTTCTTGTTGAGTTTGACGTAGTTCTCGAACTGCTCGACGACCGCGCGCGACAGCGCCTCGGCCTCGGGGCCGGCGCCCTGGTCCTCGCTGACCTCGCCGACCTGGGCCTCGTAATAGGCCTCCTGGTCGGTGAAGCGCACGACCGCGGCGCGGCCCTTGCCTTCGACCAGCACCTTGACGGTGCCGTCGGGCAGTTTCAGCAGCTGAAGCACGGTGGCCAGCACGCCGACATCATAGATGTCGGCCGGCGCCGGATCGTCGTCCGCGCTGTTCTTCTGGGTGACCAGCAGGATCTGCTTGTCCCCGCGCATCACTTCCTCGAGGGCGCGCACGGACTTGTCGCGGCCCACGAACAGCGGAACCACCATGTGCGGGAACACAACGATATCCCGCAGGGGCAACACAGGAAGCGTACGGATCTCAGACATATTTTCACTCCCGGCCGGCGCGTGAACCTCGCGCCTCGCCATGCGGACTGCCGTCACTTCAGACGATGCGCCTGAGTCGTACAGTCCGTCCGCCCGGGACTGGACGGATGGTCGTTATTTATGTGGACCTTTTGCGACGCGGTTCAAGCGCGCTCGCCTTCCAGCGGCGACAAGTCGCGCCGTGGTGGCAAAGCTGCAGGAAAACAAGCTGGGCGACGCGTGCTGAAGGCAAGATCGGCGGCTTGGCCGCGGGCCTCGCGGTAAAATCATGCGCTGTTGCACCGCGGCGCGACCTCCGGCGTCCCCCGCTCCTCGACGCCAGGGAGCTAGGGCGACGGCGCCCTGATCACCGGAGGCTCGCGCTTGTCCAGCGCCGCCACCCGCGCGGCGGCGTCGGCCTCGATATCGGCCCAGAACAGATTGAAGCCGTCGACCTTGCGGCGGTCGGTCCAGGAGCCGGTGTCGCGCAGCGAAGCCGACTTGGGACGGCCGGTGTGCAGCAGGCCGTTCTCGCATTGGGCCCAGACCTGGCGCTTGAGGAAGGCCGGGCGCGCGCCCCACTCCAGGCCCGTGGCGTTGACCGAACCGAGATTGAGCCGGGCCGGGGCCCGCTCGTCGGTCTGGGCGCCCAGCAGCGGGTTGACGCACAGCGGCTTGCGGCCATTGAGGTTCTCCAGCTGGTCACCGCCCCTCCAGGTCAGCGAGCGGCCCAGCCACTCCTGGGCCTTCTGGAAGTCGCCGTCGGTCAGCGAGGCCCAGGCCACGACGCAGCCGGCCTGGTCGCGGCGCGCGCAGGCGGGGACGGCCGCGACCGGACCGTACTCGTCGGCCGGCACGGCGGTCTCGATCAGGTAGACGCCGGCCAGGCGGGCCTTGAGCGCGGGGTCGGGCGCGATCTCCTCGGCCGCCAGGCGCGCCAGCAGGCTTCCGCCCTGCTCCACCCCGACCAGCACCAGAGGCCGTCCCTTGTCATAGCGGTCGCGCCAAGCCCGGAAGGCGTCCCGCACATCGCCATACGCGAACCGGCGGGCCTCGCGGGCGTCGTCGCGCAGGGTCAGGAACGTGTAGAGGCTGGCCTGGCGATAGTGGGGGGCGAAGATCCGCCCCACCCGCGAGAACGGCGCGGCGTAGTTGGGCAGCACCACGCGATTGAGATAGCGATCGGCCTTGGGCTGGTCATAGGGCGCGTTCCAGTCCCGCCCGCCGTCGAAGGTGGTGGGATGGACGAAGAACACGTCGGCGGCGCGGTCCATGCCGGTCGCGCCCCTTGGCAACAGCGCCCAGGCCGCCGGATCGGCGTAGTTGGGCGCCGGCGGCGGGTCGTAGGTCTGGAACGGCACCTTCGGGTCCAGCGTCGTGCGCAGGATGTCGTAGCGCCAGTAGAACGCCGCCGTCAGGACGATCCCCAGCACGAGGACGCATCCCGCGAAGATCCAGCGCTTGAAGCCCTTGAAGCGTCCCGACATGCCTCTCGACTACACCAGGTCGAGGCGTCGCACTACGCCCCTTCCCGCCCGATGATGGCCACCGAGCAGACATTGCTGGCCGGCGCGCCGCCGAGATTGTGGGTCATGCCCAGGACCGGGTCGCGCAGCTGCCGCTCGCCCGCCCTGCCCTGCAGCTGCAGGTACATCTCGTAGAGCATCCGCAGGCCCGAGGCGCCGATCGGATGGCCGAAGCACTTGAGGCCCCCGTCGATCTGGCACGGCACGGCGCCGTCGGCGTCGTAGAAGCCGTCGAGCACGTCGCGCCAGCCGCGCCCCTCGGCCGAGATGAACAGGTCCTCCATCGTGACCAGTTCAGTCACCGAGAAGCAGTCGTGCACCTCCATCATCGAGATCTGCTCGCGCGGGCGTTCGATGCCGGCTTCCTTGTAGGCCTTGCCTGCGGCGATGCGGGCGGTGTGGAAGTGGCTGCCGTCCCAGCCATTGTACTGGCTCTCGTAGCCGTTGGAGACCGACAGTTGCAGGGCCTTGACCGTGACCAGGTCATGCTTGCCCAGCGCCCGGGCGATCTCGGGCGTGGTGACGATGGCCGCCGCCGCGCCGTCCGAGACGCCGCAGCAGTCGAACAGGCCCAGCGGCTCGGCGATGATCGGCGCCTTCAGCGCCTGTTCCTCGGTGATGGGCTTGCGCAGGTGGGCCTTGGGGTTCTTGGCGCCGTTGGCGTGGCTCTTGACCGAGACGTGGGCGATGGCCCGCTTGAGGTCCTCCTTGGAGACCCCGTGCTTGGCCCGGTAGGCGCTGGCCAGCTGGGCGAAGTTGCCGGGAGCCGAGCCGTTGGGCATGACCTGCGGCGTCAGCGTGCCCGGCGCACCGAACGGCAGACCGCCATAGCCGGTGTCCTTCAGCTTCTCGACGCCGACGGCCAGCGCGATGTCGGCCGCGCCGGCGGCGACGGCGTAGACCGCCCCACGGAAGGCCTCCGAACCCGAGGCGCAGAAGTTCTCCACCCGGGTGACGGCGATGTTGGGCAGCCGCAGAGCGATCGACAGCGGCGTGCCGCCCTTGCCCGTGCCGATCTCGTCGATGTGGGTCGAGAACCAGGCCGCGTCGAGCTGGCTGGCCTCTATGCCCGCATCGGTCATGGCCTCCACATAGGCCTCGACCATCAGGTCGTCGGGTCCGGCGTCCCACCGCTCGCCGAACTTCGAACAGCCCATGCCGAGGATGGCGACCTTGTCGCGGATGCCGCTGGCCATTGGGGTCTCTCCCTAGCTCGCCTTCTCGGGCGTATTGATCGGGTGTATATACGGAGCCATGAGCCTCTATATCCGCAACGCCGAGGCCGACCGGCTGGCCCGGCAACTGACTGAACGGACGGGAGAAACCCTGACCGAAGCCGTCGTCGTGGCGCTGCGTGAGCGCCTGGAGCGCACGCCTGAAAAGGTGGATGATCTTGAGGCGCGGCTGGCGCGCATCCGGGCGATCCAGGATCGCGTCGCCGCCGCCCGCGTGCTGCGCGAAGGCTCTGACGAAGAGCTGCTATACGACGCCGACGGCCTGCCGAAGTGATCGTCGTCGACACCTCGGCCCTGATCGCGATCTTCCAGCGAGAACCCGAGGGCGAAGCCCTTCTCCAGACGATCGTCGGAACTGAAAAGCCGCTGGTCGCCGCGCCGACGCGTCTGGAGGCCTACATCGTCATTCATCGCCGCTTCGGCGCGAAGGCGGCAGAGGATTTCGAGGCTCTGGTCGCGGACCTCAACCTGACGGTCGTCGCGTTTGATGAACACCTGCTGGCAACCGCTAAAGGTGCCTATCGACGTTTCAGCCAAGGCCGCCACGGCCTGAACTTCGGCGACTGTTTCGCCTACGGCCTGGCCAAGGCGCGCGACCTGCCCCTGCTGTTCAAGGGCGAGGACTTCGCCGCCACCGACGTCAAGCGCGCGCTCTGACACCGCCCTACTCCGCCGCCTGGGCCGAGGTCGCCGCCAGCGCCGAACGGTCCGGCGCGGCCTTCCAGAAGTAGCGCACGAAGCCGCGCTTCTCGTCACGATCCTTGATCCGGAAGACCATCTTCACCGGCAGGCCGGTCTCGACCTCGCCGGGCGCGACGTCGGTGATGTCGAGCATGATCCGCCCGCCGCCCTCGAAGACGATCATGCCGTAGTGGTTGGGCGGGCTCATCGAGAAGGTCAGGTAGTCGGCCGAATAGGTCAGCACCTGGGCCGCGCGCTCGGCGAAGCGGTAGGGCTCCTGGGTGTCGACGGCCGGGTTGTTGGGCGCCACCGAAATGCGCGTGCGCGGGAACTGCACGACGCCGGTCTCGCGGCAGCGGCCGCCGACCAGGCCCAGGATCTGGTCGCGGTTGCGATAGAGGGTGGTCAGGGCCGTCTTGTTGTCCTTCTCGGCCCGCATGCCCCTGTCCCATTCGACGAGGTCGTTGAAGACGAGGAACTTCAGGTAGTTGGTCTCTTCCTGGCGATCGGCGAGCGATCCGGTTACGCCACGGGCGGGGCGGGCGGAGCCGATCTCGCCGCCGACGCGGAAGACCAGCGCCTCGGCGCCTTGGCCGAACTGCGCGACCACCACCACTTGACCCGGCGCGGCCTCATCGAGGGCATGGGCTAGCAGCAGCGGACCGTGGGCGCAGCCGGCCTCCCCCAACTGCGCGCCCAGCGTGTCGCGCACAGCCTCGGGCCGAATGCCAAGCGTCTTGGCCAGGCTCGCCCCCATGCCCGGAAACACCGACGGAAAGCAGAAATGGTCAACCTCGGCAGCGGTCACGCCCGCCGCCTCCAGCGCGTCGCGCACCGCCGGCGGGACCAGCTTGACGATGCCTTCGTCGCGGATCCAGCGCTCCTCCCAGGCATAGTCGAACTCCGCGTCCGAGCCGCGGAAGTGGTCGACGAAGTCGTCGGTCACCGTCCCCCGCCCCAGGAACGTCGCCGCGCCGCCGTCAGGCGAGACGACGAAAGCCGCCGCCGCGTCGCCGAAATCGAGTTCCTGCGGCGAGGCCGCGCGGGCCCGGCGATGCTCGCCGGCGGCCACCAGGACGCGTTTGCCGGACGCGGCCGCATCGAGCGCCTGGCCCAGCGCGGTGAGGCCGCAGCGCTGCGAGCCGGTGACGTCGGCCGAGGCGATCGAAGGTTCCAGCGTCAGGGCCGCGGCCAGGATCCCGGCGTTCTGGCGATCGGCGAAGGGCGCGGTCGTCGAGGCGAAGATCGCCGTCTCGATCGCCGCCCGGCCCTCGTCTTCCACGCCGAGGGCGTCACGGGCGGCCTCGACGGCCATGGTCAGGGCGTCCTCGTCCCAGTTGGCCATCGAGCGCTCGCCCTTGGCCTTGCCCGCCAGGCCGGGCGCGACCCAGGCGTTGGCGGCGACGACGGCCTTGCGGCTGAGGCGAAGACGCGGCGCATAGGCGCCCCAGGCGGCGATGCCGACCATGTTCCACTCCCTGACCGACGCCCGTTTCGGCGACTTATCAGGGTTCAGGTTACGCGCGCGGCAGGGGTCCGCAAGCGTGCCCCTTGGTCAACCAAGCGACGTGTCAGCGATAAGGATCGTCGGTGTTGAGAAACCCGGCCACATAGTCGGCGACGCCATCCTCAAGCGAGGTCATCGGGGCGTTGTAGCCGGCCGCCCGCAGGCGGCTCATGTCGGCCTGCGTGAAGTACTGGTACTTGCCCCGCAGCACTTCGGGCATGTCGAAATAGGTGATCTCCGGCTCGCGAGCGATAGCGCTGAACGTCGCCTCGGCCAGGTCCTTGAACGAGCGGGCCTTGCCCGAGCCCAGGTTATAGACGCCGTTGACGTGCGGGCTCTTGGCAAGCCAGGCGATCACGTCGGCCACGTCGCGCACATAGACGAAGTCGCGCAACTGGCCGCCGTCCTCGTAGTCCGGGTGATGCGACTTAAAGAGGCGCACGCCCTCGCCCGCCTGGATCTTCGGCCAGATCTGGCAGACCACCGACTTCATGCCGCCCTTGTGGTCCTCGTTGGGGCCGTAGACGTTGAAGAACTTCAGCCCCACCCATTGCGGCGGGGCGTGGCCGCGAGCCGCCTCGCGCACGGCGAAGACGTCGAACAGCGCCTTGGACCAGCCATAGGCGTTCAGCGGGCGCAGGCCCATCAGGGTGTCGATGTCGTCCTTGCCGTCGAAGCCCTGCGCGCCGTCCCCATAGGTGGCGGCCGACGAGGCGTAGATCAGCCGCGTGCCGTTCCTGGCGCACCAGCGCCAGATGTCGCGCGACAGCACGAAGTTGGACTGCACGATCAGGTCGGCGTCCGGCTCGGTCGTCGACGAGATGGCGCCCATGTGGATCACCAGCTCGACCTCGGCGCCGCGCTCGGCCAGCCAGCCGAACAGCTGCTCGGGCGCGACGAAGTCGGCGATCGGATGCTTGGCGATGTTGCGCCACTTGCCCTGCGCCGCCTCGCCCAGCCAGTCGCAGACCACGACGTCGAGCGCCGGATCCTCGCAGAGCCTGGCGACGATGTTGGAGCCGATGAACCCGGCGCCGCCGGTGACGAGAACGATGCGTCTGGACATGGGCGGGTTATGGCACAGGGGAATGGCGGGGCAAGTCCAGGACAACCTTCTCCCAGAGGGAGAAGGAGGGACCCGCGCCGCAGGCGTGGGAGGATGAGGGGTTAGGGACCGAAGACGGCGTGCCGGCACGACGGCCGACGGCGTCACCCCTCACCCTCCCAGGCTATCGCCAGGGCCCCTCCCCCTCCCCTCCGGGAGAGGGGCTTAAATCAAGCCGCCAGCTTGCGCTTGGCCAGGGCGTCGAACTCGAGCAGCTCGGCCACCAGGCCCTCGAACTGGCTCAGCGGCACCATGTTGGGGCCGTCCGACGGGGCGTGATCGGGGTCGGGGTGGGTTTCCATGAACACCATGGCCACGCCGATCGAGACGGCGGCGCGGGCCAGCACCGGCACGAACTCGCGCTGGCCGCCCGACGACGTGCCCTGCCCGCCCGGCTGCTGCACGCTGTGGGTGGCGTCGAACACCACCGGGCAGCCGATCTCCTTCATGATCGGCAGGCTGCGCATGTCCGAGACCAGGGTGTTGTAGCCGAACGAGGCGCCGCGTTCGCAGGCCATGACGTTGGGATTGCCCGCGCCGGTGACCTTGGCGATGACGTTCTTCATGTCCCACGGGGCCAGGAACTGGCCCTTCTTGATGTTGATCGCCCGGCCGGTCTTGGCGGCGGCGAGCAGAAGATCGGTCTGGCGGCACAGGAAGGCCGGGATCTGGATCACGTCGACGGCCTCGGCCACCGGATCGCAGTGGCTGATCTCGTGCACGTCGGTCAGGGTCGGCAGGCCCGTGACCTCACGGATCTCCTGGAAGATCGGCAGGCTGTCGAAGAGGCCGATACCGCGCGCGGCCGTGGCCGAGGTGCGGTTGGCCTTGTCGTAGCTGGTCTTGTAGATCAGGCCGACGCCCAGGCGCTCGCCGATCTCCTTCAGCGCGTGGGCCGTTTCCAGCGCGTGCTGGCGGCTTTCCATCTGGCACGGACCGGCGATGAGGGTCAGGCGCTCGGCGTTGCCGATGCGGACGGCCTTGCCGGTCTCGGTCTTCACTTCGACGACGGCGTTGGGGGCGACGGGCTGACTCAAGGCGGGACTTCCGAATAAAGGTGAGGCCAACAGGCTTAGGCGCTGATTTTGGCCCACAGGTGGCCCCAACGGCGGAAAGGTGCAAGTGCGGATCGATCCAGGCGTCCCCGGACCCGTCATCGTGTGGCTGCGCAACGACCTGCGCCTGGCCGACAATCCGGCCCTGAAGGCCGCCGCCGATACAGGTCGGCCGGTGATCCCGCTCTATATCCTCGACGAGACGGCCGGCGTGCGGCCGATGGGCGCGGCCTCGCTGTGGTGGCTCGACAAGTCGCTGCGGGCGCTTGGCCAGAGCCTGAAGGCGATCGGCTCCAAGCTAGTCCTGCGGCGCGGCCCGGCCCAGGACGTGCTGAAGGACGTGATCGTCCACTCCGGCGCGGCGGGCGTCGTCTGGAACCGCCTCTATGAGCCCGCCGCCATCGCCCGCGACGCCGAGATCAAGACTAAGCTGAAGGCCGACGGCGTGGTCGTCGAAAGCTGCGTCGCCGGCCTGCTGAACGAGCCATGGACCGTCGCGAACGGCTCCAAGCAGCCCTACAAGGTCTTCACTCCCTACTGGCGGGCGGCCCGCGCGCACCTCACCCATGTAGAGGTCGAGGCCGCGCCCAAGAGGCTGGCGGCGCCCGAGCATTGGCCCCACAGCGACGCGCTGGACGGCTGGGCCCTGCATCCGAAGGCTCCTGACTGGTCCAAGGGCTTCTCCATCTGGACGCCGGGCGAGGCCGGCGCGCTGGCGCGGCTGGACGACTTCCTGTCGGGCCCCGTCGACGGCTATGGCGAGGGCCGCGACGTCCCGGGGCTGGAGGCCACCTCGCGCCTCTCGCCCCACCTGCACTTCGGCGAGATCGGCCCGCGCCAGGTCTGGACCGCCGCCCGCCACGCCGCCGAGGCCGGCGACGCCCCGCATGGCGAGATCGAGAAGTTCCTCTCCGAGGTGGGCTGGCGCGAGTTCAACCACGCGATCCTGTTCAACTGGCCGCAGTTGCCGAAGAAGAACTTCCGGCCCGAGTTCGACGCCTTCCCCTGGTCGCGGAACCCGCGCGGCTTCGAGGCCTGGACCGAAGGCCGCACCGGCTATCCGCTGGTCGACGCCGGCATGCGCGAACTGTGGGCCACCGGCTTCATGCACAACCGCGTGCGGATGATCACCGCCTCGTTCCTGATCAAGCACCTGCTGGTCGACTGGCGCGAGGGCGAGGCCTGGTTCTGGGACACGCTCGTGGACGCCGACCTCGCCAACAATGTCGGCAACTGGCAGTGGGTGGCCGGCAGCGGCGCCGACGCCTCGCCCTACTTCCGGATCTTCAACCCGATCGGCCAGGGCGAAAAGTTCGATTCCAAGGGAACTTACGTCAAGCAGTGGATCCCGGAGCTGGCCAACCTGCCGGCCGACGTGATCCACCAGCCCTGGACCGCGCCCGAACGGCTGAGCGCCGGCGCCAGGGCCGTTTACGGCAAGCCGATCGTCGACCATCCCCGCGCCCGGGCCGCGGCGCTTGAGGCCTATCGCCAGCTGCGCGGAGACTCCGGCGACGAATGATCCCCTGGTGAACGTTGGTCACCAGCCCCATTTACAGTTCGGCTTTCGGGGGTCTTACTTGTCCCATTCAAGGGATTGGGAGCGCTGATGACCGACACCCTGCCCGCCTCCTGGCGAGACGAAGATCTCCGGGCCGCGCCGCCGGCCTTCCGCACGGCGCTACGCATCGCCGTCGAGAACTGGGCGATCGGATCCCTGACCTTCGTCCTGCCCTCGGGCAAGCCCCTGCGCATCGACGGCAAGACCCCTGGCCCCGACGCCGTGGTCCGCGTCCGCGACTATCGCTTCATCCGCCGGGCCTTCGCCTCGGGCGACATCGGCTTCGCCGAGGGCTACATGGCCGGCGAGTGGGACACGCCCGACCTGTCGGCGGTGCTGACCGCGTTCGCGCTGAACTTCGACAAGCTGGCGGCCCTGGTGCGGGGCAACCCGGTCATGCACCTGATCAACGTCATCTTCCACTGGATGAACCGCAACGACCGCAGCGGCTCCAAGCGCAACATCCACGCCCACTACGACCTCGGCAACGCCTTCTATTCCCAGTGGCTGGACCGGACGATGACCTATTCGTCGGCCCTCTACGACAAGGACGCCGCCGCCTCGCTCGACGCGGCCCAGACCCGCAAGTACGAGGCGCTGGCCCAGTCCATCGGCCTGGCCCCCGGCAAGCACGTGCTGGAGATCGGCTGCGGCTGGGGCGGCTTCGCCGAGTACGCGGCCAGGGAGGTGGGCGCCAAGGTCACCGGCATCACCATCTCGCAGGCCCAGCACGACTTCGCGAAAAAGCGCCTTTTCGACCAGGGCCTGGCCGAAAAGGCCGACATCCGGCTGATCGACTATCGCGACGTGCAGGGCCGGTTCGACGGCGTCGCCTCGATCGAGATGTTCGAGGCCGTCGGCGAGGAATACTGGCCCACCTATTTCGGCAAGATCCACGATGTGCTGACGCCCGGCGGCCGCGCCGGCCTGCAGATCATCACCATCAAGGACGATCTGTTCGACCGCTATCGCCGGCACACCGACTTCATCCAGCGCTACATCTTCCCCGGCGGCATGCTGCCCAGCGAGACGCGGCTGCGCCAGGAAACCGACAGAGCCGGCCTGTCGTGGGACGGCGTGCGGCGCTTCGGCCAGGACTACGCCGACACCCTGGCCGAATGGGCCAGACGGTTCGAGGCGGCCTGGGACCAGATCCGCCCGCTGGGCTTCGACGAGCGCTTCCGCCGGCTGTGGCACTTCTATCTGAGCTACTGCGAGGCGGGCTTCCGCACCGAACGCACCAACGTCGTCCAGCTTGGCCTGGCGCGCAGCTAGAGGAGCATCAAGCGTGTCGCTCTTCACCCTGGTCCTCGACTACCACGGCGGCACCTACCTCTCGCAGTTCGACGCGGCGACGCCCGTCGAGGCGGTCGGCGCCTGGTGCCGCGAGTTGCACGACAACCAACTGCTGGGCGAGCCGTCGTCCCTGGTCGCCGAGGGCATCATGGCCGACGCGGTCGAGAACAGCCTGGTGGGCATAGACGGCCTGTGCGGCGCGTGGTGCGCGGCGACGGCGGCGGCGGGCGGCCTGGCCCTGCTGAACGTCATCCAGACCGAGCCGACCGCACACTGAACCTGCCCCGCCGACCGCCGCTTTCAGGAAAACTGGATTGATCCGGGCGGCCGCATCGCGATCTACCGTTGCCTCCAACGGCGCCTCTTCGCGCGAAGCCGCAGATTTTCGACCATGCCCGTCACCGCCAACGTTCTCGACGCCATCGGCAACACCCCGCTGATCCGCCTCAATCGGGCCAGCGAGGCCACCGGCTGCGAGATCCTGGGCAAGGCCGAGTTCATGAACCCCGGCCAGTCGGTCAAGGACCGCGCCGCGCTCAGCATCATCCGCGACGCCGAGGCCAAAGGCCTGCTGCGCCCGGGCGGCCGGGTCGTCGAGGGCACGGCCGGCAACACCGGCATCGGCCTGGCCATGGTCGCCTCCGCGCTCGGCTACAAGACCACCATCGTCATCCCGCGCACCCAGAGCCAGGAGAAGAAGGACGCCATCCGCCTGCTCGGCGCCGAGCTCGTGGAAGTCGACGCCGTGCCCTACTCCAACCCCGACAACTACGTGCGCTACTCGGGCCGCCTGGCCGAGGAACTGGCCAGGACCGAGCCCAACGGCGCGATCTGGGCCAATCAGTTCGACAACGTCGCCAACCGCCAGGCCCACTACGACACGACCGGCCCGGAGATCTGGGAGCAGACCGGCGGCAAGGTCGACGGCTTCATCTGCGCCGTGGGCTCGGGCGGCACCCTGGCCGGCGTGGCCCAGGCCCTGCGCGAGCGCAAGCCCGAGGTGAAGATCGGCCTGGCCGACCCGGGCGGCGCTTCGCTCTACAACTGGTACGCGGCCGGCGAGCTGAAGGCCGAGGGCAATTCGATCAGCGAGGGCATCGGCCAGGGCCGGATCACCGCCAACCTCGAAGGCCTGGCCATCGACCATCCCTACCGCGTCTCCGACGAGGAGATGATGGAGCAGATCTTCGACCTGGTGCAGCACGAGGGCCTGTGCCTGGGCGGCTCCACCGGCATCAACGTCGCCGGCGCCGTGCGCCTGGCCAGGGACCTGGGTCCCGGCCACACCATCGTGACCATCCTCTGCGACCATGGCTCGCGCTACCAGAGCAAGCTCTTCAATCCGGAGTTCCTGGCCGAGAAGGGCCTGCCGACGCCGCCCTGGCTGTAAGGCGCGCTTGCACGGAACGGCGGCGCACGTGAAGTTGCCGCCCCTGTTCGCCAGTCCGAAAGGCCAGCCATGACCCACGCCGATCCCCTTGTCTCGACCGCCTGGCTGGCCGACCATCTCGACGCCCCGGACGTGCGCATCGTCGACGCCTCGTGGTTCATGCCCGGCACGCCGCGCGACCCGAAGGCCGAGTTCGAGGCCGGCCACATCCCCGGTGCGGTGTTCTTCGACATCGACGAGATCTCCGACGAGGCCTCGCCCCTGCCCCATATGCTGGCCAGCGGCGTCAAGTTCGCCTCGCGGGTGCGCAAGCTCGGCCTCGGCGACGGCTCGCGCATCGTCGTCTACGACAGCACCGGCATCCTGCCGGCCGCCCGCGCGTGGTGGAACTTCCGCGTCATGGGCCACGAGGACGTCGTGGTGCTGGACGGCGGCCTGCCCAAGTGGATCGCCGAGGGCCGCCCGCTGGAGGACGGCCCCGCCGCCCCGCAGGAACGCCACTTCACCCCACGCCTGCAGGCAGACCTCGTCCGGTCCTTCGACCAGATGAAGAAGAACCTCGAGACCGGCCGCGAGCAGGTGATCGACGCCCGCGCCGCGGGCCGCTTCAACGGCGAGGTTCCCGAACCGCGCGCGGGCCTGGCCAGCGGCCACATCCCCGGCTCGCGCAACATCCCGCTGGCCGCCATCCTGGCCGCCGACGCCACGATGCTGCCCGCCGACCAGCTGAAGGTCGTCTTCGCCGAAGCTGGGGTCGACATCGAAAAGCCGATCGCCACCACCTGTGGCTCGGGCATCACCGCCTCGGTCGTGTCGCTGGCCCTGCATCGCCTGGGCAAGCCGCGGGCGGCCGTCTACGACGGCTCGTGGACCGAGTGGGGCGGCCGCGACGACGCCCCGGTCGCGACCGGTCCGGCTGTGTAAAAACACTCAAAGATTACACGACTTCTATATACAATCCTGAATTGACAAGGTGCGCCACGTGGCCGACCCTCCAGGCGTTGGGGGTCGGTCCCGCACCGCCGTTCAGCGTGGCCAAGCCGCGCGCCGCTCCCCGCCAGTGCCCGTCAGCTTAACGACCTTCGGCGCGCCAACCGCGCCGAGCACGCAACCGCGCGACCGGCGGATCAACCGGCGCGCCCGTGGGGAGAAAACACCATGTCGTCTTTCCGTCCGCTCTATGCCGTCACCATCACCGACGCCATCGCCACCGGCGACCTGGAGCAGCTGAAGAAGCTGCAGGCCGAGGCCGAGGCCCACCTCAACCAGTACGGCGACGTCGCCACCCTGCTGGCCGCCCTGAAGATCGAAATCGCCAAAGCCGAGGCCTGATCGCCATGAACATCAAGCCCTACGGCGTCGCCGTGACCGACGCCATCGCCTCGGGCGACCTCTCGCGCCTGAAGGAAGCCGAAGCCGCCGCCCAGGCCCACCTCGACGAATACGGCGACGTGGCCACCCTGCTGCCGCTGCTCCGGCTCGAGATCGCCAAGCTGGAAGGCAAGAAGAGCTACTGACCCGCGGGCGGCGTCTCCCATGCGGGGACGCCGCCTTCGTTTCGCGGTTCGGGGCCAACGAAGTTCGGGGGAAGCGCGCATGACCGACACCCTGCCGTCCGGCGCCCTGGCTTCCGGGGCTCTGCCTTCCGCGGCTCCGGCGTCCGAGGCCCGCTCGACGCCCGAGGGCAAGTCGGTCCGCTTCCGCACCGAGCGCGACTACGCCGAGCTGACCCCCGTCCACGTGGTCTGGGAGGTCACCCTCGCCTGCAATCTCAAGTGCCAGCACTGCGGCTCGCGCGCCGGTCGGCCGCGTCCGGACGAGCTGAACACCGCCGAGGCGCTGGAGTTGATCGACCACCTGGCCGCCCTGGGCACGCGCGAGCTGACCCTGATCGGCGGCGAGGCCTATCTGCGCCGCGACTGGATCGAGCTGATCCGCCGCAGCCGCGCCAACGGCATCCGCACCGCTGTGCAGACCGGCGCCCGCAACCTGACCGACAAGCGCCTGGACGAAGCCGCCGAGGCCGGCCTGCAGGGCATCGGCGTTTCGATCGACGGCCTGCCCGACCTGCACGACCGCGTACGCGGCGTGCCCGGCTCCTACGACCAGGCGATCAGCGCCCTCAAGCGGGCCAAGGCCCGGGGCCTGGCCGTCTCGGTCAACACCCAGATCGGCGCCGAGACCGCCGCCCACCTGCCCGAACTGATGGAGCGGATCATCGAGGCCGGCGCGACGCACTGGCAGATCCAGCTGACCGTGGCCATGGGCAACGCCGTCGACAACCCCGACCTCCTGCTCCAGCCCTATCAGCTGCTCGACGTCATGCCGCTCCTGGCCAAACTCTATCGCGAGGGGCTGGAGCGCGGCCTCCTGATGATCGTCGGCAACAATGTCGGCTATTTCGGTCCCTATGAGCGCATGTGGCGAGGCCTGGGCGACGAGGCCGACCATTGGAACGGCTGCGCCGCCGGCCAGGGCGGCATCGGCATCGAGGCCGACGGCACCATCAAGGGCTGCCCCTCGCTCGCCACCTCGCTCTATGCCGCCGGCAACGTGCGCGAGATGAGCATCGCCGACATCTGGCGCCACAGCGAAAAGATGGCCTTCGGCCGCGTGCGCGACGTCGAGGAACTCTACGATTACTGCCGCACCTGCTACTACGCCGATGTCTGCCGGGCCGGCTGCACCTGGACCTCGGAATCCCTGCTGGGCAAGCGCGGCAACAACCCCTACTGCCACCACCGGGTGCTCGACCTGGCCAAGCACGGCTGGCGCGAGCGGGTGACCAAGATCAAGGACGCCCCGGCCGCCAGCTTCGCCATCGGCGAGTTCGCCCTGGTGCGCGAACCCATACCCGGCGCCCAGACCGTTCCCCTGCCCGTCCGCGACCCCGCGAAGGTGCACGTGGCGCATCGCGAGCGCACCGCCGCCGGCGGCGCCCTGCCGTCCAGGCTGAAGGTCTGCCGTTCGTGCGACCAGTACGTCTGGCCCCACGAGACCGAGTGCCCCCACTGCGCCGCCGACCTCGCCGCCGTCGAGCGTCAACACGCGCAAGCCGCCGAACGCCGCCGCGCCCTGATCGAACAGGCCCGGCGCGTGCTGGGCGGGATCGGGGGCTGAACGACCCTCTCCCGGAGGGAGAGCGAGGGCTTACGCCGCTACAGCCGACGCGCCAAGATCCTCTCCCTCTGGGGAAGGTGGCCCGAAGGGCCGGAGGGGGACGTTCTCAGCTTTCGAGACGCCGGCCGATCGCGCGCCCCACCAACACCCGCTTCCCTCGCCCTCGTGGCGAGGGCCCATGCCGGCCGCTGCTCAAACCTGAGCCGAACTCGAAAAATCTGAGCAGGCTGAACCCTGGATCCTGGGCACAAGGCCCAGGAAGGCGGTCTCGAGGAACCTCCCCTTGCGGAGGAGGTCGCCCATACAGATCCTCCCCTTCTGGGGGAGGTGGCCCGAAGGGCCGGAGGGGGACGTTCTCAGCTTCCGCTATGCCCGAAGGTCATCACCAACTCCCCCCACCGATCGCTGCGCGATCACGTCCCCCACGGGAGGAGCTCCAGACCGCCTTACCCCTTCCCACACCCCGCCCGCACGAACTCATAGCTCGCGAATCCCTGCTCCCTCCCGCTCGCGCCGCGCATGACGATGGACCAGCTCAGATGCTCCCCAGCCCGCGCCCAGCGATTGACGAAGGCGGCCTCGCCATAGGGATAGCTGACCTCGAAGCCATTCGGCGCGACCTTGCCCGCGCCCTGCGAGGCGCCGTCGCCGCCGAAGCTGTCGGCCCACAGGCCGACGATCACGGCCGGCTCCCCGGCCTTGGTCGTGCGGCCGCCCAGCAGCAGGTGGGCGGCATAGGTGTCGGCCGGATCGGCCTTGGCGACGCTGTCGGCCTCGACCAGCATCATCGCCCCGCCCACGATCGGCCGGGCCGACAGGGCGATGGTCACCGGCTTGCCCATGACAGTCCCCTCGCCTTTCCAGCAGCCGGCCAGGGCCGAAACCTCGGCCGGCGGCGGCGTGGGCGGCGGGTCCTCGGCCCGAGCGGCGGCGGCGACCATCGACGCCGACAGCGCCAGAAGCGAAACCGGAACTCTCATCTCATCCCCCGATACGGCGCCGGCCCCCGCCGGACGTCGCCTCCTAGATGGCCGATTCCCCACGCCGCTCGCCAGGACGTTGATCGAACGCTTGAACCCCGGCCGCCCACGCCCTTAAACGACGGGTTCCCTCCCGTGCTTACGAGTCCCGCCGCCATGGACGAAAAGACCCGCCTGATACGCTCGGGCCTGCAAGCCCCGTCGCTGGCGCGCACCGTCAATCCGCCGATCCAGCGCGGCTCGACCGTGCTGATGCCGAGCGCCGCGTCGCTGTATGACGACAGCCAGCTGACCTACGGCATCACCGGCCTGTCCTCGCCCGCCGCCCTGCAGGCGGCCCTGGCCGAACTGGAGGGCTCGCCGGACGTGACGCTGTACCCGTCGGGGCTGGCGGCGATCACCGGGGCGATGATGGCGGTGCTGAAGGCCGGCGACGACGTGCTGGTGGTCGACAGCGCCTACAAGCCCACCCGCCGGTTCTGCGACCGTTTCCTCACCCGCTTCGGCGTCACCACCCGTTATTACGACCCGGCTCTCGACGCCGACGCCCTGATGGCCCTGGTCCAGCCCAACACCCGGCTGATCCTGCTGGAGGCCCCGGGCTCGCTGACCTTCGAGATGCAGGACGTCCCGGCCATCGCCGCGGCCGCCAAGGCGCGCGGCGTCCTCACCCTGATCGACAACACCTGGGGGGCCGGCCTGCTCTTCAAGCCGCTGGCCCACGGCGTGACCATCAGCGTCCAGGCCCTGACCAAATATGTCGGCGGCCACTCGGACTGCTTCATGGGCAGCGCCACGACCATGGACCCGGTGATCGGCGACGAGCTGGGCAACGCCATGTGGGACGTGGGCTGGTCGGTCTCGCCTGACGACGCCTACACGATGCTGCGCGGCCTGCGGACCCTGGCCACGCGCATGCCCCGCCACGAGGCCAACGGCCTGGCGGTGGCCCGCTGGCTGGAACAGCGACCTGAGGTGGCCCGCGTGCTGCACCCCGCCCTGCCAGACGATCCCGGCCACGCGATCTGGAAGCGCGACTTCACCGGCGCCTGCGGCCTGTTCGGCGTGGTGTTGAAGCCCACCACCCAGCGCTCGGTTCACGCCCTCCTCGACGCCCTGACCCTGTTCGGCCTCGGCTTCTCCTGGGGCGGCTTCGAGAGCCTGGCGATCCACTGCGACCCGCAGCTGAAGAGCCGCTCGACGCCGGTGAACTTCGAAGGCCCGCTGCTTCGCCTGCATATCGGGCTGGAGGACCCGATCGACCTGATCGGCGATCTGGAGCGCGGCTTCAGGGCCCTGGCCGCGGCCTGACGGAAGGGCGGCCGATTGCCGCCCTTGAGCCGATCTTTTCCGCATCGCAACAAAGCGCCACATACTCGCCGCAAGCGCGGCCAGATTATGCCTAAAGGCCTAAATATGCGAAGTTATTCAGCAGTACATAGCGCGACCACGCGTCTCTGAAACTTGACCGTGGTTATATTTCCTTCGCATCGCAACTGATTGTCGCCGTGAGGGTTCTTCGCGCGAAAGGACCCTTGATGGACATACGCCTCGCCGACCGGCTTCCGCCTTGCAACGTTCCCGATAAGACGCCGCCGGCCGCCTGGCTCCCAGCCGAGTCCGCGATGGACATGCCCGTCCGCGAACTGTCCGACCCCGACGTCGGCTGGCGCCGGCTGGCTCGCTCGCGGCAGCGTCGGCGCCTTGGCCTGGGCGCCTTCACGATCCTGGCCTTCGCCTTCGGCCTGACGACGATGCTGGACGCCTTCACGGCCGGCGGCGTCACCCTGCTGGAATGGATCGACGCCCTGCTGGTGGCCGTGTTGCTGGCCTGGACCGGCTTTTCCTGCGCCGCCGCCCTGGGCGGCTTCCAGTTGGCCCTGAACCCCGACACCTGGGAACGGCGGCTGGACGATCCGCCGCCGCACCTGCGCAAGAAGGTCGCCCTGCTGGCGCCGATCTATAACGAGGACGTCACCGCCGTCTTCGCCCGCATCGAGGCCATGCGCGCCGACCTCGACCGCGAGCGGCTGTCGTCGACCTTCGACATCTTCGTGCTCAGCGACACCCGCGATCCCGACATCGCCGAGGCCGAGCGCCTGGCGGTGATCGCCGCGCGTTCGGGGCCCTCGCCCACCCGCCTCTACTATCGTCGCCGCGAGCAGAACACCGACCGCAAGACCGGCAACCTGGCCGAATGGGTGCGCCGGTTCGGCGGCGCCTACGAGTGCATGGCGGTGCTCGACGCCGACAGCCTGATCAGCGCCCGCTCGCTGCGCCGCATGGCCGGGGCGATGGAGACAGATCCGGTGCTGGGCGTGCTGCAGGCCGGTACGACCATCGTTGGCCGCACCACCCTGTTTGGCCGCGCCGAGCAGTTCGCCAGCTGGGTCTACGGCCCCCTCGCGACCTGGGCCCTGGCCTGGTGGAGCGGCGCCGAGGCCAACTACTTCGGCCACAACGCCATGATCCGCACCAAGGCCTTCGCCGAGTGCTGCGGCCTGCCGCACCTGCCTGGCAAGGCCCCGTTCGGCGGCGCGATCCTCAGCCACGACTTCGTCGAGGCCGCCCTGATGCGGCGCGGCGGCTGGGCGGTGCGCATGGCCCCGTCGCTGGACGACGTGCACGAAGAGGCCCCGCCCACCCTGTCGGACATGCTCGTGCGCGATCGCCGCTGGAGCCAAGGCAACCTCCAGCACCTGGGCATCCTGGGCGTGAAGGGCCTGCATCCGGTCAGCCGCCTGCACCTGCTGCGCGGGGCCCTGGCCTATGCGCTGGCGCCGGTGTGGCTGCTGCTGGTGGTGCTGAGCGCCATGCTCGCCGCCTTCCCCGTCCTGGGCGGCGCGCGGGCCGAGCTCTTCCTGGTCGAGGGCGCGGCGGCGGCCTTCGCCGTGTCGCTCGGCTTCCTGTTCGCGCCCAAGCTGCTGGCCGTGATCCTGACGTGCAAGGAGGGCAAGGCCGGGGGCTTCGGCGGTATCGGCCCGCTGCTGGTCTCCGTGGCGGTGGAAACGCTGCACTCGACCCTGACGGCGCCGACCATCCTGTTCGGTCACGCGCGCTGCCTGGTCGACATCCTGGCCGGCCGCGATTCCGGCTGGGCGGCCCAGCGCCGCGAGGCCGAGGGCACTCTCTGGCGCGAGGCTTTCAAGCGCCATACGCCCGAGATCGCCGCCGGCTTCATTCTGCTGGCCTGCGCCGCCCTGGCAGGACCGTCGCTCGGGGTCTGGATCCTGCCGGCGGCCGTCGGCCTGCTGATCGCTCCCGCCGCCTCGGTGCTGACCGGCAGCGCTCGCTGGGGCCTGGCCCTGCGCAAGCGCGGCCTGCTGCTGGCGCCGTGCGAACTGTCGCCCTCGCGCCTGCTGCGCGAGGCCTACGGCCGGGCCGCTGGTCCGCAGCTTCGGTTGCGGGAAGAAGAGGACGAAGGCGCGACGGCCATGGCCACGGCCTGAGGCTCACGCCCGCCGGGCAGCTTCCTCGATCTGCGCCAGTTCCGGCGTCCAGCGCAGGTCCTGGGCGCGGCGCGCCACCGCGCCGATGACGATCAGGACCGGACCGCCCGTCCCGCCGGCCAGCAACTGCGGCAGCGTGTCGAGGCGGCCAGTGCGCAGGGCCGCGGCCGGATCGCCGGCCCGCTCGACGACCAGGGCCGGCGTGCTCGGAGACCGGCCGGCCGCGATCAGGCGATGGCCGAGTTCGGCGGCCGCTTCGCCGCCCATGTAGACGGCGACTGTCGCCTCAGGATCCGACGCGGCGGTCCAGTCCTCGATGACGTCGCCGCTGCCGACCCGGGCCGTGGTGAAGATCACCCGTCGGGCCTCGCCGCGATGGGTTAGCGGGAAGTTGAACTGGGCGGCGGCGGCGCTGGCGGCGGTGACCCCCGGCACGACCTCGACCGACACGTCATGGGCGCGCAGGAACTCGGCCTCTTCGCCCACCCGGCCGAAAACCGACGGATCCCCGCCCTTCAGCCGCACGACGCGCAGGCCCCGCCTCGCCAGGCGCAACATCAGGCGGTTGATCGCCTCTTGCTTCATGCTGGGCCGGCCTGAACGCTTGCCAGTGAGGATGCGAACGCAACCGGCCGGGGCCAGGGCGATCGCCTCGTCCGAGACCAGGGCGTCATAGAGCAGCGCCTGCGCGCTCTCCACCGCGCGGGCGGCGCGCAGGGTCATCAGGTCGACCGGGCCGGGACCGGCGCCGACCAGCAGGACGTCACCCAGAGCAGCAGCGTCACGCATCGGCGGTCTCCTTGGCCTTGAGAGAAGCGGCGGCGGCGATCATCCGGGCGATCTCCGGACGGCACGAGCCGCAGTTGGTTCCAGCGCCAGTGGCCGCGCCGACCGCGTCGGCGCTGGCGGCTCCAGCGGCGATGGCGGCGTCGACGGCCTTGCTCCCCACCTTCAGGCAGGCGCAGACCATCGGGCCCTTGTCGACGGGCGCGCCGGGCGGGCGGCCGATCAGCAGGGCCGAGCGGGCCTCAGCGGTCAATTGGTCCAGAGCGAACAGGTCGGCCAGCCAGTCGCGCGGCGGCAGGCGGCCGGCGGCGGTCTGGAACAGCACGGCGACCAACTTGCCATCCTCGATCCAGGCCTCGCGCCGCGACCCGGCGCCGGCGTCCTCGAACACCGTGGTCTCGCCGGCCAGACCCTTCGTCAGGCGCTTGCGCAAGGCGTCGCGTTCGGACGCGTCGCCGCGGCCAGCGAACTCGTGAAGCTGCGCGGCGTCCTGCGGGATGCGCCGCCAGACGAGGTCGAGATTGGCCGGCGCGGCGATGATCTCGCGGCTCAGGAAGAAACCCTTCCAGGTCTCGCGATAGGGCCGCGCCCGGGCCGGGGTGTGCTTGAACTCCGGCTGACCGGAGGCCGGATCGAGGTTCGGCGCGATCAGGTGGTTGGACTTGCCCGACGGCGCGAAGGCGTCTGTCCAGTGCATCGGCATGAACAGGCCGCCGAGCCGCTGGCGGTCGGTGACCTTGGCCAGGGCGACGGCCTCGCCGCGCGCCGTGGAGACGCGGGTGAGCGCGCCGTCCTTGATGCCGGCGATCTCGGCGTCGCGGGGGTGGATCTCGACGAAGGGCTCGGGCGCATGGCGGCAGAGGTCGGGGGCCAGACCCGTGCGGGTCATGGTGTGCCACTGATCCCGAATGCGGCCGGTGTTGAGCGACATCGGGAAGGCGTCGCTGACGGCGTCGGCCGGTCCCTTGGGACGCACCGGGACCATGCGGGCACGGCCATCGGGCGTCTGGAAGCGACCGTCGACGAACAGGCGCGGCGTGCCCTTGCCGTCGGCGCGGACCGGCCACTGGATCGGGGTCATGGCCGCGTAGTCGTCAGGCGCCATCGGCGCCAGGCCGGTCAGGTCGAGCAGGCGCGAACCCTGGTTCTCGTAGGACGTCAGGCGCGCCCACTCGCGGAAGATCGAGGCCTGGGAAGGCCAGCCGAAACCATCGAAGCCCATGCCTTGCGCGACGTCGGCCATGATCCGCCAGTCGGCGCGGGCCTGGCCAGGCGCCGGAAACAAGGCCCGCTGGCGCGAGATGCGACGCTCGGAATTGGTGACCGTGCCGTCCTTCTCGGCCCAGGCCAGCGCGGGAAGCTTCACATGGGCGTAGGCCGTGGTGTCGGTCTCGACGCAGTCGGAGACGACGACGAAGGGACAGGCCTCCAGCGCCTCGCGCACCGCGCCGGCGTCAGGCAGGCTGACGGCGGGGTTGGTGGCCATCACCCAGATCGCCTTGATCTTGCCCGACCGCACGGCCTCGAACATCTCGACGGCCTTGAGGCCCGGCGCGCGGGCGGTGTGCGGCGCGCCCCAGAAGCGGGCGACGCGATCACGATCCTCGGGCGCGAAGTCCATGTGGCCGGCCAGGGTGTTGGCCATGCCGCCGGTCTCGCGGCCGCCCATGGCGTTGGGCTGGCCGGTGATCGAGAACGGGCAGGCGCCCGGCTTGCCGATCCGACCCGTGGCCAGGTGGACGTTGAGGATCGCCAGACCCTTGGCCACGCCCTGGGCCGACTGGTTGGAGCCCATCGAGAACAGGCTGACCGTCTTGGGATGGGCGGCGAACAGGTCGTAGAAGGCCAGCAGGTCTTCGACCGCGATACCGCAGTCGGCGGCGACGACGGCGGGCGACTGGTCATCCTGCGCCAGGGCTTCGCGGACGGCGTCGATCCCGTTCACGTGCTCGGCGACATAGGTGAGATCCAGCAGCCCGCGACGGTCGAGTTCGGCCAGCAGGCCATTCCAGAGGCGCACGTCGCTCTGCGGGGCGATGGCCAGGTGCAGGTCCGCGCCCTCGGCGGTGTCGGTGCGGCGCGGATCAATGACAATGTGCTTCTGGCCGCGGGCCTTGGCGGCCTCCAGCCGACGGAACAGGATCGGGTGGGTCCAGGCGGCGTTGTGGCCGGCGAAGACCACCAGGTCGGCCTCGTCGAGGTCTTCGTAGCAGCCGGGCACCAGGTCGGCGCCGAAGGCCTGCTTGTGCGCCGCCACGGCCGAGGCCATGCAGAGGCGGCTGTTGGTGTCGATGTTGCCCGAGCCGATGAACCCTTTCATCAGCTTGTTGGCGACGTAGTAGTCCTCGGTCAGCAATTGGCCCGAGACGTAGAAGGCGACGCTGTCGCGGCCGTGGCGGGCGATGGTGTCGCGAAAGCGCTTGGCCACCAGCGCGGTGGCCTCGCCCCAGCTGACCGTACGGCCGTTGATCGACGGCTCAAGGAGACGTCCCTGCAGGCCGACCGTGGCGCCGAGGGCCGAGCCCTTTGAGCACAGCCGGCCCTTGTTGGCCGGATGGGCGGGATCGCCGGACACCGCCAGCGTCCTGCCTCCACCCGCCGCGCCCGCGACGCCGCAACCGACGCCGCAATAGGGGCAGGTGGTCCTGACCGTCGCGATGACGCCGGAGCCGTCGGCCATGGGATCAGCCCGCCATCACCGGCTGGGCCAGCAGGACGCGGCCGTCCTGCACCCGCACCGGCACGACCGGCGTGCAGCCCTTGCCGGCGTCGGCGCCGGTGGGGTGGCCGGTCTTCAGGTCGATGACCCAGCTGTGCAGCGGACAGGTCACGCCGTGGCCATGGACGATGCCCTGGCTGAGCGGACCGTGCTTGTGCGGACAGCGGTCGACCAGCGCGAAGACCTGGCCGTCACCCGTGCGGAACACCGCCACGTCGCCCTGCGCCGTCGCCACCCGACGCGCGCCGCGCTCGGGGATGTCGGTGACGGCGCCGACGTCGTGCCAGGCCGGATCGATGTCGAAAGTCTGGATCGTCATTCCGCAGCCATCCCCATCGGAAGCGTCGCCATCGGCGAAAATTCACCGGCCTCGACGCCCTTGCTGGCGCGCTCGGCCCACGGATCGACCTGGGCGGTCTCCTGCGACTTCACGAAGCGGGCGAAGAGCGCCGCGCGGTTGTCGAGGTCCTCGACGGTGGCGGCGTGGATCGTCTCCAGGCCGATGCGGGCCATCCACTTGTAGATCCGCTCCAGGTACCAGCCGCCCTCCCGGTACATCTGCATGACCGCCGAGATCAGCTGGATCGCCTCCTCCTCGGTGGCGACCTTGGTCAAGAGCTGCGTGCCCTGGATGTGCAGGCCGGCGGCGCCGCCGACATGGATCTCGTAACCGCTGTCGACGCAGATCACGCCGATATCCTTGCAGGTCGATTCCGCGCAGTTGCGCGGGCAACCCGACACAGCCAGCTTGACCTTGGCGGGCGCCCACGAGCCCCACATGAACTTCTCGAGCTTGATGCCGAGGCCCGTGGAGTCCTGGGTGCCGAACCGGCACCATTCTGAACCGACGCAGGTCTTCACCGTGCGCAGGCCCTTGGCGTAGGCGTGGCCGCTGACCATGCCCGCGGCGTTGAGGTCGGCCCATACCGCCGGCAGGTCGTCCTTCTGCACGCCCAAGAGGTCGATGCGCTGGCCGCCGGTCACCTTCACCGCCGGAATGGCGTACTTGTCGGCGACGTCGGCGATGGCGCGCAGTTCGTCGGGCGTGGTCATGCCGCCCCACATGCGCGGCACGACGCTGTAGGTGCCGTCCTTCTGGATGTTGGCGTGGACGCGTTCGTTGATGAAGCGCGACTGGCTGTCGTCGACATACTCGCCGGGCCAGGCGCACAGCAGGTAGTAGTTCAGCGCCGGGCGGCACGAGGCGCAGCCGTCGGGCGTGGTCCATTCCATGGCCTGCATGACCGCCGGCATGGACTTCAGGTCCCGGGCCAGGATCGCCTCGCGCACCACGCCGTGCGGATGCGAGGTGCACTTGCACATCGGCTTGGGGCCGGTCTGGGCCTTGAAGCCGTCGCCGAGCGTGGCCTTGATGACCTGCTCGACCAGCGGCGTGCAAGAACCGCACGAGGCCGACGCCTTGGTGACGGCGCGCACGTCGTCCAGGGAGGTCAGGCCCTGGGCGGTGATCGCGGACGTGATCGCACCCTTGCAGACGCCGTTGCAGCCGCAGATTTCCTGCGTGTCGGGCATGGCCGCAACGGCCGCGCTAGGGTCCAGGCCGGACAGCCCCTCCGTGATCGCCTGGCCGAAGATGATGGTGTCGCGGATTTCGGCGACATCGGTCCCGGCCTTCATCAGGTCGAAGTACCAGCCGCCGTCGGCCGCATCGCCGAACAGCACCGCGCCGGCGACCCGGCCGTCCTCGATGACCACGCGCTTGTAGACGCCGCGAGCCGCGTCGCGGAACACGATGTCCTCGCAGCCCTCGCCGCCGGCGAACTTGCCGGCCGAGAATACGTCGACGCCCGAAACCTTCAGGCGGGTCGACAGGACCGAACCCTGATAAGCGCCCTCCCCGTCGGTCACCTCTTCGGCCAGAGCTCGGCACATGTCCCAGATGGGAGCCACCAGGCCGTAGCAGTTGCCGCGGTGCTCGACGCACTCGCCGACCGAGAAGACGGCCGGATCAGAGGTGCGCATGGCGTCGTCGACGATGATGCCGCGATTGACCTGCAGGCCGCTGGCTTTCGCGAGCGTAGCGTTCGGACGGATGCCGACAGCCATCACCAGGATGTCGCAAGGCAGGATGCGGCCGTCTTTCAGCTTCAGGCCGGTGACCTTGCCGCCCTCGCCGACGATGGCTTCGGAATGCGCGCCGAGAACGGTCTCGACGCCCCGCTCCAGCAAGGCCTCACGCAGCAGGTAGCCGGCGCTTTCGTCCAGCTGGCGCTCCATCAGCACGTCCATCAGGTGGACGACGGTGGCGCCCATGCCGCGACGGGCCAGGCCGTAGGCGGCTTCCAGACCCAGCAGGCCGCCGCCGATGACTACGGCCCGGGCGCCCGGCTTGGCCGAGGCGGCGATCATGGCGTCGACGTCGTCGAGGTCGCGGAAGGTGACCACGCCCGACAGGTCGGCGCCCGGCAGCGGCAGGCGGAACGGATCCGAGCCGGTGGCCAGGATCAGCTTGTCGTAGGCGACCTCCAGGCCGCCCTCGGCGATCACCTTGCGGGCCTCCAGGTCGACACCCGTGACCCAACGGCCGGCATGCAGCGTGACGCCGTTGTCGCGGTACCAGGCCTCGTCGTTGATGACGATGTCGTCGAAGGTCTTTTCGCCCGCCAGCACGGGCGAGAGCATGATGCGGTTGTAGTTCACCCGCGGCTCGGCGCCGAAGATGGCGATCTCGTAGCGCTCGGGATCGCGCTTGAGGATTTCCTCGACCGCCCGGCAACCGGCCATGCCGTTGCCGATGACGACCAGCTTTTCCTTGGTCATGGTTCTAGCTCGTTGCGGAGAGAGGGAAATCAGACGCGGACCGGGGCGGCGTCGCCGTGCAGGGTCGGCCAGACGGCGCGCCAGCGGGCCTTCAGGCCGTGCAGGGCCAGCAGCGCGAACAGCGCCAGGGCCGCGAAGCCGAGGAAGCCGATCTGGTAGTCGCCGGTCAGCTTCTTGGCCAAGCCGAGGGTCGAGGCCAGGTAGAAGCCGCCGATGCCGCCGGTCATGCCGATCAGGCCGGTCATGACGCCGATCTCCTTGCGGAAGCGCTGCGGGGCCAACTGGAACACCGCGCCGTTGCCCGCGCCCAGGGCCAGCATCGAGAACATCAGCACCGCCAGGGCGATCCAGTGCGAGGGCAGCTTGAAGCTGGCGACGCCCAGGCCCAGCGCCGCCAGGGCGTAGACGATGCTGAGGGTGCGCACGCCGCCATGACGGTCGGCCAGCGCGCCGCCCACCGGACGGATGAACGAGCCGGCGAAGACGCAGGCGGCGGTGAAGAAGCCGGCGATCACCGGGTCCAGGCCGTACTCGGCGTTGAAGTAGATGGTCAGCGACGAGGCAAGGCCCACGAAGCCGCCGAAGGTCACGCCGTAGAGCAGCATCAGCCACCAGGCGTCCGGAACCTTCAGCACGTCCAGATACTCGGCCAGCTTCTTGGGCGCGGGCTGTTCGGGGGCGTCCTTGGCCAGCAGCATGTAGACGACGAAGGCGACGGCCAGCGGAATGGCGGCCAGGCCGATGACATTCTGCCAGCCGAAGGTCTTGGCCAGCATCGGCGCGAACAGGGCGGCCAGGGCGGTGCCCGAGTTGCCGGCGCCGGCGATGCCCAGGGCCAGGCCCTGGTGCTCCTGCGGGTACCAGCGCGAGGCCAGCGGCAGGGCGACCGCGAACGAAGCGCCGGCCACGCCGAGCACGATGCCCAGCGCCAGGATCTGGTGATAGTTGTGCACGCCCAGCGTCCAGGCCGCGGCCAGGCCCGTAAGCACGATCAGTTGGCCGATCATGCCGGTCTTCTTCGGGCCGATGCGGTCGACCAGGATGCCGTTGACCAGGCGCAGCAGGGCGCCGGCGAGGACGGGGATGGCGACCATCAGGCCCTTCTGGGCCGGGTCGAGGCCGAAGTCCTTGGCGATGGCCACGCCCAGCGGGCCCAGGATCACCCAGACCATGAAGGACAGGTCGAAATAGAGGAACGCGGCGAACAGGGTCGGCGTATGGCCGGCCTTGAGGAAGTCACGAGAAATCATGATGCGCCTCGGAGTGTTGCGTGTCTGCGAGAGCGAGGCGTCGTCGCCTCGTCGGGTGACCGCATCCGAGCGGTCGTCTCTGGCAGCCACGGACGCCGTTGTCCGAAGGCTTGATGTCACTGAACATCGGTCCGGGGACGGATGTCACGGGCTGTATGGCAGGCGCCCCTGCACAACGCTTGCGCAGTACGAATGCTCAGCAAAAAGGCGCCAGCGGCGCCCTTCTATTGTGCAGATGCGAAGTCGCAGCGCGGCCTGAAGACCGGTCAGGCCCGCGCGCGACCGATCGAAAATGCCGTGGCGTAGGGCCCTGCGCGATCGGAATCGAACGCCGGCCCCGCGAACAGCGGCGCGAGGTCGCCCGGCGCGTCGGCGAAGACCTGGGCCGGATCGAGCATCGGTCCGGCCGAAAGAGCGGCGGCGCGGAACATGTCCGGGCGATAGACCGCATCGGCAGCGGCCTCGAGATCCGCCCCGGCCGAAACCTGCCCCCAGCGCATCATCTGCGACAGGAACCACAGGGCATGCTCGCGCCTCGGCACGCCGGCGCCGTCGCGATGGAAGACGATCTCGTCGGTCAGGGCTCGGGCCAGGGCCTCTGGCGCGACGCCCACGTGCTCTGGTCGCGCCAGCAGGGCGATCAGGTCTTCGCGGTTGACCGCGTCGTCGGCCCAGGCCGAGGCGCGGATCAGAGCCCTCAGGGCGGCGCGCAGTTCGTCGGGATAATGATGAGCCCAGGCTTCGGTGACGCCGAACACCTTGTCTGGACCGCCCGGCCAGAAGGTCGAGGCGGTGATGACGATCTCGCCCAGACCCTCGCGCTCGGCCACGGCGTTCCACGGCGCGCCGACGCAGAAGCCGTCGATCTCGCCGGCCCGCATCTGTTCCACCATGCGCGGCGGCGGGGTGACCACGAGGCGCACGTCGCGGTCGGGGTCGATCCCGGCCTGGGCCAGCCAGTAACGCAGCTCGTAATTGTGCATCGAGTACGGGAAGACGACGGCGAAGGTCAGCGGCGCGGCGCCCTGCCCCGCCCGCTCGCCGATAACCTTGGCGAGGGCTCGCGCCGAGACCGGCTGCTCGGCCATCGCCTGCGGATCGGCGGCGCGCATCGCTTCGGCCAGCGCTTTCGAAACCGTGATGGCGCTGCCGTTGCGGTTCAGCGCCATGGGCGCGATCAGCGATGGGCCGACGTCCAGTGTCAGCCCGCCTGAAGCGCCGGCCGCGGCCGCCAGGGCCATGGGCGCCAGCATGTGGGCGCCATCGAGCGCCCCGACGGCGACCTTGTCGCGGATCGTCGCCCACGAGGCCTCGCGGCTCAGCGACACGTCGAGACCCTCTTCGGCGAAGAAGCCCATGGACCTGGCGACGACCAGCGGCGCGCAATCGGTCAGCGGGATGAAGCCCAGCTTCAGGTCGGCCAGGCCGCTCACGAGGCGTCTCCCTTCAGCACCCCCGCAAAGGCCAGCAGATCGGCGGCCACCGCCCCGATCGGCTTGCCCCGGTCCATGGCCAGCTTGCGCAGCAGACGATAGGCGCCGTCCTCGTCGAGGCCGCGCTCCTTCATCAAGAGGCCCTTGGCGCGCTCGACCGTCTTGCGGGCCTCCAGGTCGGCCTTCACCTTGGCCAGGTCGCCCCGCAGCTGCTGGGTCAGGGCGAAGCGGCTCATGGCCACGTCGAGAATCGGACGGACGCGGGCCGGCGCCAGGCCGTCGACCACGTAGGCGGCCACGCCAGCGCGCACGGCCTGTTCGGCCAGGCCCGGCTCGGAGCGGTCGACGAACATCACGACAGGGCGCGGATTGGACTGGCTGGCCTCGCGCAGGCTTTCCAGCGTATCGCGATCGGGGCTCTCGGCGGCGATGACCACGACGTCGGGGGCGAACTCGACCGCCTCGCGCTCGTCGAAGCGGGCCGAGCGGCGGACCTCCAGCGGATGCACGCCCTCGAGCCCTTCCGCCACCAGGGCGGCGCGGGCCGGATCGGGATCAATGACGAGAACGCGCATGCCCAACGCCCTAAGGACCATGGACGCCCCGGGGGAGCGTTTTGCGGCCATGGTCACGCTCGAACACGGTTCCGCTCAATCCGCGGGCGCCGCTGCGTATTGCTAGAGCACGTGGACGCCGTCGGCCCTGCGACCTAGCGCGGCGCCCCGCTAATCGACGGCGAGGATGACGTCGGACGGGGCGATCAGCGCATGCACCGACACGCCGGGCGCTAGGTTGGCGGCGACCGCGCTCGCAACCGTCGCGACCAGGGTCTTGCCCTCGGCCAGGCCGACCACGACCTCGCTGGCGGCCTCGCCGTCTTCCCGATCCAGGACCTGCCCCATCAGCACATTGCCGCCGGCGTCGGCCGGCGGCTCGACGGCCAGGCGCACAAAGCTGGACTTGATCAGCGCCACGGCCGGCCGGCCGACGGCCAGCTCAAGTTCCTCGGCGCTGCGACGGGTGATGACCGAAGCGATCTCGACCCCGCCGCCGATGGCCAGCCGGACCTCGACCGTCACGCCCGATGGGGTCAGGGCCACGATAGTCCCGCGCAGGGCGTTGCGGGCGCTGGTGCGCAGACCGAGACTCCAGAACAGGTCTTCGCCGACCTCGGACGCCAGGCCGGCTTCCAGTCGCGCCAAGGCCGCCCCGAGCTCGCGCTCCATGTCACGGAAGGCGCGCATGACGGCATGACCACGCGACGTGACCTGTGCGCCGCCGCCCGAGCGACCGCCTGCGCCGGCGGCGATCAACGGCGCGTCGAACAGGTTGTTCAGCGCCTGAACGACGTCCCAGGCGCCCTTGTAGGACAGGTCCAGGCGCTTGGCGGCGGCGCTGATCGAACCGAGCTCGGCCACGGCCTCGACCAGGGCGATGCGCTCCAGCCCCACGCGCGCCAGGGCCCCGCGCCGCAGGATCAGGCTGGCGCTGAGATCGCCTGCTCCGCTCATCGCTGCTCCTTCCGACTCCGTTCGACCGCTTGTCGCCCGCCCAGCGCCAAAAAAACAGCCTGACAGCGCCCCAAAGCTCGTTATGTACTCGCCTTACATATCCGATTGATCGAGCCGCCTATGCCCCTCGCCCGCCGCCCCCTGATCGCCGCCCTTGCAGCGGCGCTGTCGATGGTCGCCGGCGCGGCGTTCGCGGGTGAGACCAAGGTGGCCGTGGCGGCCAACTTCACCGAACCGGCCAAGGCCATCGCCGCCCGGTTCGAGAAGGCGACAGGCCACAAGGCGACCTTGAGCTTCGGCTCGTCGGGCCAGTTCTACGCCCAGATCGCCAATGGCGCGCCCTACCAGGTGTTCCTGTCGGCCGACGTCGAGCGGCCGCAGAAGGCCGAGGCCGACGGCCTGGCCGCGCCCGGCACGCGCTTCACCTACGCCACCGGGCGGCTCGTCCTCTGGAGCAAGACGCCGGGCCTGGTCGACGGCCAGGGCGCGGTGCTGGCCAAGGGCAAGTTCGAGAAGCTGTCGATCGCCGATCCCAAGGCCGCGCCCTACGGCCTGGCCGCCGTCGAGACCCTGACCAGGCTGAAGCTCTATGACAGCCTGAAGCCCAGGATCGTGACCGGCTCGTCGATCACCCAGGCCTATCAGTACGTCCAGACCGGCGCGGCTGAGCTCGGCTTCGTGGCCCTGTCCCAGGTCGTAGACGACAAGGGCGGCTCGCGCTGGGTCGTGCCAAAGACCTATCACACGCCCATCGACCAGCAGGCCGTGTTGCTCAAGACCGGCTCCGACAGCGAGGCGGCCAAGGCGTTCCTGACCTTCCTGAGGGGCCGTGAAGCCAAGGCGATCATCCGCCGCTACGGCTACGAGGTGCGCTGACCGCCATGGTCGAGGCCGTCTGGCTGACCCTGAAGCTGGCGACGGTGACCACCGTCCTGCTGCTGCTGCTGGCCACGCCCCTGGCCTGGTGGCTGGCGCGAGGACGCTCGCCGCTGAAGCCGTTCGTCGGGGCGCTGGTCGCGCTGCCGATCGTGCTGCCGCCGACGGTGCTGGGCTTCTACCTGCTGATCGCGCTCGGCCCGGAAAGCCCGCTGATGGCGGCGTTGAAGCCTTTCGGCATCAGGACCCTGGCCTTCACCTTCGAAGGCCTGGTGATCGGCTCTCTGGTCTATTCCCTGCCCTTCGCCGTGCAACCGCTGCGCAACGCCTTCCTGGCCATCGGCGACGAACCGCTGGAGGTCGCCGCGACCCTGGGCGCGGGCAAGGCCGACATCTTCACTCGCGTCGCCCTGCCGCTGGCCCTGCCCGGCTACGCGGTGGCCGCCCTCCTGGCTTTCGCCCACACCATCGGCGAGTTCGGCGTCGTCATGATGCTGGGCGGCGGCATTCCCGGCGAGACCCAGGTGCTGTCGATCGAGATCTATCGCCTGGTCGAGAGCCTTGAATGGGACAAGGCCCACCAGCTGTCGGCCCTGCTTCTGTCGTTCGGCTTCCTGGCGGCCCTGACGCTGCTCTTGCTGGAAAAGCGACGGAGCGCTCCGGCCTGAACCGGCGTTTCCCCAAATAGAGCTTGTGGGCTGGGCGGCCGCTTCGCCTGTGGTATTGACGCGCCTCGTCTCCATAGGCGTCCTTTTCGAGTCCCATCGCGCATGTCCGATCCCGCCGCTCCGCAAACCGGTCCCGACGACGCCGAAGACAAGGCCCCCGAAGCCGTCGTCGAGACCGTGCCCGAGGCGCCTGCGACCGCCGCCGAAGAGCCGGTGAAGCCCAAGCGGGTTCCGATCTGGAAGCAGCGCCCCTGGCAGATCGGCGCCGGCGTCGTGGTGCTGGCGATCGTGGCGGTCGTGACCTGGCTCCTGTGGTCGCTGCCGCTGGGCCGTGCGCTGGAGCCGGCCAACAATCCGACCATGGTGCTGCTGGCCTCGGACGGCACGCCGATCGCCCGCCGCGGCTCCTACAAGGAAGCCCCGATCGAGGCCGCCAAGCTGCCGGCCTATGTGCCCGGCGCCTTCATCGCCATCGAGGACCGGCGCTTCTATTCGCACATGGGCATCGACCCGAAGGCGATCGCCCGGGCTCTGGGCGCCAACGCCAAGGCCGGCGGCGTCTCCGAAGGCGGATCGACCATCACCCAGCAGCTGGCCAAGAACGCCTTCCTCAGCAGCGACCGCAACCTGCGGCGCAAGGCCCAGGAAGCCCTGATCGCCCTGTGGCTGGAAGCGCGGCTCTCAAAGGAAGAGATCCTGTCGCGCTACCTGTCGGCGGTCTATTTCGGCGAAGGCGCCTTCGGCCTGCGGGCCGCCGCCCGGCACTATTTCGACACCACGCCCGAAAAGCTCTCCGTCGGTCAGGCCGCAATGCTGGCCGGCATGGTCAAGGCTCCCTCGCGCCTGGCCCCGACCGAGAATTTCGAAGGCGCCCGCGAGCGCATGGACGTGGTGCTTGGCGCCATGGTCGAGACCGAGGTGATCACGCAAGCCCAGGCCGACCGGGCCAAGCGCGACATGCACCCGATCCCCGAGCGCGAAAAGCTGCCGACCGGCTCGTACTTCGCCGACTGGGTGTTCCCGCAGGCCCGCGCCGCCTACGACGCCCGCTATGGCGAGACGATCGTCAAGACGACGCTGGACGCCAAGCTGCAGGCCAAGGCCGAGAAGATCCTCAACGACGCCATCGCCCGTGACGGCAAGGTGCTGAACGTGACGCAAGGCGCGCTGGTGGCCATGCGCACCGACGGCAGCGTCGTGGCCATGGTTGGCGGCCGCGACTACAAGACGAGCCAGTTCAACCGCGCCGACGCCGGCCGCCAGCCGGGCAGCGCCTTCAAGCTGTTCGTCTATCTGGCCGCCATCCGCCAGGGCATGACCCCGACCTCGCCGATCCTCGACGCGCCGGTCGACGTGCGCGGCTGGAGCCCGAAGAACCACGAGGGCAAGTACGCCGGCCGCGAAGTGCCGCTGATCACCGCCTTCGCCGGCTCGTCCAACGTGGCCGCCGTGCGCCTGGCCCAGCAGGTCGGCCGCAAGGCGATCGTCGACACCGCCCGCGACCTGGGCGTCACCGAGCCGATCCCCGACGACCTGACCCTGGCGCTGGGCACGGGCCCGATGAGCCTGGTGCAGCTGACGGGCGCCTACGCTGCCATCGCCGCCGGCGAAACGCCCGTGACGCCGCACGGCCTGGCTGACTGGAAGGCCCCGAAGAAGGCCCGCGCCCTGTCGAAGGCCGAACTGGCCGGCATGCGCGACCTGCTGCGCTCGGCCGTGCATCGCGGCACCGGCGTCGAGGCCGCCATTCCCGGCGCCTTCGGCAAGACCGGCACGACCCAGGGCTACCGCGACGCGATCTTCGTCGGCTATGTCGGCGACCTCGTCATCGGCGTCTGGGTCGGCAACGACGACAACAGCGCCATGAACGGCGTGGTCGGCGGCGGCCTGCCGGCCAAGATCTGGAAGGCCTTCGCCCTGTCGGCCACCGGCGGCGCGCCCAAGCCCGCCGAGGACGACGCGATCAGCGCGGCCGAGGACGCGAGCCTGGCCGAGCCGATCCTGGGACCCGACGGCCTGCCGCTGCCGCCCGAAGCCGCGCCGGTCGAAGGCGAGGCGCCGGCCGATCCGACGGCGCCGGCGCCGGTGGTTCCGGCTCCAGTGGTCCCAGCGGCTCCGGCCCAGCCGGCTGAGCCGCGCGGTCCGACGAACCTTCCGTAAATCCGATCGTCATCCCGGACGGCCGCAGGCCGATCCGACCCAGGGGACCGGGCTCAGCGAGCAGGTTCGCCATCCCAGCGACCGCCACAGCGCGGCGACTCCTGCCGGCTCTACGCGCTGCGCGCTTCGGCCGGGATGACGGCATTTGTAGCTAGAAAACAAGAAAGGGCGCCGGCGGAAGCCGGCGCCCTTTGTCATTTCAGGGCCTGAAGGCTCAGTTCAGGTCCAGCACCACCACCGACTTGGCCGGAAGCGTGGCCGTCAGGGTGTCGCCCTTGATGGTCGCGCCCTTGAACTCGGCCGGCTTGACCGCGTCGGGCTTCTCGAAGGTGTTGCGCGAGGCCATTTCCGGACCCGTCAGCACCCGCCCCTTGGCGGTCTTGGCGGTCGAGCCCGAGAGCTTGACGGTGACGGTGGCCGACTTGTTGGGGTCGAGGTTCACGAGCGCCACGTGCACGGCGCCGTCGGTCCCCTTGCCCGCCGAGGCGGTCACGGCCGGAACCGACGACTTGCCGACCACATACTGCGGGGTGTCGATCTCGACCGGCAGATATGTCGCCCCTTGGAACGGCTTGTAGAGATCGAACACCCAATAGGTGGGCGTCAGGACCATCTTTTCCTTGTCGGTCAGGATCATCGCCTGCAGCACGTTGACCATCTGGGCGATGGCGGCCAGGCGCACCCGGTCGGCGTGCTTGTGGAAGATGTTCAGCGTCGCGGCGGCCACCACGGCGTCGCGCATGGTGTTCTGCTGGTAGAGGAAGCCCGGCTCGGTGCCCGGCTCGACATCGTACCAGACGCCCCATTCGTCGACATAGAGGCCGACCTTCTTCTCGGGGTCGTACTTGTCCATCACCGCGCTGTGCTTGGTGACCAGCTCTTCCATCTTCAGGGCCTGGACCATGGTGTCGCCCCAGCCCTGTTCGTCGAACACGGTGGCCGAGCCCTTCTTGGACCAGTTGCCGGTCGGGATGACGTAGTAGTGCAGGCTGAGCGCATTCATGTTCTTGGCCGCGCCCTTCATCAGGACCTCGGTCCAGTTGTAGTCCTCGGCGTTGGGACCAGCGGCGACCTTCACGGGGCGATTGCCGCGCGGGGCGCGGACGAACTCGGCGAAGTTGCGATAGAGGTTGGTGTAGTGCTCGGCCGTCATCTGGCCGCCGCAGCCCCAGTTCTCGTTGCCGACGCCGAAGTAGTCGACCTTCCAGGGCTTATCGCGACCGTTGGCGCGGCGCATGTTGGCGATCGACGAGTTGGTCGGCGAGGTCAGGTACTCGACCCACTCCGACATCTCCTGCGGCGTGCCGCTGCCGACATTGCCGGCGATGTAGGTCTTGGTGCCGATCAACTCGGCGAAGTCCATGAACTCGTGGGTGCCGAAGGTGTTGGGCTCCTCGACGCCGCCCCACATGACGTTGACCTTGACGGGACGCTTGTCGCGCGGGCCGACGCCCTCGCGCCAGTGATAGTCGTCGGCGAAGCAGCCGCCCGGCCAACGCACGACCGGCACCTTCAGGGCCTTCAGGGCGTCGACCACGTCCTTGCGGTAGCCCTTGACGTTGGGGATCTTGCTGTCCTCGCCGACCCAGACGCCTTCGTAGATGCCCCGGCCCAAGTGCTCGGCGAACTGGCCGTAGACTTCCGGCTGGATGACGGCGCCGGGCTGGTCGGCGCGCAGGGTCCCGCCGACCTTGGTCTGGGCGACCGCGCCGCCAGCCATCAGCAGGGCCGCGGCGACGCCGCCCATCAGGGCGTGCTTCAGCATCTTGGAATTCACGTCGTTTCTCCCTTGGCTCGCCGTGCGCGCGACGCCGGCTCGGACAGGCGCGCATTCCGGCGCAAACGACGCGACGGAGGCCCCTTGTTATTTGTCTGAGTATACTCGCCAGCGGAGAGCGTCAATCGAGGCGGAGGTTCGTACGAGGCCAGCAATACAAAGACATGGCGCGGTGTTTGGCAGGGCGAGCTTGTCGGATGATTGGTGCGGCGACCGAGTTTCAAGGAACCTCCCCCGTGGGGGAGGCGATCGCGCGAGCGATCGGCGGGGATGACTTTTCCGCCGCCTCGAAAGCTGAAAACGTCCCCCCTCCGGCCCTTTGGGCCACCTCCCCCAGAGGGAGAGGATCTCCTAGACCGCTCCGCCGCTGCGGCGGGCGATGGCCGCGCGGGTGTCGTCCTGGGCCAGGCCCACGAGGCGTTCCATGGCCTGGCGGGCCTGGTCGGGGCGGCTGGCGGCGATGGCGTCGAAGACCTTCCAGTGGTCGGGGATCGGGTCGCGGGCCAATTCGCGGTCGCGCTGCTTGAAGATCGTGGTCCAGCGCACGGCCGCGCCGATGCTGCTGGACAGGGTGCGCAGCGGCTCGTTGTCGGTGGCTTCCAGCACGGTGTCGTGGAAGTCGCGGTCGGCGGCGCGGCCGGCCTCGGTGGCCAGGGTGTGCTGCTGCATCTGGATCAGGGCGGCGCGCATCCGCTCGAGCTGCTCGTCGTTACGGCGCTCGGCGGCCAGGGCGGCGGCCGAGGGTTCGACGATCATCCGCAGCTCGTGCAGGCTGGTCAGGAATTCCTCGCTGGGCTCGGCCTCGAAGAACCAGGCCAGGACCTCGGGATCCAGCAGGCTCCAGCGCGAACGCGGGCTGACGCGGGTGCCGGCCTTGGGGCGGCTTTCGACCAGCCCCTTGGCGGCCAGGATGCGGATGGCTTCGCGATAGGCGCTGCGCGAGACGTGCAGCTTCTCGCTGGCGTCGATCTCGTTGTTGAGCACGTCGCCCGGCGCGTACTGGCCCGAGACGATGGCGATGCCGAGCGTACGCGCGATCGACCCGTGGATGCGGCCGGAAAAGCCTTCCTCGCGCTCGAACTCTCCGTCCACGCCGCTACCCTTGCCCTTGACCACGCCGCCTCCACAAATCACCGCGCGGCCTCGCCGCCGGTTCACGCATCGACTCTAGCGAGACTAATTGTCTGACGACAAGGAAATTCACCGTCCGGCGAGCCGGAAGGCCTCGTTCAGGCCGCGCTTAAAAGTATGATAAATCAGGTGATAGAAGGGATCACACGGTTCTGGCGAGCGCCCTGCCTTACCCGCTGAAGACAGCGCCAACCCTGACGATCCGGGTTTGACAGGCCCGTGCCGATCGCTATTTGTCTGACTAATTATAGACGAGAGGATCCACCCATGTCCCTGCGGTTCGTTCAACTGAAGACGCCCGACGGCGCCCGCGCCCTGGCGGCGGTGGACGAGACCGGCGCGGCCCGCAAGGTCGGATCCGCCGACACCCTGTACGCCCTGGGCCAGTTGGCCATCGACAAGGGCGTCAGCCTGGCCGACGCCGCCCAGCCGCTGGGCGAGGCCATCGATGTCGCCGCCGCCCTGGCGCAAGGCCGGGTGCTGGCGCCGATCGACCATGTCGACCCGGCGCACCTGATCCTGACCGGCACCGGCCTGACGCACCTTGGCTCGGCCGAAGGTCGCGACAAGATGCACAAGGCCGCCCAGAGCGGCGAAAATCTGACCGACTCCATGCGGATGTTCCTGATGGGCGTCGAGGGCGGCAAGCCCGCCGCCGGCCAGGAAGGCGTGCAGCCGGAATGGTTCTACAAGGGCGACGGCACGCAGCTGGTCGGCCCCGGCCAGCCCCTGACCTCGCCCTCGTTCGCCAAGGACGGCGGCGAGGAGCCCGAGATCGCCGGCGTCTACCTGATCGGTCCCGATGGGACGCCGCACCGCCTGGGCTTCTGCCTGGCCAACGAGTTCTCCGACCACGTGATCGAACGCGGCAACTATCTGTGGCTGGCGCACTCGAAGCTGCGCCAGGCGGCGCTGGGCCCGGAACTCTTGAGCGGCGAGCTGCCGGCCGACGTGCGCGGCGCCAGCCGCATCGTGCGCGGCGGCGAGACCGTGTGGGAAAAGCCCTTCCTGTCGGGCGAGGCCAACATGTCCCACACCATCGCCAACCTGGAGCACCACCACTTCAAGTACGCGCTGTTCCGCCGTCCGGGCGACGTGCACGTGCACTTCTTCGGCACGGCCACCCTGTCGTTCTCGGAAGGCTTCCAGACGCAGGTCGGCGACGTGTTCGAGATCGAGGCCGCCCCGTTCGGCCTGCCGGTGCGCAACCCGCTGGCCCAGGACGCGGCGCCGGCCGAGGTCACCGTGACGGTGAAGGCGCTCTGAGACGTCCTGCGTGATCCTCGTCCTTCGACAAGCTCAGGATGAGGATCAATTCAGGCGTGGCGAGACCTTAGAAACCTCATTCTGAGCCTGTCGAAGGACGAGGTTTCGCTCCCACAAGGCAAGAAGGCCTCGCACCCTGCGGTGCGAGGCCTTCTCTTTTGCACGACAGGCCGGGGAGCGGCCGACCGCTCCCCTCCCCGATCACTCGGCCGGAGCCGACTGGCTCTCGAGGGCCACGGGCTCTTCCTCGACCGTCGTCTTGCTGCCCCACAGGGCGTAGAACAGCACGTAGAGTTCGCAGACGGCGGTGAGCAGGAACGAGATCTGCAGGCCGTAGTGGTCGGCCAGGATGCCCTGCACGACCACCAGCGCGCCGCCGGCGATGGCCATGACCAGCAGGCCCGAACCCTCCTCGGTCAGGGCGCCCAGGCCCTTGATGCCCAGGGTGAAGATGGTCGGGAACATGATCGAGTGGAACAGGCCCACGGCGATCAGGCTCCACATGGCCACCGGGCCGCTGGCGAAGACGGTGATGATCATCACCACGAAGGCCAGGCTGGAGAAGATGGCCAGCACCTTGCCCGGATCGACCTTGCGCATCCAGAAGCTGCCGACGAAGCGTCCGACCATCATGCCGCCCCACAGCAGGAACAGGTAGTTGGAGGCCTCGGCGTGGGTCAGGTTGCCGATCTTGGGATCGGAGACGAAGTTGATGAACAGGTTGGAGACGCCGATTTCGGCGATCAGGTAGATGAAGATCGCCGGAATGCCGAGCATCAGGTTGCGGTGCTTCGACAGCGAATGCTTCTTGCGGTCCTCGGCGGCGACGCGGCGGGTCGAGCCGCCGATGTCGGGCAGCTTGTAGCGGGCGATGACCACGGCCAGGATCACCAGCACCACGGCGACGATGAAGTAGGGCAACTGAACCGACTGGGCGTCGGCCAGGCGCTCGGCCTGGGTCAGCACCTTGCCAGCCTCGGCGTTGCCCGAGGCGCTGCGGCTGAGGATCAGGTAGCCGCCGAACAGCGGGGCCAGGGTGGTGCCCATCGAGTTGAAGGCCTGCACCAGGTTCAGGCGTGAGGACGCCGTCTCCGACGGTCCGACCACGGCCACGTAGGGGTTGGCGGCCACCTGCAGCAGGGTGATGCCCGAGGCGATGATGAAGAGGGCCGTCAGCACCACGCCGTAGGACGGGATACGGGCGGCGGGGATCATCAGCAGCGCGCCGGCCGCCATGATCAAGAGGCCGGTGACCATCGACTTCTTGTAGCCGATGGCCTCGATCAGCTTGGCCGAGGGGATCGAGGCGAAGAAGTAGGCGATGAACCAGACCGACTCGATCAGGGTCGTCTGGGTGTAGCTGAGGTCGAACACCGAGCGCAGGTGCGGCAGCAGGGTGTTGTTGATGACCGTGATGAAGCCCCACATGAAGAAGAGGCTGGCCAGCAGCGTCAGGGCCGAGCGCTGGGCGCGCGGATCCCCGATGATGCTGCCGCCTTCCCCGGCGGAGCTGGTGATCGGTGCGGGCATTCCCGGGTCTCCCGTGTGGAGCCGCCGACGTCTTGACGTTGCGCGGCGATTTTTTGTCTGAGTATATGGCGGCCTATTGGCCGTCAACGCCGACAGAGAGCGCGAGCGGCCCGCCTGAGAGGAAACCCTATGAAGACCTGGCGCCACGCCCTGCCGAGCCTTGCCCTGTTCGCCGCCGCCGCGGCCGCGCCCCTGGCGGCCCAGAGCGCCGAAATCAGCCGCAAATCCTTCGGCCAGACGCCGGACGGCCAGGCCGTCGAGGCCATAACCCTGACGAATGGCAAGGGCGTCAGCGCCACGGTCATCACCTATGGCGCGACCCTGCAGGCCCTGGTCGCCCCCGACCGCGCAGGCAAGAAGGCCGACATCGTGCTCGGCTACAAGGACGCGGCCGAATACGTGAAGGCGGCCAACTATTTCGGCGGCTCGGTGGGCCGCTTCGCCAACCGCATCGGCAAGGGCCGGTTCACGCTGGACGGCAAGACCTACCAGCTGGCGCTCAACAACAATGGCGTGGCTGCGTTGCACGGCGGCGTCAAAGGCTTCGACAAGGTGGTCTGGACGGTGGTCGAGGCCAAGGCCGGTCCGGTCGCCTCGGTGACCTTCAAGCACGTCAGCCCCGACGGCGAGGAAGGCTATCCCGGCACGCTGACGGCGACGGCGACCTACGCCCTGGACGAACAGAACCAGCTGACGGTGACCTACGGCGCCACGACTGACAAGCCGACCATCGTCAACATCACCAACCACGCCCTGTTCAACGTCGCCGGCGAGGGCTCGGCCGACGGCGCCATGGGCAACGTGCTGACCATCCCCGCCGACGGCTACAGCCCGGTGGACGGCGAGTTGATCCCGACCGGCGAGACGACGCCGGTGGCCGGCACGGTGTTCGACTTCCGCAAGCCCAAGGCCGTGGGCGACCAGATCCGCGACGCCAGCGATCCGCAGATCGTCGCCGGCCGCGGCTACGACCACAACTACGTGCTGACGGGCAAGTCGGGCGGCGCTTTGCGTCTCGGGGCCAGGCTGGCCGATCCCAAGAGCGGCCGGGTGCTCGAGATCCTGACCGAGCAGCCGGGCATCCAGTTCTACGCCGGCAACTTCATCGACGGCACGACGATCGGCAAGAGCGGCAAGATCTATCGCCAGGGCGACGGCATCGCGCTGGAGCCGCAGCACTTCCCCGACGCGCCCAACAAGCCGCAGTTCGCGCCGGTTCGGCTGGATCCGGGCCAGACCTACAGGAACCAGATGGTCTTCCGGGTCACCACGGAAAAATGAGCAAAAAAGAAGCCCGGCGGTTACCCGCCGGGCTTAGTTCATTAGGGAGGAAACGCCCAGGAAGGGCAGAGGCGCTCGCGCCTCACGGGGTTGTAGTTAGCGCTACCAGCTGGGTTTTCAAGTCCCTTCCTGCGGAAAGTGACGCTTTGTCGCAGAACATGTTCACTGAACCGCTTTTAGCGAGACCTTGCCGGCCGCGAGACCCGGCGCGGAGGCGTTGACGGTCAGCGAAGCCCCCTCGCCCGCCCCGCGCACCAGCGCCACGGCCTTGCCCTGCCAGGCCTTGCGGGTCGGCGAGGCGAAGGCGGTGTGGTCGGTCGGGGCGGCGTTGTCCGCGACCACGAAGACCCCCGCGCCCGAGACCTGGAAGGTGATGGCGTCGTCGGCCGAGGGCACGACCACGCCCTTGGCGTCGACCACCCGGGCGCGGACGAAGGCCAGGTCGTCGAAACCCGTTCCTACCTTGTCGGTCTCGGCGGTCAGTTCGATGCGGGCCGGCTTGCCGGCGGTGCGCAGCACGTCCTCGAGCTTCACGCCCGGATCGCGGCAGGCGGCCTTCACCTCGCCGGGGGCGAAGGTGACGGTCCACTGGCGCGGCGAGGCGTCGGCCGGCAGGGCCTTGGCGCCCAGCCAGCGGCCGTTCAGCGAAACATCGACGCTGGCGCAGTTGGAATAGACCTCGATGGTCTCCTCGTGCGGCGACAGGTCCTGCGGCGTCCAGTCGTCGAAGATCGCGACCTTCGGCGGCGGGGTGGCGACGGCGACCATGGTCGGCAGGGCCGGCGCGGGACCGGCGCCGTCCGAGGAGGGCGGCGGCGCGGCCGGCAGAGCGTTGCGCACCACGTGCAGGACCGGCTTTTCAGCCCACCAGGAGGCCCGCTGCATGCCGACGATCTTCAGCGCGCCGGTGCGGTCGAGGATGCCGGCCGGGTTGTCGATGTTCGGCCAGCCGCTGCGGTCGGCCTCGCCGAGATAGTCGATGCCGGTCCACAGGAACATGCCGGCATAGGCCGGGTAGTCGCGCACGGCGACCCAGGAGGTGCGAGTCTTGCTGTTCTCGGTCCCGACGATGATCCGCGCGGGGTTCTGCTTGTGGGCGGCGATCAGCTCGTTCTCGCGGTAGTTCTGGCCGACCACGTCGAGCATGTCGGCGAAACCGTTCTGGTAGTCGCCGGTCACGTTGGGACGGAACAGGCCCATGGTCACCGGCCGGGTCGGGTCGGTGGCGTGCATGACGTTGAGCAGACTGGTCAGGGCCGCCTTGGCCTGGACCGGATAGGCGGTGTCATGGATCTCGTTGCCGGCGCTCCAGATGACGATGCTGGGGTGGTTGCGGTCGCGGCGGACCATGTCGCGGGCGTCGCGCTTGTGCCAGTCGCTGAAGAACAGGTGGTAGTCGCCGGGGGTCTTGGAGACGTTCCACTGGTCGAACAGTTCGTCCATGACCACGAAGCCCATCTGGTCGCAGAGATCCAGGAAGTCGGGCGATGGCGGGTTGTGGGCGGTGCGGATGGCGTTGACGCCCTGGGCCTTCAGGGCGGCCAGGCGCTGGCGCCAGACGTCCATCGGCACGGCCGCGCCGACAGCACCGCCGTCCATGTGCAGGGCCACGCCCTTGAGCTTGATGTTCCTGCCGTTCAGCCAGAATCCGCTGTCGGCCTTGAAGGCGGCCTCGCGCACGCCGAAGGGCACGGTCTCGGCGTCGAGGCCCGCCCCGCCCTCGCCCACCACGCGGATCTCGGCGCGATAGAGGTTGGGCGTCTCCAGGTCCCAGCGCTTGGGCGAGGCGATGTCGAGCGACAGCTTGAGCGTCTCGGTGCGGGCCGGATCGATGGCCACGGCGGGCACGGCGCCGCGGGCGACCTCCTTGCCCGCCGGGTCGCGCAGCACGACCTCGAGACCCGCCTTGGCCGCGCGGTTGGCGTCGTTGACCACGTCGACGGCGATGTCGGCGGCGGCCTTGCCCTCGGCGATCCTGGTGACGCTGACGAAGGCGCCGCCCTGTTCCACATGCTGGGCCGCGCTCTCGATCAGGCGAACCTTGCCGTAGACGCCCGAGCCCGCGTACCAGCGCGAGGACGGGGCGTGCTCGGTGTCGGCGCGGACGGCCAGGACGTTGGGGCCTTCGGCCTTGATGAAGTCGGTGATGTCGTAGCGCAGGCCCACGTAGCCGCTGGGGCGGTGGCCCAGGTGATGGCCGTTGATCCAGACGCCGCTGCGCTCCATCACCCCGTCGAGCTCGACATAGACCCGGCGGCCCGGCGCGGGCGGCTTGACGTCGAGCGTCTTGCGGTACCAGCCGATGCCGGTGGGCAGGAAGCCTCCCGCCCCGCCGGCGCGGGCCTTAATGTCGAACGGCCCGGCGATGGCCCAGTCGTGCGGCACCGAGACCTTGGCCCAGGCGCTGTCGTCGAAGGCCGCCTTCTCGGCGCCCTCGGGGTCGCCCTGAAAGAAGGTCCAGCCCTGCGCCAACGGCGTCGTGGCCCGATCAGCGGCGAAGGCCGGCAAAGCGCAGAGGCCGAGGACGGCCGCCAGGGCCAGGCGCGAGACGCCGCGCGTCGGGGAATGAGCCATCGTTTTCTCCCTGGGACGCGCCGAAACGCTAATCCCACATTTTGATATTTTGTGTCATTTTATGAAAACTCAGACAAAACGCCAGCCCCTGAAACACTTCGTCTCAAATAGGGTGAACGAGGCGGTGAACCCTTTGCCCAGGGCGGCGTTTGGCAGCCCGAGTTCAGCGTACGAAGGGGTACGACATGCCAGGGGTCGTCGATGTCGTTCCGTGTGAAGGCGGCTGGTGCGTGCGGGTTCACGCCACCGGCGAGGTGCTGCATTTCGCCGGCGGCGGCGAGGCCGAGCGGCGCGCGCGCAAGCTGGCGGCGGATGCTTCGGAACCGGTGGAGGTGCGAATCCACGACCGTGGCGGCCGCCTGATCGGGCGCTGGGTAGCCCAGGGCGCAGCGGCCTGAGAAGGCCTCAGGCGCGCTTGGGCTTCAGTTCGACGATCGGCGCGGCGCTCTCGGCCGAAGCCGAGGCGGCCTTGGCCTTGGCCTTGGCGGCGGCGACGCTGCGGCGCGAGGCGGCGAAGCGCAGCCCCACGAAGACGCCGAGCACCGTCACGGCGACGCCGGCGGCGATGGCCAGGCCCAGCTCGAGGCTGACGCCCGACAGGCTGCGGGCGGCCAGATATCCGGGGGCCAGCAGGCTGGCGATCCAGACCACGGCCGACAGCACGTTGGCGGTCTGGAAGGTCCACGACTTCATCTGAAGGATGCCGGCCATGATCGGCACGAAGGCCCGCAGCGGGCCGAAGAAGCGGCCGATGAAGATCGAGGCGACGCCGAAGCGACGGTTGAACAGCCGCGTGCGGGCGATGGTGCGGCGATGGTCGCGGAAGGCGGGGATGCGCAGCACGCGCGGACCCAGGCGACGACCCAGGGCGTAGGACACCGCATCACCCAACACCGCGCCGATGGTGCACCAGGCCAGGACCTCGAAGGGATCGAGCACGCCGCCGCCGATCAGGGTGCCGGCCAGCAGCATCAGGGCGGTCGCCGGCACGAAGGCGCCGATCAGAACGAGGGATTCAGCGAAGGTAAGGGCCCCAAGGATCAAGCCCGCCCAGCTCTGGTGCTCGGTGACGAAAGCGGCGACGGATTGAAGCAAATTGTCCATGGGGGTCCTTCGAGCCCCCACATGGAGATCAAGCCGCTTCGCCGCCAGAGCGTTGCGCGCCGTTGCGTCAATTAAACCCGACTGTGCCCCGGATGTCGCACCTTTGGGGACAACTTCGGGACGAGCCGTGCCGAAACGGCGCCGTCCCGAAGGTCCTTCAAGTCGTCATCCCGGCCGAAGCGAAGCGGAGAGCCGGGACCAAGAGGCAGCCGCACCGCATCGGCGACCGCTGCGGTACGCTGTCATTTGCCAAGCCCAGTCCCCCTGGGTTCCGGATAAGCGCTTCGCGCTTTCCGGGATGACGGGAGCTTGGGGTCGAGGGACTTCGACAAGCCTCCAGCCTAGAACCTCACCCGCAGGTTCAGGCCGGCGGCCTGGTTGCTGGTGCGGTCGCCGAACTCGGTGGTGTAGTTGAACTTCACCGAGACGCGGTCGTCGCCGATCACGTGTAGGTCGACGCCCGCGCGCCAGCCCGACTTGTCGAGCGCCGTGCGGATCCGCGCCGGATCGGACGAGGCGTTGGCGCCCAGCAGCTGGAACGGCATCTCTATCTTGTCGGTCGAGTTGAACAGGCCGCCGACGGTGAACGACACCGCCGCCTGGCTGCGGGTGGTTTCCTTCATGACGAAGCCGAGGGTCAGCTCGGGATTGGCCGTGCCGATCCACTGGGTGTCGGAAAGGCCCCGCGCGCCCAGGCCGTCCAGCCCGCGCTCCTCGAAGCGGCGCTGGTGCAGGCCCGTGCCCCAGACATTGAGCGCCGGACGCACGAACAGGCGACCGTTCTCCATGACGTAGGCGAAGCGGGCGTCGGCGCGGACATAGCCGCTTTCCGGATCGGACTCGGCCCGGCCGATGGTGAACACGTCGACGAGGCGCGCGGTCTCCATCCACTGCCAGCCGCCCGACAGCGAGAAGGCCATCTCGGCCCCGCCCGACCGGCGCTTGAAACCCGCACCGGCGCTGAAGCCCTGGCCCTGCGACCAGGAGCGGCCGCCATCGACCATGACCCGGTCGAGGCGCTCGTAGCCCACCGCCGTGGCGAACGACCAGCCGCCGTCCAGCGACTGCTCGAAGCCGCCGCGCAGGCGCCCGCCCTCGGCCTTGACGGCCAGGGTGTCGGCGTCGCGCTCGCCGTCGGCCACGGCCCGCTCGATCACCGCCCAGCTGCACTTGCCGTCGACCTGAAGGGTCGGATTGGCGCAGCCGAACAGCTGTTGCGAGAACCCGTTCGCCGACGCCAGCTGACTGCGCAGCGGGGCCAGGTGCGGCTCGGGATTGAGGCTGGCGAAGATCGCCTTGTAGGCGGCTTCCTGTCCGACCTGCAGGTTGCCGATCAGGGCCATCAGGCGGCCGATGCCGCCAGAGTCGCCCACCGCGATCGCCGAGTTCATGTGCTTGCCCAGCGCCCGCTCGTTCAGGGCCAGGAAGCCCTGGTCGAAGTGGGTGTCGAAGGCCAGTTGCACCGCGCCGCCGCTGGTCTGGACGCGGTAGTCCATGGCCAGGGTGTCGGTGACCTTGAAGCCTGCGTCGGTCACCGAGCCGCCCGCCGAGAACAGGGTCACCGGCTTGGCGTCCTGCAGCCAGGTCAGGGTGACGTCGCCGGTTCCGGCCAGGGCGACGTCGCCGGTGACGTCGACGCGGTCGGAGGCGTAGGGCCCGAAGGCGACGTCGAAGACCGAGCGGCCGGTCGCCGTCTGCACGAAGTGACCGTCGAGGGCCACCGTGTTGATCACCCGCGCGCCGTAATAGGCGTTGGTCCTGGCGTCGCCGAGACCGTCGAGGTTGGCGAAGGTCGCGCCGCCGGCCAGGTCGATCGGCACGCGCGAGGCCGACAGGCCCATCAGGAAGTCGCCGCTGTTGGTGAAGGTCGCAGCCCCGTTGGGCACGGCCTGGGCAGAGACGCCGAGGGTCGAAATCCCGCCGGCCGACGTCGACAGCGGGCCGGTTCCGGCCGGATCGCGCAGGTCGATGGTCTTGAAGGCCATGAAGGCCCCGCCGGACTGGTTGTCGAAGGCGTTGGTCCCCGCGCCCAGGTCGATGTCGCCGATGACGACGCCGCGATTGTCGACCCGCTCGTCGCCCTGGCCCGAGACGATGGCCTTGCCCGAGACGGCCGAGATCAGTCCGGTGTTGGCCAGGCCGTTGGCCGCGCCGCCGCTGATCTGGACGCCCGCACCGGTTCCCGAGCCGCCGCGCACCGAGCCGGTGGTGCGCACGGCGATGTTCCCAGCCCCGTCCGCGCCCAGGCTCTGGGCGAAGACGGCGGTGGAGTCGGTTCCGCCCGCATAGACCTGGCCGGCGAGCACGAGGTCGATCGCCCCGCCGGCGCCTGCGCCGCCGGCCGCGCCGGCGAACTTGCCGTCGACCCAGCCGCCGCCGCCGCCCAGGCTCTGGGCGACGACGCCATAGGCGCCGTTTCCGGTCGCGGCGATGTCGCCGGTCTGGCGGAAGTCGACATGGCCGCCGTCGCCGACGCCGCCGGTGTTCAGCGCCACGGTCGAAGCCGACGAGCCGCCGAAGGCCGCGCCGCCGCCGCCGCCGACCGACTGCAGGAAGACGCCGTGGGCGCCGGCCCCAGCCGTCTGGATCGCGCCACTGTTGGTCAGCACGACGTCGCCGCCGTCGCCGGCCGCGCCGCCGGTCCCGCCCAGGGCGACCGAAAGCTTGGGCGAACCGGTCACGTGCAGCTCGCCGCCGCCCGCGCCGATCGACTGGACGACCAGGCCCATGGCGTGGTCGCCCAGGGTGGTGACGCCGCCGGTGAAGGCGCCGGTGACCTGGCCGCCGGCCAGCCCGGAGCCGCCTTGCGCGCCGAGCGAGGCGGAGACGGTCGCGCCGCCTGCGCCCGCGCCGGAGAGATTGAGGCCCGCCGAACCGCCGCCGCCGCCGATCGACTGCAGGATCGCGCCCGAGGCGTTGGCCGCGGTGGTGGTGACCGCGCCGCCCTGGATGCGGGATACGCCGCCGCCGACCGCGTCGGTCTGGCCGGCGCCGCCCAGCGTCAGGCTGGTGGTCCCCAGCAAGGCGCCGGCCGGAACCGATAGATCGCCGGCGATGCGACCGCCGCCGCCGCCGACCGACTGGGCCAGAACGCCGGCGGTGTTGACGCCGGTGGTGACGATCTGGCCGGCGTGCTCGCTGGCGATCACGCCGCCGCCGACGTCCTGGCCGCCGGAGCCGCCGAGCGCCAGCTGGACCTTGGTGGCCACGGGGGCCTCGGCATTGGCCTCGTCGAGCTGGCCCGAGAGCAGCAGCTTGAGGTCGATGGCGCCGCCGCCGCCGCCGATCGACTGGGCGAACGAGGCCACGCCGTTCTTGCCGGCCGCGCCGAACGTGCCGGTGGTCTTGACGGTGACGAGACCGCCGGCCGCGCCGGAGACGTTCTCGGCCCCGGCCTTGGCGACGACCATCGGATCGACGCGGCCCGTAGAGCCGTCGGACATGATGTAGGGCTGGCCCGGCAGGCCGATAATGCCCGAGAAGTCGAGGCCGAGCGTGCCGCCGCCGCCGTTGATGCTCTCGGCCTTGATGGCCATGGCGCCGTCGCCGAGCACGGTGATGTCGCCCGAGTGGTTGACGGTGACCGCCCCGCCCTGCCCGCCCGAGCCGCCGCCGATGGCGCCGACCGTGGCGGCCAGGGCGTTGGACAGGATCAGGCTCTTGGCCTCGCCAGTCAGGCTGAAGGCCATCTGGGCGTCGCCGCCGCCGCCGCCGATGCTCTGGGCCACGATCCCGTGGGCGCGGGCGCCGGTGGTCAGGATGCGGCCGCTGTTGGTGACGACGACCTCGCCGCCGTCGCCGCCGTCGCCGCCGATCCCGCCCAGCGAGACCAGCGGGGCGTTGGAGAGCGCGCCGATCAGGAGGTTGGCGGCGATGACCATGCCGCCGTTGCCGCCGCCGCCGCCGATCGACTGGGCCAGCACGCCGTAGGCGTCGGCGCCGGTGGTCTGGATCAGGCCGGCGTTGTCGACCACGACCTTGCCGGCGGTGTTGCCGGTTCCGCCGACGCCGCCGATGTTGAGGCCGACCGAGGCGCTGTTCTCGCCGCTCTTGAGCGCCGTCAGCGACAGGATGGACGAGCCGTTGCCGCCGCCGCCGCCCAGGCTCTGGGCGAAGATCCCGTAGGCGCGCTCGCCGGAGGTGGAGATCGTGCCGCTGTCCTTGGCGCCGGCCACGGCGCGGTTGGTCACTGTGACGTCGCCGCCCGTGCCGCCGTCACCGCCGGCGCCGCCGATGTTCATGACGAAGCGGTGGCTCTGCTTGTCGCCGCCCGTCGCGCCGGCGACCGCCTCGACCACGATGCCGCCGTCGCCGCCGCCGCCGCCGATGCTATTGGCCGAAACGCCCGCCGCGCCGCGCCCCTCGGTGACGATCAGGCCGGTGTTGAGCACCTCGACCGCGCCGCCGGCGCCGCCGGTTCCGCCCGAGCCGCCGATGTTGAGGTCGAAGGAGTCGTTGCCGTTGGCGCCCTGGGCGCGGAGGTTCAGCACCGCGCCGCCGACGCCGCCGCCGCCGCCGATCGACTGGGCGCGAACGCCGAACGCGTCGTCGCCCTTGGTGTAGATCAGCCCGCTGTTGGCCACGTCGACCAGGCCGCCGACGGCGCCCGAGCCGCCCTTGCCGCCGACGCTGACCGTCGCCGTGCGGGTGGTGGTGTCGGCCGGCGCGCCGCCGAGCTGGATCTGGAGGGTGCGGGCCATGCCGCCCAGCCCGCCGCCGCCGCCGATGCTCTGGGCCAGCACGCCGTCGGAACGTGCGCCTTCGGTGACGATGGTCGCGGCGTTGTCGACCTCGACCTTGCCCGAGAGCGCGCCGACGCCGCCCTGGCCGCCGACCGCGACGCCGGCCGCGCCCGCGGCGCGGACGATGGTGGTGGCCGCCGAGCCGCCGGCTCCGCCGCCGCCGCCGATGCTCTGGGCGAAGATCCCCCGCGAGTCGTCGCCGCGCGTGGTCAGGGCGCCCTTGGCGCCGACCACGACGTCGCCGCCCTCGGCGCCCAGGCCGCCGTCGAGGCCGATGCTGAGCGAGCCGCTGTACGACTCCGCCTGGGGCCCCTGGCCGCGCGTGCCGTTGGCCGCGATGGTGGTGGTGCTTGAAGCGCCGCCGCCGCCGCCGATGCTCTGGGCGAAGATGGCCGAGGCCTCCGCGCCGGTGGTGTCGATGGTCCCGTCGGACGAGACGCGGACGTCGCCGCCCGTCCCGCCCGATCCGCCCTCGCGGCCGATGCTGATGCTGAGCGCGTTCTTGTTCAGCGCCCCCATGGCCATGCTGAGGGCGGTGTTGCCGCCGCCGCCGCCGATCGACTGCGCCCGCAGGCCGACCGAACCCTCGCCCTTGGTGACGATGGTCCCCAGGTGGTCGACCGCGACGTCGCCGCCGTCGCCGGCCGCGCCCGTTGCGCCGCCGACCGCCAGGTTCAGGGCGTTGGCGCCCTTGAGCACGCCCGCGCCGATGTTGAAGGCCGCGTCGCCGCCGCCGCCGCCGACGCTCTGGGCCAGCAGGCCGTCGCTGTGGGCGCCGTCGGTGACGATATTGCCCGCATGATCGACGTCGACCGCCTTGCCCGAACCGGCGCCCGCCCCGGAACCGCCGACGCTGATGATGGCGGCGACCGGATTGTCGGTCTTGTTGGCCACGGTGGCGGCGATGGTGAAGTTCATCCCGGCCGAGCCGCCGCCGCCGCCCACGCTCTGGGCGACGAGGCCGGCGGAGTTGTCGCCGAAGGTGCGGATCAGGCGGGCCTGCACCGCGCCGTCGTCGGCGTAGCCGCGCACGACCGTGACGGTCCCGGCGTCGCCGCCCGAGCCGCCCGAACCGCCGACGCCCAGCGCCACCGGATTGCCCGAGGGCGCGATGGCGCCCGTGGCGTTGATCCCGCCCACGCCGCCGCCGCCGCCGATCGACTGCACCAGGATCCCCCTGGCGCCGCCGGTGAACTCGACGGCCTCCAGGGTGTCCTCGCCGGCGGCCGGATTGGCCTTCAGCCGGCCGTTGACGATGACGTCGCCGAGGCTGGTCAGCGAGACGTCGCCGGCGTCGGCGCCGGTTCCGCCCTTGCCGCCGATCCCGACGGCGATGGCGAAGCCGTTCGAGGACGAGGTCGACTTGCCCATGTTGACGTCGGCCGCGACGTTGAGGCCGCCCGAGCCGCCGCCGCCGGCGACGCTCTGCACCAGGACGCCGATGGCCTCGACGCCTTCGACCCAGACCTGGCCGTCCTGGGCGACGGTGACGTCGCCGCTGATGTTGCCCGCGCCGCCGAAGCCGCCGATGCCGAAGACGACCGAGGGCTCGTCGCCCGAGGTGTCGGCGCTGATCCCGCCGGAGATGTTGATCCCGCCCGCGCCGCCGCCACCGCCGATCGACTGGGCCATCAGGCCGCGTGACCGGTCGCCGGCCGCGAACAGGTTGGCCGTGACGTCGACCTCGACGTCCTTGCCCTTGCCGCCGTCGCCGCCGAAGCCGCCGACGCCGGCCACGAGCTGACCGTCCATGGCGATGCCGCCGGAGACGTTGACGCCGCCCGCGCCGCCGCCGCCGCCGATCGACTGGGCGACCGCCGCGTAGCGGTCGTCGCCGACGGCGGTGACCTGCACGTAGTCGGCGGCGGGACCGGCGATGGTCAGGTCCACCGCGCCGGCGTCGCCGCCCGCCCCGCCGAAGCCCCCGATGCCCAGCGAGATCGCCCGGCTGCTCGAGGAGCCGCCCGGCTTGGTCAGCGACAGCTGGCCGGTGACGTTGAGGCCGCCCGAACCGCCGCCGCCGCCCACGCTCTGGGCCACGACGCCGTTGGAGCCGTTGAGGCGCGTGCGGTCGGCGGGGATGGTGAACTCGAAGTCCGAGCCGAGCAGCGGGATCTTGATCACCTGCTCGGGCGTGGTGATGTCGGACTCCAGGCCCTGGGCCCAGACATTGCCGGTGACGCTGGCCTTGACGTCGCCCGCATCGCCGCCGTCGCCGCCGAAGCCGCCCAGGCCGAAGCCGAAGCTGCCGGCCGATCCCTTGGTGGTCGCAGACAGGCCGCCAGCGACGTTGATGCCGCCCTGGCCGCCGCCGCCGGCGACGCTCTGGGCGATGATCCCGTCGGAATTGGCGCCGTCGGTGAGGGTGTCGCCGACGCGGGTCAGGGTCACCGCGCCGGAGTCGCCGCCCGAACCGCCGAAGCCGCCGATGCCGACCGAGCCCGTGCCCGCCGTACCGGCGCTGACCGCGACCGCGCCCGAGACGTTCAGGCCGCCCGAACCGCCGCCGCCGCCGATCGACTGGGCCACCACGCCGTCGGCCTCGTCGCCCGAGGTCTGGTAGCGGCCGGTCACGGTTCCGGTCACGTCCTTGGCGTCGCCGCCGCCGCCGCCGAAGCCGCCGACGCCCAGGCCGATGGCCACGGCGGCGTTGTTGCTGGCCGACAGGGCGACCGAGCCGCTGACGTTGATGCCGCCGTTGCCGCCGCCGCCGCCCAGGCTCTGCAACATGGCGCCGAACGCGCCGTCGCCCTGCGTGGTGACGTCGCCGGTGAGCACGCCCTTGACGATGTCGGCGTCGCCGCCGCCGCCCCCGAAGCCGCCCAGGCCGAACCCGATGGCGCCGTTGGCGCCCTGCGAGGCGCTGACTAGGCCCGTGACGTTGAAGCCCCCCGAACCGCCGCCGCCGCCCACGCTCTGCAGAAGGGCGCCGTGGGCGTCGTCGCCCTTGGTCCAGATGTTACCCGTCAGGAAGGCGTCGACCTCGCCGGCCTTACCGCCGTCGCCGCCGAAGCCGCCGACCCCTACGCCCAGCGTGCCGGTTCCGCCGCCGCTGGCGGCCAGGCTGACCCCGCCGGTGATGTTGAAAGCGCCCGCGCCGCCGCCGCCGCCCAGGCTCTGATAGCTGACGCCGAAGGCGCGATCGCCTTCGGTCACGATGTCGCCCGTGACGCCGCCGTCGACCCTGCCCGCGTCGCCGCCCTTGCCGCCGAAGCCGCCCACGCCGACCAGGATGTTGCCGGCCACGGTCTTGGAGGCCGCGATGCCGCCGGTGACGTTGAAGCCGCCGCTGCCGCCGCCGCCGCCCACGCTCTGGACCAGCACGCCCGAGGCGTCCGCGCCCTTGGTCCCGACGTCGCCCGTGATCCTGCCGGTGACGGCCTTGCCGTCGCCGCCGTCGCCGCCGCCGCCGCCCACGCCGACCCCGATGTTGCCCGCGCCGTTCTTGGCCGCGGAGAAGCCGCCCGCGATGGTGAAGCCGCCGGCGCCGCCGCCGCCGCCCACCGACTGGGCGACGATGGCGCGCGCGCCCTCGCCCTCGGTCACCGCCGCGATCAGGTCGCCCAGCGGATCGGCCGCGCCGTCATTGACATTGAGGGTGACCTTGTCGGCGTCGCCGCCCTTGCCGCCAGAACCGCCGACGGCGACGCTGACCGTGCCCGCGCCGTTGGCCGAAACGCCGATGCCGGCCGCGACCGAGAAGCCGCCCGAGCCGCCGCCGCCGCCCACGCTCTGGGCGATGATGGCGTCGCTGTGCGCGCCCCTGGTGGCCGTGGTTCCGATGACGTCGAGACGGACCTCGCCGCCCTTGCCGCCGTCGCCGCCGCTGCCGCCGACCCCGACGCTGATGCCGCCCGCCGCCGTGGCCGCGCCGCCGATCGAACCGGCGACGTTGAAGCCGCCGCTGCCGCCGCCGCCGCCGATGCTCTGGGCCACCACGCCGTCGGCGTCCGCGCCTTCGGTCAGGGTGTCGCCGATCATCTTGCCGACGACCAGCATGCCGTCGCCGCCGCCGCCGCCAGCGCCGCCGACGCCGACCGAGATCCCCGCCCCGGCCGTCTGGCCCACGCCGATGGCGCCGGAGACGTTGAAGCCGCCCGAGCCGCCGCCGCCGCCCACGCTCTGCACCAGCAGGCCGCCGGACTGGTCGCCCTTGGTGTGGATGTCGCCCTCGACGGTACCGGTGGCGGCGCCAGCGTTGCCGCCCTTGCCGCCCGAGCCGCCCACGCCGACCGAGACCCCGACGCCGGCCGTGCCGCCGCCGCCGATCGATCCGGCCACGTTGAAGCCGCCCGAGCCGCCGCCGCCGCCGATGCTCTGCACGATCACGGCCGTCGAGCGCTTGCCGCTGGTGGAGACGTCGCCGCCGATGCGGCCGGTGGCGGAGTCGCCGATACCGCCGTCGCCACCGCTGCCGCCAACGCCCGCCGAAGCGCCGACGCCGGCCGTGCCGGCCACGGCGATCGCGCCCGAGACGTTGAAGCCGCCGCCGCCGCCGCCGCCGCCGACCGACTGGATCAGCGCGCCGATGGCGTCGTCGTCGCCCGTGGTGATGGCGCCGTCGAAGTCGACATCGACCACGCCGCCCTTGCCGCCCTTGCCGCCGCTGCCGCCGACGCCCACGGCCGCCGAGGCCGAAGCCGCCCCCGCCCCCGCGCCCGCGAAGCTGACGGTGTAGCCGCCGTTGCCGCCGCCGCCGCCCACGCTCTGGGCGACGAGGCCGGTCGAGAACTTGCCTTCGGTGAGGATCGCGCCGCCGGACTTGATGTCGACCAGCCCGCCTTCGCCGCCGTCGCCGCCCTTGCCGCCCAAGGCGACCGAGAACGCGGCCGCCGCCGTCTCGCCGGCCGCGAAGGCGAACGAGAGCGCAAAGCCGCCCGAGCCGCCGCCGCCGCCCACCGATTGGGCGAACAGGCCTTCGGAATAGTCGCCCTTGGTCAGGATCAGGACGTCGCCGTCGATGTCGACCGTGCCGCCCTTGCCGCCGGCTCCGCCGCGACCGCCCACCGCCGCGCTGGCCCCGACGCCGTAGCCGGCCGAGACCTGGGCCGCAAAGCCGCCCGAGCCGCCGCCGCCGCCCACGCTCTGGGCGAAAATCCCTCGCGCACGATCGCCGCCGGTGACGATCAGCGGATCGACGAGGCTGGTGGAGCCGCCGCTGGTGACCGCGCTCTTGGAAAGATCGATGTCGACAGCGCCGCCCTCGCCGCCCAGCGAACCGTCGCCGCCGATGGCGACGCCCGCGAAGGCGCTGATCGAGACGCTGGAACCGCCGCTGCCGCCGCCCCCGCCGACGCTCTGGGCGAAGATGCCGTGGGAATCGTTGCCGCCGGTGAAGATGTCGCCCGCATGCTTGACGGTGACGACGCCCGAACCGCCGCCGGTATTGCCGCCGCCGCCGATGGTCAGGAAGACGCCGCCCGTGCTGCCGCCGTCGCCGCCGCCGCCGCCGACGCTCTGGGCCTGGATGGCGCTGGAGAGGTCGCCCTTGGTGGTGATCGCGCCGGTATTGGCGACGGTGACCGCGCCGCCGGTGCTGGCCGCGCCGCCCTTGCCGCCGATGGTGACCAGGCCGCCGCCGTCGCCGCCCGAGCCGCCGCCGCCGCCCACCGACTGGGCGAAGACGCCGCGCGCCTTGTCTCCGGTCGTCTCGACGACGCCGCCGTTGGTGACGGTGACCGCGCCGCCCGCGCCGCCGCCGCCGGCCGTGCCGCCCAGGGCCACGACGCCGCCGGAGCTGGCGCCGCTGCCGCCGCCACCGCCCACGCTCTGGGCGAAGATGGCGTCGGCGCCCTGCTTGGCGGTCTTCACCGAGCCGCCGGCGCCCGTCGTGACGGTGACCGCGCCGCCGGCGCCGCCGGCCGCGCCGGAGCCGCCCAGCGAGACGAGGCCGCCCGTGCCGGAGGCCGCGCCGCCGCCCCCGCCCACGCTCTGGGCGAAGATCCCGCGGGAGTCGACGCCGTCGGTCGAGACCACGCCGCCGCTGAAGACCTCGACCGTTCCGGCCACGCCGCCGGCGTCGCCCTTGGCGCCCAGGGAAACGAGGCCGCCGCTGACGCCGGCGCTGCCGCCGCCCCCGCCCACCGACTGGGCGAAGATCGCATGGGCGTCGGCGCCCTTGGTGGAGACGGCCGCGCCACTCTCGACGGTGACCTTGGCCAGGCCGCCCGCGCCGCCGGCGCCGCCGCCCGATCCGAGGGCCACCAGGCCGATGGAGACGCCGCCGTTGCCGCCGCCGCCGCCGACGCTCTGGGCGAACAGGGCGTGCGCGCCCTGGCCCTCGGTCGTCGTGGACGAGCCGGTCTTGGCGACGATCTCGGCCCTGCCCCCGACCCCGCCAGCCTTGCCGGTGTCGCCGAAGGTGACGATGCCGCCCGCGTCGCCGGCGTTGCCGCCCGAGCCGCCGATCGACTGGGCCAGCACGCCGTGGGCGTCCTTGCCCCTGGTCTGGACGAGGCCCGCCTGCTGGACCAGCACCGCGCCGCCGTTGCCGCCGACCGTGCCGGAACCGGCGTCGCCGATGATGCCGTAGCTGTCGCCGCCGCCCCCGGCCGCGCCGCCCAGGCTCTGGGCCAGGATGCCGATCGCCCCGGCCTTGCCGGTGTAGATGGCGCCGGTGTTGGTGACGGTGACCGCGCCGCCCTGCCCGGCCGAGCCGCCCGTGCCGCCGTCGCCGGCGATGTAGCCCGTACCGCCCTGGCCGCCCTTGCCGCTGCGGCTCTGGGCGAAGATGCCGTGAGCGTTAACCCCGTCGGTGACGATGGTCACCGCGCTGCTCAGGGTGACGGTTCCGCCGACCCCGGCCGCGCCGCCGGCCGCGCCCTTGAGGTTGCCGAAGGCGTCGCCGCCCTCGCCGCCGTCGCCGCCGACGCTGGAGACCACAACGCCGGGCAGGTTGTCGGAGACGACCTGGATGTTCCCGTTGTTGGCCAGCGTCAGGTCGTGGCTGACGGCGGGCCCGGCCTGGCCGGCGCCGCCGCTGCTGGGTGGATAGCCGATGGTCGCGCAGCCGATGAACGGAATGCAGATCCGCACGCCGCCGCCGTCGTGCCCGTTGCCGCCGTTGGCCCCGAACTTGGAGTCGGCGAAGGTGTTGACGTCGCCAGTGGCCGGCGTGAAGGCGAAGCTGCCCGCGCCGCTGCCGCCCGTTCCCGGCGGGGTGGTGACATTGCCGATGTCGGTCGACTTGTTGGTGACGACGGCCAGGCTCGAGCTCGCCCCCGAGACGGCCTCCTTGACGGTGACGCCGACCACCCGATTGTCGGCGTTCTTGGTGACGGCGGTCACCTCGTAGGCCTTGCTGGTCTGCGGGTCGGTGAAGGTGTCGCCGACCGTGGTCGCCAGGAGGATGATGTTGCCCGCCTCGGTGCGGACCGCGACGGTGGTCAGCTTCTCGACCACCTTCTCGCTGGCGCCCGACACCGGGTTCACGATCATGTCGCCGACACTATAGACCGGCAGAGCGCCCATCAGGGCGATGGAGACGGCCGAGGATCCCATCAGCGCCGGGCCCAGGCCCGCGCCCGTATCGCGGGCGGCGGCGGCCATCGGCGCGGTCAGCACCGCGCCGGCGGTGACGATCATGGCCAGGCGCTTCAGGCGCTTGGCGAAGCGTGAGCCGGCGATCGTGGTCTCGGCGACGGGCGCCTCGGGCGCGGCGGGATCGTCCTTGGCCAGGGCCAGGCGCTCGGCCAGGCGGCCGAGGGCGGCCTTTAGCGACGCGGCGTCGGGATCGCCGCGCAGCGACAAGGTCTGGACGAGGCCGAGAACCTGGGCGGCGGCCGAGGCGGCTTCGCTGCGGGAAAGGCCCTCGGTCTCGATGGCGTGGATCAGTTGATCGACGAGCGCGGCGGCCTGGGCCAGCCGGGAAATGGTTTGCTTCTTCGCCACGTTCCGATCCCCCAGGCGCCAAACCGTGACTGGATGGTGATATTCGAATTCACAAACCAGCAGTTTCTCTCCGGAGTTGACGGGCATGGCGGTGACAATCGGCACGTCACGCCGGAAGGACGGTCTACGCCCCGGGGCGTCATCCTGTCGCACCACCCTGCGGCGCTGAGAAAAAATACCAATTAATTCAAAGGGAAAACCGCATCAAGTGCGCCTGCCCGCCCTTCGGCGGGGGTGCGCTGCATGACGTTCGAGGCCGCCAACCCGACACCCCCAAATTGAGTAATACAACCCATGGCCGATGTATCGCTACAGCTCGCCAAGCGAAAAGCTCGCATTGACAACCTACCGGCGGGCACTACCTCCACACACCCGGAAGAATACTCGCCAAACAAGCGACGTTTGCGCCTCAAATACTGAAAAATAGTGCGTTTTACATACGCGCCGCCACCCGCCGTACCGATTTCATATTAAAGCGACCGGTGTATTTACTTACCAAACCGTTAAGCCGCTAATTCAGGGCGAAGGGGGAAACCTCTTCTTTGTCCGCGAACAAAGATGCGCGGTTGAGAAAACTTAGAGGAGGATACGACATGAATACTCTGCGCGATCTGATCTTCGAAGAAGACGGCGCGGCCGCGGCCGAATACGCCCTCATCCTGGCCATCATCGGCAGCGCCATCGCCGTCGCCGCCGTGCTGCTGGGCACCAACATCGGCACCGCCATCACGGACGCCGCCACCTGCGTGGCCAATCCGTCGGCCGCCAACTGCTGAACCAAGTCGTCGGCGGCGCGGGGCGGCAAGCCGCGTCGCCGACCCATGGCGGTGAGCCAGGACAGGCTCCCTGCTGACGTGGGGAGGGGGTTGCAACAATGCAGACGAAGACCGTCATATCCCTTGGCGCGGCCGCTGTGCTGGGCCTGGGCGCCGTGCTCGCCGCACGGGTCTATATGAGCGCCGGGCGCGTAGACGCCCCGGTGATCAAGGAAACCGGCTCGACGCCCGTCGTCGTGGCCTCGCAGCCTCTGGCGAGAGGCTTCAAGCTCCAGTCCGCCGTGCTCAAGGTCGCGCACTATCCGACCGACGCCGTGCCGGCCGGCGCCTTTCGTTCCATTCCGGAGGCCGCTTCAGGCCCGGGCGGCGCGCGCATCGCCCTGAAGGACATCGCCGCCAATGAGCCGATCCTGGCCGACCGCGTGTCGGGCTCGGGCGGCCGCTCCAACCTCGCCAGCTCGCTGGGCGAAGGCATGCGAGCGGTGTCGCTGCGGGCCAACGACGTCGCCGGCGTCGGCGGGTTCGTGCTGCCGGGCGACCGGGTGGACGTGCTGCTGACCCGCAGCAAGGACAACAACCAGCCCGAGACCAGCCTGACCCAGGTGCTGGCCGAGAACGTCCGCGTCGTCGGCGTCGACCAGTCCGACGACCAGGGCGCCGACAAGCCGGTGGTGGTCAAGGCGATCACCGTCGAGGTCACGCCCGACCAGGCCCAGGCCATCACCCTGGCCCAGGCGGTCGGCGCGGTGTCGCTGGCCCTGCGCCAGATCTCCGACCAGGCGCCGCTGGGCCGCCGGACCATGACGCTGGCGGACCTGTCGCGAGGCATGGGCCCCACCCAGGTCAACACCCCCGCGCCGACGCCCGTCCGAGCGGTCGCCCCCCGCCGCCCCGCGGCGCCGCGACCGGCCGCCTCGTCCATGCCGCCGTCGTCGACCGAGGTCCGCGTGACCCGCGGCGTCGAGACGACCGGCTATCGGGTGGGGCTGTGACCATGGCCTCGCCCGCTCCCCTTCCCTCCCGCCGGCGCGCCGTCGATGCGCACGGCGCAGGACCCGTTCACATGACCCTGAAACACTCGTTGCTGGCCGCGGCCGCCGGCCTGCTGCCCCTGCTGGCGGCGGTTCCGACCACCGCCATCGCCCAGCCCGCCGCCGCCCTCTCCGACGCAGCCGTCCGCAAGGTCGAGGTCAATGTCGCCGTCGGCAAGGCCCAGGTGCTGGAGCTTCCCGCTCCCTACACCGACATCATGATCGGCAACCCCGACACCGCAGACGTGCTGCCCCTGACCTCGCGGTCGGTCTATGTCGTCGGCAAGAAGCTGGGCGGCACGACGCTGACCGCCTACGGCCCCGGCCGCAAGCTGGTGGCGGCCGCCAACGTGGTGGTCGGCGCCGACGTCGAGACCCTGCGCCAGCGGATGCGCGACGCCCTGCCCAACGAGGATAACCTGAAGGTCGCCTCGGGCAACCAGTCGATCGTGCTGACCGGCACCGCCAGCAGCGGCGCCGTGGCCGGCCGGGCCGCGGCCCTGGCCGAGAGCTACGCGCCGGGCCAGGTGGTCAACATGCTGTCGGTCCAGGGCAGTCAGCAGGTCACCCTGTCGGTGCGCATCGTCGAGATGGAGCGCGCCACGGCCAAGGCCCTGCGGCTGAACATGAACACGGCCAACCCGGCCTCGCCGAACTACCACAACTTTATCATCGGCACCGGCGACACCGGCGTGGCCACGACGCTGACCGACACCTTCGGCCTGCTGAAGTTCCCGCTGCGGGCCGGCGACGTCGACCTGGACGTGCTGTTCGACGCGCTCGAGACCAAGGGCCTGGTCAAGACCCTGGCCGAACCGAACCTGACGGCCATGTCGGGCGATACCGCCAACTTCCTGGCCGGGGGCGAGTTCCCCGTTCCCGTGGCCCAGAACCAGAGCGGCGGCCAGACGACGATCACGGTCGAGTTCAAGCAGTTCGGCATCGGCCTGGCCTTCACCCCCACCGTCCTGCAGGACGGCATGGTCAACCTGGTGGTCAATCCCGAGGTCTCGAGCATCGACCCCAACGCCTCCTTCGTCAGCAACGGCCTGCGGATCCCCGGCATCAAGGTGCGGCGGGCCAAGACCACGGTCGAGTTGCGCGACGGCGAGTCCTTCACGATCGCGGGCCTGATCCGCGACGACTACCAGGACCAGATCCGCCAGTTCCCGATGCTGGGCGACCTGCCGATCCTGGGATCGCTGTTCCGCTCGACCAGCTACCAGCGCAACCAGACCGAACTGGTGATCCTGGTCACCCCGCACCTCGTGCGCCCGACCCGGGCCCGCCAGGCGACCCCGGCCGACAACTTCGTGCCGCCGTCCGACACCGAGCTGTTCCTGCTGGGCAAGACCCAGTCGAGCGCGCAGCCGTCAACCGTCAAGGGAGGGGCCGATGCGCCTCAAGGCCATGTCCTTCAATAGGATCCTGCTGGCCGCCGCGGCCTTGGCCGCGCTCGCCGGCTGCACCGACGCCCGCAAGGACCTGTCGCCCGACTTCGGCGTCGCCCTGCGCAGCAACCTCGCCGCCCAGGTCGCCGATCCGGAAGCCCGCTACGAAGGCGTGCTGCAGCCCGGCGGCGACGGGGTACGGGCCGCCCTGGCGGCGACCCGCTACGGCAAGAACCAGGTGATCCAGCCCGCCCAGGCCGCCACCTCCAGCATCGACAACAAGGGAGCGGCCAAGTCTCCGGCCAACTGACCATGTCGCGCGCGCCCCGCCTTCTTCATCGCTTCATCCGGGATCGTTCCGGCACGGTGGCCACCCTCACGGGGGTGGCCCTGATCGGGCTGGTGGCCATCGGGGGCCTGGCCTTCGACGTCAGCCGGGCCCTGGCCTTGCGGGCCGAGCTGGAGAACGCGGTCGACGCCGCCGCCCTGGCCGGCGCCAGCCAGCTGGACGGCACGAGCGGCGCCATGGGACGGGCCCAGACCGCCGCCATGGGCAGCCTGGTCAGCAACCGCCAGGCCCTGGGCGACACCTACGAGAGCAACGTGGCCGTCGCCGCCAGCGACATCACCTTCCTCTCCAGCCGAGATCCGGACGTCACCGCGACCACCGACGCGACGGCCAAGTTCATCCGCATCAACCTGGCCCCGCGCCCCCGCGGGCTGGTGTTCGGCGCGCTGACGGGCGTCGCGGGCTTCAACGCCACCGCCCGCGCGGTGGCCGGCTACGGCACGGCGATCTGCAAGGTGCCGCCGCTGATGATCTGCAACCCGAACGAGGCGACCAGCCTGGTGTTCGACGGCGACACCTACATCGGCAAGAACTTCGTCCTGACCCCGCCGCCCGGCGGCAACGGCGCCTGGGGGCCGGGGAACTTCGGCTTCCTGTCGGTGGGCTCGGGCGCGGCCGACGTCAAGAACGCCATGGGCCGCTATCCGCCGCTGACCGAGTGCTTCGGCACGACGGTGCAGACCCAGACCGGCAACATCGCCTCGGCCGACGACTACTTCAACGTCCGCTTCGACATCTACAAGTCCTCGGCCAGCGGGCTGAAGAACGACCCGCTGTTCCGCCCCGCGATGAACACCCTGGTCGGCGCCAAGACCAACGCCGGCAACAGCGCCTGCAACCCGAGCGTCGCCGTGCCGAGCAACAGCTGCTCGAGCAGCGCCGCGGTCGCCGGGGGCATGGGCCTGCCGCGCGACTGCAACCAGTCGAGCGTGGTCGGCAGCGGCGTCTGGAACAAGGCCCAGTACTTCGCCACCAACCATTCGGGCATCAACCCGACCACCTACATCCCGCAGGTCCCGGCCGGTTCCACGGGAACGGGCTGGAACGCCTACGGCCCCGCACCGGCGGCCGGCGCCACCAGCCCAACCCGCTACCAGGTCTACAAGTGGGAGCTGGCCATGCTGAGCGGGACGATCTCGACCCCGGCGGGCGCCTTCTCCGACGGCCAGACCGCCAACAGCGGCTCGCACGACTACGCCCGCCCTCAGTGCAACACGACCGGCGCTCAAGCCACGCCCGATCGCCGCACGATCTCGGCCGTGGTCGTCAACTGCAACGCCGACAACGTCCACGGCAGCTCCACCGTCCACGTCATCGCCTATGTCGACCTGTTCCTGATCGGCCCGGCCGTCAGCAACTCGATCTATGGCGAGGTCGTCGGCTCGACCACCGACACCTCGGCGGTCGGCGCGGAGACCATGCTCTACTCGGTGCGGCTCTATGACTAGCCCCCCTCACCTCGCCCCAAGACTGCTTGGTCGACTGCTGGCCGGGCGCGAAGGCTCTGCGGCGGTGGAGTTCGCCCTGGTGCTGCCGTTCATGGTGCTGCTGTGCTTCGCCTTCGTCGGCGCGGGACGGCTGTTCTGGAACTACCACATCGCCGTCTCGTCGGTGCGAGACGCCGCCCGCTACGCCGCCCGCCTGCCGATGACCTGCGCGGGCCTGACCAACGCCGGCGACGTCGCCAACATCCAGAACCTGACCCGCACTGGCACCAAGGACGGCTCCGGCTCGCCGTTGATCGCCACCTGGACCAGCAACGCCACGGTCACCGTCACCGTCACCTGCGTCAGCAACGCCGGCGGGACCTATTCTGGACGCTACGACGGCATGACCGGCGTGCCCCGCGTGCAGGTCGCCGCGACCCCGCCCTACATCGAATCCTTCGGCCCGCTGACCGGCATCACCCTGACCTCGTTCACGGTCAGCTCACAGCAGGCGTGGACAGAATGACCCGTCTCCGCACCCTGGCGTCGCGGTTCGCCCGCGAGGAAAGCGCCGCCACGGCGACCGAGTTCGGCCTGGTGTGCTTCGCCTTCATCGTCATGCTGCTGGCGGTGATCGACATGGGCCGGCTGGGCTGGACCATCAACACCGCCAAGACCGCCACCCGCGAGGGCGCGCGCCTGGCCGTCGTCAGCCCGATCGTCTCGACCTACATGGCCACCTACGACGGCACCGCGACCTATGGCGGCGGCGGCGTCGTGCCGGACATGGCCTTCAGCTGCACCGGCTCGAACACGACCTGCACCCAGACGCAAGGCAGCGGCGGCTCGCCGGGCTTCGACAACACGACCTTCAACGCCGTGCTGAACAAGATGCAGGCCTACCAGCCAGACATCACGGCCGCCGACGTGACCATCACCTATCGCCATGTCGGCATCGGCAAGGTGGGCAACCCCTACGCCCCCGACATGGAGCCGCTGGTCAGCGTCAGCGTCGCCAACCTCACCTTCACGAGCGTCGCCCTGCAGATCTTCGGGGTCGCGCCCTTCAACCTCCCAACCATGACGTCGACACTCAGCGGAGAGAGCCTGTCATGAGCCTGCTCCATTTCGGCCGCCCCAAGAGCGTCGCGCCGCCGCCCCCGCCCAACCACCGCCCGACCGCCTGGCGTGTCGGCCTCTGCGGCGTGGGCCTGGGCGCGGACCCGCCGGTGGCGATGCTGTCGGCGATGTTCCCGGCGGTGACCTTCCGGCTTCTGGACTGCGCCTGGCCCGAACGGGCCGCCCACGCCTTCGACCTGCTGATCGTCGGCCTGGACGGCGCCGATCCGGCCGAGGTGGAACGGATGAGCGCGCGGATCGCCGCCTGCGCCGGCCGCATAGAGGTGCTGGTCGCCATGCGCGGTGCCGACATCGAGGCCACCCGCCGGCTGCTGCACCAGGGGGCGGCCGACGTGCTGCCGGCGCCGGTGAGCGACACTACCCTGGCCATCGCGCTGGAACGGATCTTCTGCCGGCTCGACACCGGCCGGGCGCACAAGCGCAGCGGCGAGATCATCAGCGTGCTGAAGGCAGGGGGCGGCGTCGGCGCCACCTCGCTGGCCGCGCAGACGGCGGTGATGCTGGCCGGCCGGACCGGTTCGGCTGGCGTCTGCCTGGCCGACCTGGACGTGCAGATGGGCGCCGCGGCGCTCTATCTCGACGTCGGCGACGCAGTGACGGTGGGCCAGGTGCTGACGGCCGGCGGCGCGGTGGAGGAGATGCCCTTCGCCACCTCCCTGCCCACCCATCGCAGCGGCGTGTCCGTGCTGGGCGCGCCGCAGGAGATGATGCCGGTCGAGGCCCTCAGCCCCACCCTGGTCGACGGCCTGATGGCGGCCCTGCGCCGTGACTTCGAGACCACCCTGGTCGACCTGCCCACGGTGTGGACCGCCTGGACCAACCGCCTGCTGCGCCAGTCGCAAAGGATCGTGCTGGTGACCCACCTGTCGGTGCCGCACGTGCATCTGGTGCGCCGGCAGCTGCACATGCTGGCGGCCCAGCGCCTGGACGACGTGCCGCTGACGCTGGTGTGCAACCAGGTCGAGCCCGACAGCGCCAGCGGCCTGTCGCTGAAGGCCGCCGAGCAGGCCATCGGCCGCCCCTTCGACCTGGTGGCGCCCGAGGACCGCAAGCTGATGCAGCAGGCGATCAACCAGGGCGTGGCGCTGAGCGCCGTGCGCCGGGGCAGCAAGCTGGAGGCGGCGATCGGCCGCCTCGCCGACACGCTGGTCCCCGCCCAGCCCGTCGCCCTCGCCCAGGTCGGGAGGTAGATCATGCTCTGGAGCGAAGAGACCCGCCGGATCGAAAGCCAGGCCGCCGCCGCCGAGTTCGCCCAGGCCGCGCCGATCGACGACGCCCTGGGCCTGAAGGTGCGCCTGCACCAGCGGCTGATCGACCTTCTGAACCTCAGCCTGCTGGACCGCACGCCGCGCGAGACCCTGCGCCAGGAGATCCGCGGCGCGGTCAGCGGCCTGCTGGCCGACGAAAAGCGCCTGCTGACCCCCGCCCAGACCGACCAGCTAGTCGACGAGATCCTGGACGAGCTCCTGGGCCTTGGCCCGCTCGAGCCGCTGCTCAAGGACGACACCGTCACCGACATCCTGATCAACACCCACGAGACGGTCTATGTGGAGCGGCAGGGCCGCCTGCATCGCACCAACGTGCGGTTCCAGGACACACGCCACCTGGTGCGGATCATCAACAAGATCGTCGCCGCCGTCGGTCGCCGCATCGACGAGAGCCAGCCTATGGTCGACGCACGCCTGGCCGACGGCAGCCGCGTCAACGCCATCATCCCGCCGCTGGCCGTGGACGGCCCCCTGGTCTCGATCCGCAAGTTCTCGCGCGTGCCGCTGGCCATGAGCCGGCTGGTCGAGCTGGGCAGCATCACGAGCGAAATGGCGCTGGTGCTCGAGGCCATCGTGCAGGCCCGCCGCAACGTGCTGATCTCGGGCGGCACCGGCTCGGGCAAGACCACCCTGCTCAACGCCATGTCGGCCTATATCGACGAGCGGGAGCGGATCATCACCATCGAGGATTCCGCCGAGCTTCAACTCCAGCAGCCGCATGTCGGACGGCTGGAGACCCGGCCCGCCAATATCGAGGGCCAGGGCGAGGTGCAGCAGCGCGAACTGGTCCGCAACGCCCTGCGCATGCGGCCCGACCGCATCATCGTCGGCGAAGTCCGCTCGGGCGAGGCCTTCGACATGCTGCAGGCCATGAACACCGGCCACGACGGCTCGATGACCACGGTGCACGCCAACACCCCGCGCGACGCCCTCTCGCGGGTGGAGCAGATGGTCGGCATGGCGGGCCTGGACATCCCCGCCCGCTCGGTGCGGGGCCAGATCGCCTCGGCCATCCACGTGGTGGTGCAGGCCGAGCGGATGGAGGACGGCCACCGCCGCATCGTGTCGGTGTCGGAGATCACCGGCATGGAGGAGGACGTCATCTGCATGCAGGAGATCTTCCGCTTCCGCCGCGCCGGCCGCACGACCGACGGCCGGGTGGCCGGCTCCTACGAGGCCACGGGGGTTCGCCCGCGGTTCATGGAGGTGCTGCACGCCCGCGGCGTCGACCTGCCCTCCAATCTCTTCTCACCTGGCCGGATCTCGGGGTGACGCCATGCAGGGACTGCTCTTTCCCATGGCCCTGGTGCTGGCCTTCGTGGCCGCGGTGCTGGCCGGCCAGACCATCTTCGGCCTGCTGCTCTCGGCTCGCGAGCAGACCCAGCGGGTCAATCGCCGCCTGACCCTGATGGCCGGCGGCATGAGCCAGGAGAAGGTCTACGAGTCGCTGGTGCGCGATCCCCGCGGCAGCTGGATCGACCGCACGCCCTACGGCGCCCTGCATGGCCGCGCCACGCTCTACCTGCGCCAGTCGGGACTGACCGTCGGGCCACTTCAGGTGCTGGGCGTGGTGGCGGCGATCGCGGCCGGCCTGTGGCTGCTGGCGCTGGTGTTCCTGCGCGGCCAGCCGGTCGAGACCCCGGTCTCGCAGGTGCTGGTCACCGCCGTGGGCGCGGCGGCCATCAGCAGCGCGGTGGCGGCGATGTGGATCGTCCAGCGCCACGCCGCGCGACTGGCCAAGCTGGAGGAACAGCTGCCGCTGGCCCTGGACGTGATGATCCGCGCCCTGCGCGCCGGCCATCCGGTGATCTCGGCCGTGGGCCTGGTCACCCAGGAGATGCCCGACCCGATCGGCACCGAGTTCGGCCTGGTGCTGGACGAGACGACCTATGGCGTCGAGTTCCGCGACGCCCTGTCGAACCTGGCCCGGCGCACCGGCTCGCCGGACGTGGCCTTCTTCGCCGTCAGCATCGCCATCCAGAGCGAGACCGGCGGCAACCTGGCCGAGATCCTGCACGGCCTGGCCAGCGTCATCCGCGGCCGCGCCTCGCTGGCCAAGCGCATCCGCGCCCTGTCGAGCGAAGGCCGGATGTCGGCCCTGATCCTCAGCCTGCTGCCGCTGTTCTGCGTGGGCGTGGTCAGCGTTCTCCGCCCCGAGTTCTACACCACCAAGTTCTCGGATCCGGCGTTCTGGCCCATCGTGGGCGGCGTCGTGGTCCTCTACCTCATCGGCCAGTTGATGATCCGCCGGATCGTCACGTTCAAGTACTGAGGCCTCGCCATGGACCTTTTCGTTTCCGTCGGGCTGCAGGCCGCCGTCTTCCTGGTGGTGGGCGCCATGGCCCTGCTGGTGTTCCGCCAGGTCGACGCCGGAGCGGCCCTCAAGCGCCGGATGCGCGAACGGGCGGCGGGCGGCGCGGCGCTGGCCACGGGCCCCGCCGGCGGGCTGCTCAAGGACTCCAAGCCCAAGACCCCGTTCCTGAGCTGGCTGCAGGCCCGCGCCCCGGGCGCGGAGAAGTCCGAGAAGCGCACGGGCCTGGCCCGGACCCTGGCCGAGGCCGGGTTCGACGGCCCGGCCGCGGTGCCCGGCTACTTCCTGGTGCGGGTGATCAGCGCCGTCGGCCTGCCGGCCATCCTGCTGCTGGCCCAGAAGCTGTCGGCCAAGCCCGTGGTCGGCCTGCCGCTGATCGCCGGAGCCCTGCTGCTGTGCGGCCTCGGCCTGGTGATCCCGGCGATCTTCGTCGACATGAAGGCCTCCGGCCGCCGCGAGCGGCTCGAGCACCAGTTCCCCGACGCCCTGGACCTGATGGTGGTCTGCGTCGAGGCGGGCCTCGGCGTGGACGCCGCCTTCATCCGCGTCAGCCAGGAGGTCAAGCCCTCGCACCCGGAGATCTCGCGCGAGTTCAGCCAGGTCTCGCAGGAGCTGCGGGCCGGGCGCAGCCGCGCAGACGCCCTGCGGCGCATGGCCGACCGCGTCAATGTCGACTCCCTGCGCGCCTTCGCCGCCCTGATGATCCAGACCGACAGCCTGGGCGCCAGCATCACCCAGACCCTGCGCTCCTATTCGGGCGAGCTGCGCGAGCGGCGGTTCCTGAAGGGCGAGGAGAAGGCCATGCGGATCCCGGTGCTGCTGACCATCCCGCTGGTGGCCTGCATCCTGCCGGTGATCATCACCGCCCTGCTGCTGCCGGCCGGCCTCGACGTCGTCCACAACCTCATGCCCGCCATGAAGAGGCACTGAAGATGCGCACGCTCCTCGTCGCTTCCGCCGCCTGCGCCCTGCTCGTCCCGCTGTCGGGCTGCGCCAGCCTCAAGCAGCTGGCCAGCGCCCTGATGGGACCTAAGCCGGCGCAGACCGAGATCCGCGCCCTGGCCGCCCTGCCCCCGCCTGATCCCGCCGCGGCGGTGGACCGGCTTTATGGTCGCGCGGCCGAAGCGATCAAGGCCCGCGACTACGCCCTGGCGCTGGAGCTGCTGCAACTGGCCGCGACCCGCGCCCCGACCGACGTGCGGGTGCTGAACGCCCAAGGCGTGGTCTACGACAAGCTGGGCCGCTTCGACCTCAGCGAGCGCTACTACGCCCGGGCGCTGGAGGCCGACCCGCACTCGCGGATCGTGCTTAGCAACATGGCCTATTCGGCCCGCCTGCAAGGTCGCGAGCCGGCGGCCGGCGTGCTGCAAGCCCTGTCCGAGCCGCAAACCACCCTGGCCGGCGGACCGCCCGCCGAGGTCGTGCCCATGCCTGGCGGCGGCTCGTAGGGCCGCCTGGAGACCGTCCGATGGAAATCGACTTCGTTCGCCTGGCCGGCTCGGTCGCCTACACCGCGCTGTTCGTCATCGCGGCCGGCTGGGACGCCTGGACCCGCAAGATCCCCAACTGGACCGTCGCGGCCCTGGCGGTGCTGTTCCTGTTCGCCCAGCTGCTGACCTGGTCGACGCCGAACTGGCTGTCGAGCTTCAGCGCCTTCGGCCTGGTCATGCTGGCCGGCGTGCCGATGTTCGCCCGGCGACTGATCGGCGCGGGCGACGTCAAGCTGCTGGCCGTCGCGGCGCTGTTCGCGGGCATGGAGAACCTGCTGCTGCTGCTGGTGGCCACGGCGATCGCCGGCGGCGCCCTGGCCTTGGTCGCCCTGGCCGCGCGTCCCTACGCGGGCGCCTTCGGCGGCTGGATCCGCACCCGCGCGGGCATTCCCTACGGGGTGGCCATCGCGGCGGGCGCGCTGCACGTCGGCACGACCACGGGAATGCTGGCGATCAGCCAGCGCCTGACCCACTTACAACTTTGAAAGCAAGAAAAGGCGTTTTCCTGTATTTGCGCGTTTATCTCCCGACAGGAGAAAACCACGCCATTAGTGCAAATTTGATAGCGTTGTCTTTCCCTTTTAGTCATTTCGACTACCCAATGGAGGGTATGCGAGCCCGCTGGAAATAATATCCAATCAGTAAACCAGCCGTCGGCGGGCAGAATAAAGCAATATGGTTTTCAATCGCGACAGCACTGCAATCGAGAGCTTCATCGCGAGACCAGGCCAGAACTTTCATCCTGCACCGGCGGCGATCCATACGGGGCGTCGCATATGGGACTGATCAAGATGATCGAGGTTGTGGATTCGGAAGTCGAGCGCGGCGTGTTCGAGTCGCACGTCGCCAACGCGATCCTCAACCTGGTGAACTTCGGCGTCATCGTCGCCGACAGCGAGGGCTGCGTCTACGCCGCCAACGACCTGGCCTGGAGCTATGTCGCCCACGGCGACGGGCTCTCGGAAAAGGGCGGCCTGCTGACGGCCGAGAACGGCTTCGAGTCCGAGGCCCTGCACAACCGCATCGCCGCGGCCGTGCGCCAGGGACGCTCGGGCGCCATGCTGATCCACCGCTCGCGCAGCCAGAAGCCGCTTGTGGTCCTGATCGAGCCGTTCAGCACCGACGACAGCGGCTTCCGCTGCGCCCTGGTCACCGCCCGGGAAGTCGGCCGCGCCTCGCCGCACATCGCCGAGCGCGCGCGGATGATGTTCAACTTCTCGCCGGCCGAGGCCGAGATCGTCGCCCGCGTGGCCCAGGGCCGCGAGCCGGCCGACATCGCCGCCGAGCGCAATGTCAGCATCAACACCCTGCGCGTGCAGATGGCGTCGGCCATGGTCAAGGTCGGCGTCCACCGCCAGGCCGAACTGGTCTCGGTGATTTCTTCCGCCGACATCCTTGAATGAGATATCGCAAAACAACTATTCTTAACATTAGTAAGTGTGAGTTATTGTGACGCGATCTGTATATGTTAATATTTACAGGTCGCGAGGGCAAATCCCCCCGTTTTGTCACCGCCGCGACGAATGACCGGCTCGCCGAGGCTGTCCGCAACGCCATCGACGATCCTCGGCGGCGCGCCCCGCCCGCCGAGCGCCGGGTCAGGACATCAGCACCCCCTCGTCCTGACCCGGCGCCGGTCGATCGCGCGCTCGCGCGGCCCGCCACAGAACACAACCCAGCATTCTTAGCCCTTACAGCGCTCTCACGAGGGGTGTGATCGCGCATAGTAAGAATGCACTATTCAAATCTCGCTAGACATTTCATGTAGACAATATTCAAGTGCGACATGCTGTCATTCTTACGATGCAAATCGTTTACCATGCTTTAGGGCGCTCTGCTTAACCCTCCCTCGCGATGATCCTCCCATCATCCTCACTCCTGGGGTTTGCAATGCGCTTTCCGATGATCCTGGCCGCCGCCTTCACCGCTCTGGCCGCCACTACCGCCTCCGCCGCGCCGGCCAGCTACGAGCTTCGTCTCGAAGGGCACGTGCCGGTCATCTGCCGCGTCAGCCTGGACGCCACCACCGCCTCGAGCGCCGAGCCGAGCGACCTCGGCCGGATGACCGAGTTCTGCAACAGCGCCTCGGGCTACGAAGTGCGCCTGACGCACGCCCAGGGCCTGAACGACGCGGCCGTCTATGTCGACGGCCAGAAGATCCAGCTGTCCTCGACCGGCGTCACCCTGATCAGCCGCTCGAGCACCGCGGCCTCGCAGAGCCACAGCCTGCGCCTGGATCCCGGCGCCGACGCCGGCCAGGTCGGCGACCTGTCGGTGAACATCACCGCGCTCTGATCCGGTTTTTGCTCCGCCCTTCCCCCCGGGCGGTCGGCAAAAAGAAAGCCCCGTCGGCTCGCGCCGGCGGGGCTTTTTCAGGCTGGGCCGAGGTTACATGCAGGCGACGGGGGTCGTGGCCGTCGGCACGGCCAGGGGCGTCACGGTCACCGTCAGGATGTCCTGGTAGTTGGGCGACGGGACCTTGCCGGCGCCCCCTTCCAGCAAGGTCGGCGTCACCGCCAGGTACTGGCCCGACAGCCCGGCGCGGGCGCAGGTGACGGTGTTGAAGGTCGGCGAGGCCGTGGTCTTGCTCTGACCCAGGAAGTCCAGCTGGTAGGGAATCCGCTGGTTGGTCGTGCCCAGGTTGCCGCCGGCATAGGTCATCCGGAACTGGTTGGCCGAGGTCAGGGCGACGGAGTACGGTCCCGAGCTGGCCACCCGCACATTGCCGGTGCGCTGCTTGACCGAGTTCGGCGTCGACGGCAGCGCGGCCGTCGTCAGCGTGCCGATCTCGCCGAAATCCAGCGCCGGTCCGACGAAACTGGCCTGCAGGGCGCTGAGCACGTTGATGCGGATGTCGAGCGAGTTGGAAATCACGCCCTGCTCGTCAGCCGCGCCGCCGGTGCGCTTGCAGTAGTACTTCTGGTCCAGGAACAGGTCGGTCGTGCCGGCCGGCAGGTCGGCGCCGCTGGGCACGGTGATCGTCACCATGAAGGTCTGCACGTCGGGCTGGCCGACGCCTCCGAAGTTCAGCTCGACCTCGTTGGGATTGACGTTGTTGGGGTCGAGCACGTGTCCCGGCGGGTTCTCGAGGATGTGGCCGCCGGTCGAGGTCTGGATGATCGTCAGGCTCGACGGCGTATCGGGCCGGCGCAGATAGATGAAGTTCACCTCCTGCGTCTTCTTGCCGCCCACCGCCGGCGGACGCCGCGCGGTGATGCTGAGGGTCTGCACCGTCGTGCCGCTCGGGTTGAACGGGTCGAAGGTGCCCGACAGCACGACGGGATCGAAGGTCACGCACTGGGCCTGGGCCGTGCCCGAGACCAGCAGAACCCCGCCGACGCCGGCGGCCAATCCGATGAGCAGGGTATGCGATCGGCGTTTCATGTCAGCCTCCGGACGCGTTGGGCTTGAGGTCGCCGGTCTTGACGAAGCCCTCGGCGCTGGCCGGGACGTCGAGATAGTAGACCGTGGGGGGCGTCGTCCCCATTTCGAGCCGCCAGCGACCGGGCCGCAGGCCCGAGGCGCCGAACCGGCCAACGCGGTTGGTGAAGATGGTGATCGGCTCGGCGCCCGGCGCGCCCTGGGCGACCTCGACCGCGCGACCCGAGACCAGCGCCAGCGGCTGGCCGTCGGCGTCGACCAGGCGGCCGATGGCGGTGATCGAGTAGTCCGAGCCGACCTCCAGGCGATAACCCGAGCGATACGGCGGGAAGACCCGGAACGAGCCGGAACCGAGGTCGTAGCCGGCCGGCGCGTTGGGCGCGTCGACGGTGATGGTCCGCTCGGCATAGGCCGCCAGGTTGGTCTCCAGCGCCGTGCCCAGCTCGCCCGTGTTCGAGGTGTAGCCGAACGGGGTCGGGTTCACGACGACGTCGGCGCCCTTCAGGCTCTTGTGGCCCTTGATGATCGCGAAGCTGTCGTAGACCGGTCGGCCGACCGACACCGCGCCGTCGGCGAAGCCGATCGAGGTGCCCAGCCGCAGCGAGGTGCGCCCATTGTCGGGTCCCTCGAAGGCCTGGAAGTGCGACAGGCCCAGCTCCGCCCGGTTGGCGATGTAGTTGAAGCTGCCGTTGAAGGCGGAGTCGTCGGGCGAACGCGAGACCTCGGCGAAGGCGTTGTAGGAGCCCACGCCCTGGCCGTGGATCGTCTGGTAGGCGATCCGCGCGCGGTCCTCGCGGCCGTCGTACTCGGCCCGCAGACTCGAATTGTTCGAGAACTGCCAGGACAGCGAGATCAGGGCCGAGGTTTCCCGCCGCCCGGGCACGTCGTCGTACATGAGGTTGGCCGTGACCGCGAGGTTCGAGGTCAGGCGGTAGCCCATGCCCAGGCGATAGGCGCTGGCGTCGGGGAACTCGTCCCGGCCGCTGGAATAGCGGCCGTCGAAGCTAGCGTAGATCGCGTCGCTGAAGGCGTGCGAATAGCCGACCCCGATCTCGTAGTTGTAGCGGTTGTCGGGGATGAAGGTCCCGACCGGCCCGAACTCGCGGCTGCGGGTCTCGAACGACAGGTTCAGGGCGTCGGCGCGGCCGCCGGCGAACTGGAACAGCCGCTGGAAGCTGACGATCGCCGCATAGCCCGAGCCATAGGTGTCGATGTGCGACAGCGCGAAGTCGACGCCGAGCGTGCCGACCTTGGTGCCGAACAGGCCCTCGGCGCCCATCATGACGGTGGTGTCGTCGGCCTGGCCGTTGACGCCCAGGGTCACCCGGTCGGTGATGCCGCGGCGGTAGAAGCCGCTGACCGTCCACTCCTCGGTGTAGTCGGGGCCGTCGAGCAGCAGCGGCGCCTTCACGCCGGCGAACAGCCCGAATTCCGACAGTCCGGGATCCAATTGCGAGCGGTCGAAGAAGACGTTGAACTGCAAGGTCTCGCGCCGGCCGGTGTCGTCCTCGATGACCAGGCGCACGTCGTTGGCGCCCTGCGCGAATGGGAAGTCGCGCACGTTGTAGCGGCCTGGATCCAGGCGGATGCGCCGGGTCAGCTGGTTGTTGAGGATCACGCTGACGTCGGAGGTCCGGGCCAGGGTGAAGCTTTCGCGGCCGCGCGGGCGAGCGATCGTCTGCGGCTGCAGCACGCTGTAGGAGCGGAAGATCGACAGGCCCGCCATGTCGGGCGCGGACTGGAAGCCGCGGCCAACGGCCTGCAGGTCGCCGGCGGTCCAGCGCAGCACGTTCTTGACGTCGTCATAGACGAAGCGCGTGCCCAGCCGCTGGAAGTCCTCGTTCCCGCCCGGCTGCCAGACGGCCTCGTTCTCGAACACCACCCCGTTCAGGCGCACGGCGCTGTCGAGCAGGAAGGTCGGGTCGCCGAGGCCTTCATCGAAGCCCTGCTCCACGTAGTCGACCGAGCCGCGGATGTTGAGATAGCCGCTGAAACCGGCCGGCGCGACGTAGGAGCCGACACCCATGCGGTCCATCGGCGTGACCTGCAGGCTGCGCACGACCTTGAGCTCGGGCGGAATGTTCATCCGCAGTTCGAGCGCCCGGGGGTCGTAGGTCATGGTCATGCCGGCCGAGGCGACGACCTCGGGCGAGACCACGCTGCGTCCGGCCAGGGCCGTGCGCAGGGCGCCGACCGCGGGAGCGTCGAGCAGCGGCGCGACCAGGCTGAGCAGCCGGTCGGACGGCATCGACAGCTGGCCGTCGGCCGAGATCGCCAGCGGCATGTCGCCGACATAGAACTCGCCGTCCTTCAGCGGCACCGTCAGGGTCACGTCGCGACCCGTGGGGTTGAGCTGGCGGCGGGCGTCGGCCGCGGTGGCCGCGCCGGCCGAGGGCGCGCTGGTCGGTTCCTGGGTCGCCGCCAGCATGGCGTAGGGAATGGGCTCGGCCATGGCGGCCAAGGGGGCGGCGAAGGGGACCGCGCCGGCCAGGCATCCCGCCATCAGCCAGCGGCGGTAGGCGCGCGACCTAGCGCCCTTCGTCGGACGAGAATTGAGCCTCAAGGGAGCCTCCTGCTGCCGCCGTCAAGGGCAGTTCGATGGGAACGGCGATGCGCCGCGTCTGGCCGGGGGCGATCAGGCCGAAGCCGATCGTCTGTTGGATCTCCGGACCGGGAATGGTCCGTTGGAAGACCGCCTTGCCCGAGGCGTCCTTCTCGACGATCCGCAGCTTTCCGCGGGACAGGTATCCGTGCGTGTTGGACGTGTTGGCGACGTAGACGACCGGGACGGGCTTGCCGTCGGCGTCCGCGCCGATCTCGCTCTTCGACAGGGACAGGGCCGGCTTGCCACCCGAGGGCGCGACGCTGGCCAGGACCTGGAAGTTGTAGAGGATCTGGATGGCCGACTGGCCCTCCGGCAGCTTCACCGGCATCTGGGCGACGGTGACGTAGTAGTGCTTGCTCTGCGCCAGGGCCGGATCGCCCACCCATTGGATCCGGAACGACTGGGTCTCGCCCGGCTGGATCACCGCCTGGGGCGGGAAGATCAGCAGGTCGTTGGTCGGGGTGTCGCTGGGGTGGGCGCCCTTCTCGTCGAAGGACAGCTCCTCGGCGCGCAGCTCGACCGGCAGAGGGTTTGCGAAGGTGTTCTGCACCGTGACGATCTGGGACATGCCCCGACCGGTGGGTTTCAGATCGATGACGACCGGCTGGACGGTCATGGCCAGGGCGCCCCCGCCCAGGCCCGGCGCCCCCTGCGCCGCCAGTCCCGCGAGCGCCAGGAGACCGGCGCATGCCGCCCCCAGCAAGCGCCCTCGGAAGGTTTTCGAACGAGTCATTCGGTGTCCGCTCCTCATGGATTCAGTTCGTTCTGTTCAGCTTCAGTTCTGGGCCTCGAGCTCGACGACGAGGGTTCCGGCGTAGTCGCCGGCGACCATCGGCGTCCCGCCGCCGGTGACGGCGAGGACGAGGTTCATCTGCCCGGCCGCGCCGTTGGCGGTGACCAGGTTGATCGGGGTGGTCGTCGCGCTCGTCCCCGACGCGCTGGCTCCGGCCCAGTCGGCCGTCAGCTGGAAGTCGAGGCGGTCACGGAAGCCCGGAGCGGCCGCGCCCCCGCCGACGCGGGACATGCCCGCGCCGTCGGTGCGCACCACCAGGCGGTGGGCCGAGTTGCAGACCACCGGGAAGGCCAGGCTGATCGAGGCGTCGCGCGGCTGGGCGGTCTGGGGGTCGACGAACTGGGTGAAGCGCACCACCCCGGCCTGGCCGCCCTGGGCGGCGAAGCTGGTGTTGGCGCCGGCCGCCGCCGAGGGCGGCGACAGCACGCAGGCGCTGGGGGCCTGGCCGATCAGCTGCAGTTGGCTCGACGCTTCGTCGCCCGTGGGCAGAGTCTGGGCCGAGGCGGCGGCGGCGACGCCCAGCGTCGCGGCGGCGGCAAGGAAAAGGACGGTCTTCATTGGGGTTCCACCGTCAGGCGCAGAGTGTCGCGGTAGACCCCGGACACCAGCGGAGCATTGGTCTGCAGGTTCGTGGCGCCGGGCTGGATATCCAGCCGCAGGGTCACGTCGCCGACGACGGGCTGGTCGACCAGCTGGGCGCTGTCGCGGATGCGGCGGGCGCTGGCGTCGGCCTCGAAGCGGTTGTTGACCGGTCCCCAGGCCAGGGTCGCGGTGTAGGGCACCGCATCGCTGAAGCCGGTCGGCGCCGGGGTCAGGCCCAGCTCCGAGCGCCACAGGCCGTTGTTCTGGCTCTCGAGCACGATCTGGTGGGCGTAGTTGCACACCGCCGCGAAGTTGACCTGGGCCGAGGCCGCGCGGGTCGACAGGGTGACCGGATCGGTCAGCTGGTCGACCTGCAGGGTCCCGCCGGTCAGGCTTAGGAAGTTGACCACCTGGCCCGCGCCGATGGTCGGCGAGGCGATGGTGCAGACCTTGGGCACCTGCCCCCGCACGACGAAGTCGCGGGTGTTGTCGTCTTCCTGCGCCCGGGCCATCTGGCCCAGCAGCAGCAGGGTGACGGCCGAGGCCCCGGCGAGGACGGCGGCCTTGAAACGGTTGGTCCTGGTCATGACGCCACTCCCCTCAGCTCGCCGCCGCCAGGGTGACGACGATCGCCCCCTGGTAGGTGTCGTCGGCGACCGGCCGCAGGCTGGGTCCGCCGGACGTGGCGAAGTTCGACAGGCTGATGGTGATCTGGCCCGAGCCGCCGCTGTCGCGGGTCTGGGACGCGCCGACGTTGGCGGCGGCGCTGGTCGAATAGCTCGCGTCGACCGGGGTCCAGCCCGAGGCCGTGGCCGTGTAGTCGACCGCGCGCGAGAAGCCCGATGGCGGCGTGGTCAGGAAGGCCTGGGCCGTCATCTGGGTGGCGGCGATGGTCAGCTGGCTCGGCGCGCCGCATTGCGTGCCGGTCAGCACCTTGGACGGCGCGGCCAGGTTCGGCAGCAAGAGGCCCGTGGTGGTGTCGATCATCACCCCGACATCGAACAGGTTGTCGCCGTCGCTGAGGTCGCCGATCGTGCAGATGTTGTTGGGCACCGTGGCGGTGATCTGGATCGGCCCGACGCTGTCGGAGGGCCCGTAGGTCTGGGCAGAGGCCGCGCCGGCGAACGCCAGGGGCGCCAGGGCGATGAGAAGAAGAGCGCGCCGCATGGATCAGCTCCCCGAGGCGTTCAGGCCCGCGTCGGGCCCGAGCGTGATGGTGACGAGCGCCAGGTAGGAGCCCGGCTGCAGCTGGCTGTCGCTGGCGGTGGCGAAGTCCGAGACCACCAGGGTCAGGTCGGTCTCCTTCGGCGCGCCGCTGGTCGAGGGCGAGCCGACGCCCGACGTGCTGCCGGTGCTGGTGCGGACCGTGGCCGACGTCGCGCCCCAGGCGCTGATCGTGCAGGTGTAGTCCACCGAGCCGACGAAACCGGCCTGGGTCGTGGTTCCGGTCACAGCCAGGGGCGAGGCCGAGATGGCCAGGGCCGCGCCGGCGTAGTTGCAGAAGGTCCCGGGCAGCTGGATGGACTGGTTGGCGATGGTCGCCAGCCGGCCCACCCGGGCGCCCGAACTCTCCGAGATCTGTCCCAGCGCCAGGGCGCCGGGGCTCGGCGCGCCCAGCACGCAGACCTGGGCGACCTGGGCGTCGAGGCCGACGGTTCCCCTGACGGGGTCCTGGGCCCAGGCGCCGGTCGCCCCGGCCAGCGGGGCGAGAAGAGCGGTCGCCGCGAGTCCGACAAGGCAGGTTCGGTGCAGGATCATGACGACCTTTCTCCCCTCAAGTGGCCGGAGCCAGCGTCACGGCCACCGAGCCCGAATAGGACCCGGAGACCAGCCGCCCGCCGGCGGGCGTGGCCGCGTCGGCGAAGCTGACGACGATGTCGCTGGCGAAGATGCCGGTGGTGCTGGCCGCGCCGCCGCCGGAGGCCAGCGTGCTGTCCGACGCCGACACCGAGCCGCCCGAGGGCGAAGCCGTGGCGGTGGCGGTGTAGTCGATACGACGCTCGAACCCGGTCGGGGCCGTGCTGGTGAAGCTGGTGTTGAAGATCGGCTGGGCCTCGACGGCCATGGTCGCCGAAACCCCGTTGCACCAGCCGTTGAGCGTGGCCGTCCGGCTGGTCAGCTTGACGCCGTCGAGCCGGCCGATGGCCGAGACGTCGCCGGTCTGCAGCGACAGTTCGCCCAGATCCAGGACCACGTTGTCGGTCACGAACAGGCAGCGGTTGGACACCGTGCCGTTGACCTGCACCGTGCCGGTCACGCTCTGGGCCTGGGCCTGACCCGAGGCGGCGACGAGCGCGAGGCTCGCCGCGGCGACGGTCAGGAGAAGGCTGCTACGCATGGCGCTTCCTCCCTTTCCCACCCGATCACGAGGGCTCGATGGTGATCGAGATCGTGCTTTGGTAGTTGCCGGCCATCAGCAGCGCGCCCGAGGCGGTGTTCAGGGCGTAGGCCTTGACCGTCAGGTTGCCGGCGCTGTTGGCCAGGCTGCTCGACAGGCTCTGCACGGTGGCGGCCGGCAGGGCGGCTGCGGTCACGTAGCTGACCGTCTGGGTCGTGCTGTTGGCCAGGGCGGCGTCGAGCGCGGCGGTGTAGTCGATGTTGCCGGTGTAGCCGGTCGGCGCGGTGGCGCTGGGGGTCAGCGACAGACGGGTCGAGCTCAGCGTCACCTTGGGGGCGGCGGTGTTGCAGTTCACGCGGAACTGGGTGGAGCCGCCGGGGCTGGCGTTGGTCGAGCCCGACAGGGTGGTCGACAGGGTGCCGTCCGCCTGCGACAACTCGCCCAGCGGGATCGAGCCCGAGAAGGTGCCGCCGCTGCCGCCGGTGATGACGACGCACTTGGCCGCGACGCTGCCGGTGACGTTGACCGTGCCGGTGACCGTCTGGGCCATGGCGGCCGGGGCGATCGCCAGGCCCAGCAGGGCGGCGGCGCCGAGAAGGATCGTCTTCTTCATCTCTTCACTCCCAAAGTCTTGCGTCGGCGGGGCCGACTTCTGCTTGTTCCGGGGCTTGCACCCCCTCCCCCTTCAAAGGACGCCGGATCCGCCGGGGGAGCGGGCCCGGAAGGCGGGTCACGGCGAGACGCTGAGCGTCACCGTGAGCGAGTCCGAATAGGTGTTGGCGGCGGCCAGGATCTGCGCGCCGGCATAGGCGGCGCGGTGGACCCGCAGGTACGAGCCAGAGACATCGTAGGAAGAGCCGTTCAGGCGCAGGCCCTGGCTGGCGCTCGACGGCCCCTTGAAGCCGCAGGTCGCGCCCGAGGTGCTCTTCAGGTCGCCGGTGTCGCAGGTGGCGCTGGCCGTCCCGACGCCGACGTCGCCGACCAGGTTCAGGTCGACGAGATAGGGCGCCAGATTGGTGTAGCCGGTGGCGGGCGTGACGCTGGAGGCAAGCAGGCCGCCGTTGCTCGACACCACCGCGGCCCTGAACGGCACCGTGCATTGAAGCGTAAAGGGAAAGTCCGCCGTGAAGGCGTTGTTGACCTCGCCGACATTGGTCGAACCGCTCGGGGCCATGCCCGGCGCGAAGCCGCAACGACCGCCCACGGAAGCCGTAACCGGGATGGACAGCACGATGTTGGGAGGCGACCCGCCGGCATAGGCCGTAACCTGCGCCCGGCTTTCCGTCACGCTGGCGGCGAGGATCACTCCCGCCAGCAAGCTCCCGCCAAGTATCCAGTCCCTATAGGACGGCTTGCGCTGGGTGCGCACGGCGCGAGGAAGCGTCAGTTGCTTGCCAGCCATGTCCCAGACCCCGTTTCTCTTAACAAGTTCTTAATGAACGATTGCAGAGAACCGGGGACCTGAAATCCCCCACCTTGGGTAGCTAGTACAGTTTCACCCGTCAGGAGAATTTGAATAAAATACGTACGGCTAAACTGCCCTTAGTAATACAAATGTATATAGCGACAGCTCAGTGATAAGCGTTCTCAAAAATCATGCGACAAACCGACGCTATGCAACATCTAGTAATCCCAGGTTGTGGATAAGTTATCCCTAGTTGGCTTTAACTGCATAACAAAGTCGGCCCAGCCAAAGCAGTTGGGTCCACCGCCAGTCAAGGCTGGCGAGGGAGGGAAAGATGAACGGCTCGCACGCCGCAGTGGCAGTCTTGGACACGAGCGCGGTGCGCTTTTGTCTCGACGAAGACGCCATCGCTCGCATCGTCATTGACCAGACCGCCACCGTCCTCTGGCGCTCGCGCGCCGCGGCCGTCCTTCTGGCGGGTCACAGCCCGCTGGTCGACCGCGGCGGCAAGATCGGCGGCGTCGATCGCCGCACGCATCATTTCCTGATGGAACGGATGGCCGAGGCCCTGGCCGGCCACGAGGTCTGCCAGTTCATCGGCAGCGAAGACCAGGATCGCCGCTTCCTGCTGCGCATGCGCGCCGTGCACGACGGCGACCAGCTCGCGCTGGTGATCGTGCTCAAGGATTTCGACGCCCCGGCCAACCTGCCCCGCCTGGGCGCCCTGTTCGGCCTGAGCATCATGGAGGCCAGGATCCTGGCCGAGATCATCGCGGGCCACAGCGCCGATCGGATCGCGGAACTGAAGGGCGTCTCGGTCCTGACAGTGCGCACCCACATCAAGCACATCCACGGCAAGATGGGCGTGCGCTCGAAGGAAGAGATCCTGGCGACCGTGATCAAGATCTTCGCCTGACGCCTCAGCGGGCCGCGGCGCCGCGCACGGCCCAGGACAGCAACCGCTCGCCGAGCGTCCTGGGACGGTCGAGGCCCAGGCGACGAAGGCCGGCCTCGGGCGCCGGCGCCGTCATCCCCTTCCAGACATGGCCCAGCAGGGCCAGCGGATCGTCCTGCGCGGCCTTCAGGCGACCGAGCACCGGCAACAGGTCCTGCTCCACGGCGTCGAAGTCCGAACCGAAAGGCAGCAAGGGCGCCAACCCGGCCGCCTTGGCGGGCTTCAGCGCCTCGGCGATGCGCTCGGGCGTATTGCGGCGGAAGGCCTCGGGGATCACGTAGCCCGCCTCAAGCTTGCCGGCGCTCTTGGCGGCGTCGAGCAACGCGGGCTGGAAACGGGAATCCGAGACGTTCAGCATACGGACGACCGTGTCGCGATCGGTCCTCCCCCGCAGGTCGGCGGCGCCGTACTCGGTGATCACCACGTCCTTCAGGTGACGCGGGATCGTGCCGTGGGCGTAGGACCACAGGATGTTCGACGCCGCCTTGCGGCCGCTTCCGCGCACGGCCGGCAGGGTGAGGATCGAACGCGCGCCCTCGAGCGCGAAGGCCTGCGCCACGAAGTTGTATTGCCCGCCTACCCCGCTGACGACACGACCGTCGTCCAGGCCGTCCGAGATCACCGCCCCCAGCAGCGTGGCCATCATGGCGGTGTTGACGAAACGCGCGTCGACACGGGCCGCGCGACGGGCCGCCTCGTCGCCATGGATCTCGTTGATGCCCGAGATGGCCTGCATCTGGAACCTGGCCCGCTCGTCCTGCGGCATCTCGCGCAGGGCGCGGTAGAAGGCGCGCGGCCCCAGGAAGAAGCCGCCGTGCAGCACGGCGCCGTCGACCTCGCGCTTGAGCACGCCGGCCCGCCGGAGGTCGAGCAGGCAGTCGACGAACATCTCGGTGGCGGCGTAGAGGCCTGTCTCGAAGGATCCGCCGCAGATCGGCGGCGCGCCGACCGGCGACAGGCGCGTAACCGTCTCTGCGAACGCCTGGGGTTCGCGATGGCGGACGATCAGACCCTGGGCGACCGCGTCGCTGATCGCACCGATGCCCATCTGGATCGTGCCTCCGTCGCGCACCAGCGAGGCGGCGTGGAAGCCGATCGCATAGGAGGCGTCGGGGATCGGCTCCTTCGGCGGCGCGAACAGCGGAAACTGTACGTCCGGCCCGTCCAGCAGGTGGCTGAACATCTCGGCCGGCAGGTCGCCGTCGCCGGGCATGAACGGCAGTTCGTCATTGACCTGGCCGACCAGCAGGAAGTCGGCGGCGCCCGCCTTGCGCGCCGCCAGCAGGTCCAGCGTGATGTCGGTGTTGCACGACAGGCTGAAGCGATCGCCGCGCCCGGCCACCAGCTGGGCGACGACATTGACGCCCCGCTCGCGCAGATAGCCGGCCGCATGGGTGTAGTTGGCCGAGATGTAGCTGCGCTGGGCGCTGGGAACGTTCAGGCGCGTTCCGGCCTGGAAGAAGAACTCGTCGACCTCGATGTTGGACGGCAGGGCGTCACGTCGCTGCAAGTCGGCGTAGGCCAGTTGCGGATAGCCGCCCAGCGTGCGCTCGATGATCGGCCCGAGGAAGCGCTTCTCCAGGTCGGACTTCGGGCGCGGCGGCTCCAGGGTCAGGGCCGTGAAGACGTGCAGGTGGACCGAAGGATCGCGCAAGGCCCGCGCCACCAGGGCGTTGACCACGTGGTTGGCCTTGCCCAGCCCCAGCGGCAGGCCAAGAACGATGCGGCGGCCGACACGATCGATGATCGCATCGGCCAGCGCGTCAGGATCGGTGAAGCGCGGCGTCATGCCGGCAGCTTGAACCATCCGCTCACCGGGTTGAAGCGCTCAAGCTCGCCACCGGCTCACAAGCGAACTTCGAAACTGCGCGCCTCCTCCTGACCCGGTCGCTCGGGAACCTCGCCGTCGCCCTGGGCGCGGGCGCGCCTGTCGCTGACCGCGTCGGGCCGGGCCTCCGCCCGGGCCTGGGTGGCCAGGCTGTCATGGGCGAAGTCGTCGACGGCGATCACTTCGGCCACGGCCTTGTCGGCGGCTTGCAGTTCCGCGATCTCGGCCGCGGTGACCAGGCCCTGCCCGGCGGCGACCTTCCAGTCGCGGATCTTCTGGGCCTTCAGGCGATCGTGGATCGGCTGGGTCGCCACCACGCGCTCGAAGGCGTCGATCAGCTGGCCGACGGCCTGGTCCTTGCCGCCGACATAGACGTTTTCCACGAGGCGATCGCGGGTGTCGGACGGATGCAGCAGCAACTCGGCGCAGGCCTGGGTGACCTTGTCCGACGGCCCGCGACGATGGACGCCGAACGGCAGGATCGCCGCGCGCAGCAGCCAGGCGGCCGGGCGGTTGGGCAGGTTGGCGAACACCTCGTCGAAGCGCTGCTCGATCGTGGCGAAGGCGGTGTCGGCGCACCATTGCAGCAGCGGGAAGTCGGCGTCCTGGCGGCCCTCGTCCTCCCAGCGCTTCAAGGCGCCCGACAGGAAGTAGAGCTCCGACAGGATGTCGCCCAGGCGCGCCGAGAGCATCTCCTTGCGCTTGAGGTCGCCGCCCAGGGTCAGCAGGGCGATGTCCGAGGCCAGGGCGAAGCCGGCGCTATAGCGGCCGGCCTGGCGGTAGAAGCGCCTGGCGCGGCCGGCGTCCGGGGCCGGCGACAAGGCGCCGTTCGTCCAGCTGCGGGCGAAGGTGCGGATGCCGTTGCGCAGGGCGTGGGCCACGTGGCTCCAGAACGCCTCGTCGAAATCCTCGAGGCCCTTCTCGGGATCGGCTTCGCCCAGGGCCAGGATCTCGCGGAGCATGTAGGGGTGCGCGCGGATCGCGCCCTGGCCGAAGACCATCAGGCTGCGGGTCAGGATGTTGGCGCCCTCGACGGTGATGCCGACCGGGATCGCCCGGTACTGCGCGCCCATGTAGTTGCGCGGCCCCTCGATGATCGCCTTGCCGCCGTGGACGTCCATGGCGTCGTTGACCACCACCCGCATGCGTTCGGTGGCGCCGGACTTCAAAAGGGCCGAGATCACCGACGGATGCTTGCCCATGTCCAGGCCCGCGCAGGTCAGGCGGCGGGCGCCGTCGACCAGATAGGCGTTGCCGGCGATGCGGGCCAGGCGCTCCTGCACGCCCTCGAACTTGCCGATCGAGACGCCGAACTGCTGGCGCACGCGGGCGTAGCTGCCCGTCGTCAGGGCGCTGAAGGCGGCCGCCGCGCCCGACAGCGCCGGCAGGGAAATACCGCGTCCGGCCGCGAGAGCCGTCATCAGCATCTTCCACCCCTGTCCCACCCGCTCGGCGCCGCCGATGACGAGGTCCATGGGGATGAAGACGTCCTTGCCCCAGTTGGGACCGTTCTGGAACGTCTGGAAGGCCGGCAGGTGGCGGCGACCGATCTCGACGCCCGGCGTGCTCGTCGGCGCCAAGGCGCAGGTGATGCCGATGTCCTCGTCCTGGCCCAGCAGGTGGTCGGGGTCGCGCAGCTTGAAGGCCAGGCCCAGCACCGTGCAGACCGGGCCTAGGGTGATGTAGCGCTTGTGCCAGTTGAGGCGGATGCCCAGGACCTCTCGGCCCTCCCAGGTTCCGCGGCAGACCACGCCCTCGTCGACCATGGCCGAGGCGTCCGAGCCAGCCTCGGGACTGGTCAGGCCGAAGGCGGGGATCTCGCGGCCGTCGGCCAGGCGCGGCAGCCAGTGGTCTTGCTGGGCCTTGGTCCCGAACCGCATGATCAGCTCGCCCGGGCCCAGGGAGTTGGGCACCATCGTCGTCACCGCCGCCGAGACCGAGCGGCTGGCGATGCGACGCACCACCTCGGCGTGGCCGAAGGCCGAGAAGCCCAGGCCGCCGTACTGCTTGGGGATGATCATCCCGAAGAATCTGTTTTCCTTCAGGAAGGTCCAGACCTCGGGCGACAGGTCGCGGGTCTCCCAGGTCATGGTCCATTCGTCGACCATGGCGCAAAGCTTTTCGACCGGGCCGTCCATGAAGGCCTGCTCGTCGGGGCGCAACTGGGGCCTGGGGAACGACAGGAGCTCGTTCCAGTCGGGGTCGCCGGTGAACAGCGCCGCGTCCCACCAGACGTCGCCGGCGTCGATGGCGTCGCGCTCGGTCTGGGACAGGGCCGGCAGCACGCCTTGGGCCCATTGGAAGATCGGTCGGGTGAGAAGATCCCGGCGCAGGGAGGAGATGGTCATGACGAGACGCCCGCCTTGTTACTGGTCGAGCGTCAAACGCGCCGGGGCTCGCATGGCTCCGGCTATTCGGTCCTTGAGTGTCAGCGATCCGACGCAACGCGGCGACGCTCCGGGGGGATGGAGCGCCGCCGCGCCGGGACCAGCCGATCAGTTGATCAGCCGATCAGTTCGTAGGCCGGCAGGGTCAGGAACTCCTCCAGCGTGTCGGACAGCACCATGCGGGTGAAGAGGTGGGCGGCCTCCTCCAGGCGCGGCGAGCCGAACTCGCGGCGCAGGTCGCCCATCTCCTGGGTGAACAGGCTGACGAACAGCTCCGAGGTCAGCACCCGGCCATCGTCGAGCTCGGCGCCCAGGCGCACCCACTGCCACAGCTGCGTGCGGCAGATCTCGGCGGTCGCGGCGTCCTCCATCAGGTTGTAGAGCGGCACGGCCCCGCGGCCCTCCAGCCAGGCCTGGGTGTAGCGCACGCCGACGCGGACGGCCTCGCGCGCGCCGGTCTCGGTGCGGGCCCCGTCGTGCAGCTCCAGCATCTGGGCCTGCGTGATCTCCAGGCCCTCCAGCGTCTTGTCGAGCTGGTTTGGCGCGGGCATCAGGCGGTCGAAGACCTCCATGGCCACGGGCACCAGATCGGGGTGCGCGACCCAGGTGCCGTCGTGACCGGCGCCGGCCTCGCGCTCCTTGTCGGCGCGAACCTTGGCGAAGGCGGCCTGGTTGGCGGCCTCGTCGCCCTTGACCGGGATCTGGGCGGCCATGCCCCCCATGGCGAAGGCGCCGCGGCGGTGGCAGGTCTGGATCAGCTTCAGCGAATAGGCGCCGAGGAAGGCCTTGCCCATGACCATGGCCGAGCGGTCCGGCGTAAGGAATTCGGAGCGGCGGCCCAGGCGCTTGATGAACGAGAAGATGTAGTCCCAGCGGCCGCAGTTGAGGCCGACGATATGGTCCTTCAGCTCGAACAGGATCTCGTCCATCTCGAAGGCGGCGGGGATCGTCTCGATCAGCACCGTGGCCTTGAACGTGCCGACGGGCAGGCCCAGCGCCTCCTGGGCGCGGACGAAGACCTCGTTCCAGAGACGAGCCTCCAGATGGCTCTCCAGCTTGGGCAGGTAGAAGTACGGGCCCGAGCCCTGAGCCAACGCCGCGCGGGCGTTGTGGAAGACATAGAGGCCGAAGTCGAACAGAGCGCCGGCGACAGGCGCGCCGTCGACTTCGAGGTGGCGTTCGGGAAGGTGCCAGCCGCGCGGCCGGACCTTCAGGACGGCCGGGTTGGCTCCCAGCGCGTAAGCCTTTCCGGACTTCGGATCGACGTGGTCCAAGACGCCGTTCCAGCGGTCCTTCAGGTTGACCTGGCCTTCGACGACATTGGCCCAGGTGGGGGCCGTGGCGTCCTCGAAGTCGGCCATGAACACCTTCGCCCCGCAGTTCAGGGCGTTGATGATCATCTTGCGGTCGACCGGCCCGGTGATCTCGACGCGACGGTCGAGTAGGTCGGAGGGAATTGGGGCGACGCGCCAGTCGGCGGCGCGAATGTGCGAAGTCTGCGCCAGGAAGTCCGGCAGTTCGCCGGCGTCGAAGCGGGCCTGGCGCGCCTGGCGGGCGGCCAGCAGCTCTCGCCGGCGGCCGTCGAAGCGGCGGTGCAGGTCGGCCACGAAGGCCACGGCCTCGGGGGTGAGGATCTCTACCGCGCGACCCTCGATCGGGCCGAGGATCTGGACGTTGGCGGCGATGTCGAGAGGCATGGCGTGTTCCGTGGTGTTTGGACGCGGACTTGGGAGAGGTCTATCGGATGCGGCCTGCGCACCCAAGTTGAAGCCGGAGCCCAGGGACCGGCGCGCCGCGCCGGCCACCGCGAAGAAGCCTCGACGACGATGCGCCGGCCCCTGGGTCCCGGACAAGCGCTGCGCGCTTTCCGGGATGACGATCTTCAGTGTCGCGGGCGAGAGGAGGAAGCAGGCGCCTCCCCTCGCCCGCAGGCGCCCGAGCGTCTTTAAGCGCTCTTGGGGGCGTCGTTGGCGCGGATGGTCGGGACGATCTGGTCGCCCCAGTTGCCCGAGCCGTCGTGGTGGCGCGAGGTGCGCACCAGCTCGACCGAGTAGCCGGCCTCGATGGCGCGGCGGACGGCTTCGTTGAGGCGGTGCGAGGCCTCGGCCAGGCGATCCACGGCGCGATCCTGGGCCGTCGAATCCGGCATCGCGGCCGGAGCGAATTGCGTGACGTTGGTCATGGCGTTCTCTCCTGTAGGTTTTCGCCAATGGGGGTGAAGTGGGGGTGGTTCGGTTTTCGGACGCCGGGCTATTCGGCGGCGAACTGGTTCATGGTGTTGGCGTGACCGCCGGCCTTCAGGGCCCTCTCGCCGCCGACCATTTCCTTGAAGGTGTCGCCGAGGTCGGAGCCGACCTCGTGCTGATGCTTCACGGCCGAGACCCCGCGACGGATCTCCTCGCGCTGCACCGAGTTGACGTAGGCCTGCATCCGCTGGTCGCCGAAGTAGCCGCGCGACAGTTCGTCGACGCTCTTGGCGGTCAGGTGGAAGGTCGGCAGGGTGATCAGGTTGTGGAACACCCCGGCGCGGGCCGAGATGTCGACCTGGAAGCGGGCCAGGCGATCGTCGGCCTCACGGCCGAGATCCGTGGCGTCGTACTCCGCCGACATCAGGACGTTGCCGTCGGGATAGGAGTCCTCGTGGATCTTGCCCTCGGCGATCCACTGGGCGCGGACCTGCTTGCGCAGGTTCAGGGTCCAGTTGAACGACGGCGAGTTGTTGTAGGTCAGCTTGGCGTTCGGCACGGCCTTGCGGACCTCGGCCACCATCGAGGCGATCTCGTCGACGTTAGGCGTATCGGTCTCGATCCACAGAAGGTCGGCGCCGCCTTGCGTCAGGTTGGCGATGCAGTCCTCGATGACCCGGGCGCGGCCCGTGCCGTCCTGGAAGGCGAACAGGCCGTTGGCCATGCGCACCGGCTTGACGAAGGCGCCGTCCTTCATGATCGCGATCTCGCCGTCGCGCAGCGGGTTCTCGGTCGTGATGGCCTCGGTCTTCAGCCACTTGATGTATTCGGCCGCCAGATCGCCCTCGCCCTGGCTGACCGGGACCTTCTGGGTCAGGCCCGCGCCCAGGCTGTCGGTGCGGGCGACGATGACGCCCTCGTCGACGCCCAGTTCCTCGAAGGCCAGGCGGCAGGCGCGCAGCTTCTCGATGAAGTCCTCGCGCGGCACGGTGACCTTGCCGTCCTGGTGGCCGCACTGCTTGGCGTCCGAAACCTGGTTCTCGATCTGCAGGCAGCAGGCGCCGGCCTTGATCATCTCCTTGGCCAGCAGGTAGGTGGCGTGCTCGTTGCCGAAGCCGGCGTCGATATCGGCGATGATCGGAACGACGTGGGTCTCGAAGGTGTCGATGGCCTTGATCGCGGCCTGCTCAGCGACCTGGTCGCCGGCCTTGCGCGCCGTGCTCAGCGCCTTGAACAGGTCGTTGATCGCCACTTCGTCGGCCTGGCGCAGCGAGACGTAGATCTCCTCGATCAGGTCGACGACTGAGGTCTTCTCGTGCATCGACTGGTCCGGCAGGTGGCCGAAGCGGTTGCGCAGGCCCGCGACCATCCAGCCCGACAGGTAGACGTAGGCGCCCTTGGTGGTGCCGCGCAGGCGCTTGACCGACTTGATCATCTGCTGGGCGTGGAAGCCCGACCAGCAACCCAGCGACTGGGTGAACTTCGAGCTATCGGCGTCATAGGCGGCCATGTCGGCGCGCATGACGACGGCCATCTCTCGAGCGATGTCCAGGTGGGTGTTGAAGGTGTTCTGCAGCTTCAGCTGGATGATGTCGTCGATGGCGACGCCGCCGGGCGTCACGCCTTGCGGATAGCGGGCGATAAGGTCCTGGCGGTGCTCGGCGTAGGTCTTGCGCATGTCGTCTCTTCTTCCCCATCGGGGCCCGCTTGTTGGGAGGCGGGCTGTAAGCTGTGACAGGGAGCTAACGCCTATGCGGCAAGGCGGTCGAACCTATTGAAGACGATTTGTCACAAATCGACTTTGTGTATTTTGTAAATTCATGACAACGTGACAGACATGGTCACGACCGACAAAAAGCTGTTCCTGGGCGGCCGCCTCAAGCGCCTCCGCCGCGACCTGGGCGTCACCCAGAGCCGCATGGCCGACGAGCTGGGCGTGTCGCCCAGCTACCTGAACCTTCTGGAGCGCAACCAGCGGCCTGTGACGGCCCAGATGTTGCTGCGGCTGGCGGAAGCCTACGACCTCGACCTGCGCAGCCTGTCGGCCGACGATCCGGGCGGCGGCGCGGGGCTGGAAGAGGTTCTGGCCGACAAGATGTTCTCCGACCTTGGGCTCGGCCGGCACGAGGTGGCGGAAGTCGCCGAACTGTCGCCGGGCCTGGCCGAGGCCATGGCCCGCCTCTACCGCGCCTATCTCGATCGCGGTCGGATGATCGACCTGGGCGCCTTCGAGCGTCCCGACGGAACGCCGGCGGCCTCGTCGTCGCCAACCGACTGGGTGCGCGACCTGGTCGGCTCGCAGCGCAACCACTTCGCCGAGCTGGAGACGGCGGCCGAGGCCATCGTCGCGGCGCTGGACGCCGACCTGCAGGACCTGGGACCGGCCGTGCGCGAGCGCCTGGTCGCCCGCCACGGCATCCAGACACGGGTCATGCCCACGGAGGTCATGGCCGGCTCGCTGCGCCGCTACGACCACCACCGCAAGCGCCTGATGGTGTCGGAGACCCTGGCGCCAGCCAGCCGCATCTTCGCCATGTGCTACCAGCTGGGCCTGATGGAGGCGCCCGAGGCGTTGACGCGCCTGGCCGACCGCTTCGCCGCGCCCGACCGCGCCACACGCCAGTTGCTGAAGGTGTTCCTCGACAACTATCTCGCCGCGGCGATCATGATGCCGTACGAACCGTTCCATGCGGCCATGGAAGCCAGCGGCTACGACATCGAGCGCGTGCGGCCGCGCTTCGGCGTCAGCTACGAGCAGGCCGCCCAGCGCCTGACGACGCTGAGCCGCCCCGGCGCGCGGGGGATCCCGTTCTTCATGATGCGGCTGGACGCGGCGGGGAACATCTCCAAGCGCTTCGCCGCCGGCCCCTTCCCGTTCTCGCGCTTCGGCGGCGCCTGCCCTCGCTGGAACGTCCACGACAGCTTCAAGACCCCCGGCCGCATCGTCACCCAGGTTATCGAGACGCCCGACGGCGAGCGCTACTTCACCTTGTCGCGCACGGTGCGACGGACCTCGGGCCTGCAGGCGGGGCTGGAGGACGAGTTGGTCATCGGCCTGGGCTGCGAGCTGAAGTTCGCCAGCAAGCTGGCCGCCTCGCGCGGGCTCGACATCGCCTCGCCGCTGGCGGTGGAGATCGGGCCGTCGTGCCGGATCTGCGAACGGCCGGCCTGCCCGCAACGCGCCGCCGCCCCGATCAACCGCACCCTGCTGGTGGAAGAGGCCAGCAAATCGGTGACCCCCTTCCCGTTCGCACGCTGAGACCTCAGACGCGCCAGCCGGCCAGCACGGCGTCGACGCTCATCGCCCTGGCCTCGGCGGTGCTCAAGGCTCGACCGCGCTGGAAGGCGGCCGCGCCGGGCCCCTTCGAGCCGTATTGCGAGAAGCGGACGTCCTCGGGTTGCAGCATGGTGCGCGGATTGCCGTCCTTGCCGGTGTACCACATTTGCGTCCAGCCCTCCGGGGCGACGTGGTCGTCCATCCAGCAGTCGATGAAGGCGGCCTGCGCCACGAACCTGGGATCGCCATAACGACCGTCGGGGAACTGGCTCGACGGCCGCCAGGGCCGCCCCAGATAGACTGAGCGGCTTGCCGTGCCCGACGCCCTGGTCAGGCGGCAGTCCTTGAACACGAAGCCGAAAGGCTGGTCGATCGGCGTGCTGGGCGCGACGACATAGCCGTCGACCGGATCGACCGGGCGCGGCAGCGAACGGATCTCGCAGCCCCGGAAGAACGCCCTGCCCGCCCCGAAGATGAAGTCGTAGCTGCCGGCGATCAGGCAGCGCTCGAACAGGCTGCGGCCGGCGTCGGGAAACAGGGTGTCCTGGTAGCTGAGAATGTCGACTTGCGTCAGCCGGGAGCGGTCGCTGCCCTTGTCGAGCATCAGGGCCACGGCCTGCGGGCCGCCGCCGTCGTGCGAGTGCAGGCCGCCCGGCTTGCTCATCTCGGCCAGGCCGTCGAAGGCGTTGCGGATGGTCAGGTTGCGGGCGGCGAAATCCGGCGCGCGGACGAACAGGGTCGGCGTGCGGAACGTGCCCCAGCGCTTGCCGTCCGGCGCGGTCAGGCCCGAGGCGGCCAGGTGGGTGATGATCGAGCCCGTGCGGCTCTCGCCCACCAGATGGATGAACGGCTTGTCGATCACGACCTGCTCGTCGAACGCGCCCTTGGTCACCAGGATGCGGAAGGGTCGCGTCCCATTGGCCGGCGCGGCGGCCACGGCCGCCGACAGCTTGTCGTAGGTCGGGGCCGAAAACCGGCGCGGATCGTCGGGACGCTTGAGCACGGCGTCATAGCGCGGCGCGGCCGAGGCGACGCCAGGAAGCAGCAGGAGCCCGGCCGCCACGGCCCGTCGCGAAACCATCGTCATCGAAGCCTCGAAAAGAAAAGAACGGGCGCCGGCCGGGAGGGACGGCCGACGCCCAACATTCCCCTGGGAGGAGGAAGGTCCGGTCCGGCCTAGAAGGAGTACCTCAGGCCGAAGTTGTACTGTCGGCCGGTGTGCGAATAGACGTAGATGCTGTCGCGCACGCTGTCGGTGTACTGCTCGTTGAAGGCGTCGGTCAGGTTCAGCCCCTCGAAGGTGACCTTCAGGCGCTTGTTGATCTGGTACGAGGCCGAGGCGTCGACGGTGAAGGTGTCGCGAACCCCGTCGATGTCGTTGGTCGAGGTGCCGCTGGGTACGGCGGTCAAGTACTTGTCGCGATAGGCGCCGGAGACGCGGGCGCTGAACCTGCTGTCCTCGTAGTAGAGGGTGGCGTTGAAGGCGTTCTTCGACAGGCCAACCAGATCGTTCTGCACGAAGCCGGTGGCCGAGCGCGACGAGATGTAGTCGATCTTGGAGTCGACGATCGTGACGTTGAAGATCGCCCCGGTGTGGCGCAGCGGGCCCGGCAGGAAGCTGAACGGCTGCTGGTAGCTGATCTCGATCCCCTTCAGCGGGCCGCCCTCGGTATTGACCGGCTTGCTGAACAGGAAGGTGTCGTTGGCCGACACGCCGGCCAGGCCGTCGAGCAGGCTGGTGGGCAGGCCCGAGGCGGCGAAGGTCTGCGAGATCCGCTGCGTCTGGATGTAGCTGTCGATGTCCTTGTAGAACAGGCCGACCGACAGCAGCGCGTCCTTGGCGAAGTACCATTCGGCCGACAGGTCGTAGGTCGTGGCCCGGATCGGGTCGAGATACGGATTGCCCGAGCTGACGCTGAACACGCCCACGACGCTGAGGCTGCCGCCCGGCGTCAGGCTGCCCAGGTTGGGACGGGTCATCACCTTGGCCGCGCCGAAACGCAGCAGGAAGTCGGGGGTGACCTCGGCGGTCAGGTTCAGGGCCGGCAGAACGTCCTCGTACTGGCGATCGACGGTGGCCTGCTGGGCCGCGCCGGACACCAGCTGGTAGCCGGTCGAGCTCTGCTCGGTCTTGACGTAGCGCACGCCGACATCGCCGCGGATCGGCCAGGCGAAGCGGTCGGAATTGAAGTCCAGCTGCACGTAGGCGGCGGTGTCCTTCTCCTCGACGCTGCGGATGTTGCCGCGGGCGTTGGCGTTGCTGGCGCCCGACAGCTCGAACAGGCCCGTGCCGCTGTAGATGTCGAACAGCTTGGCGAAGGCGTTCAGGTCCGGCGCGGCCCAGCTGGCGGGATAGCCCGAGCCGCCGAGGTTCTTGCCAAAGCCGCTGACCAGGGTAGTCAGGCCGGCCAGGGTGACGCCGGCCGGCAGGGTCGGCACGACGGACTCGTTGACCCGAGCCAAAGCCCAGGAGTCGAACTCGTACTTCTTGAGGTTCACCCCGGCCTTCAGGCGGAACGTGTCGTTGAGCTCGTAGTCGCCGTCGAGCTGGGCGGTCTGGATGGTGTTGGTCACGCCCTGCGGCCGCAGGCGGATCTCCGAACGCGCCGCGCCGAAGTTGTAGGCCAGCGGGTCGGTGACATCGAAGCCGAAATTCATCGCCGGCAGCTTGGCGTCGCTCCGATAGTCGTAGGAGAAGCCGTCGGCGTTCTCGCGGTTGAGGATCACCGTCGTCTGGATCGGATTGTCGAAGTCAGACTTCGAGAAGCCGACCAGCCCCGTCACCTTGAAGCGGTCGGAGAAGCGGTGTTCGACCGTGAAGGTGCCTTGGGTGTACCTGGTGTCGAGCTTGTCGAAGCGGGTCTCGCTCTCGACGTCGACATCGTCGAACAGGCCGTAGACCATGTCGCCCTTGGCGTTGACCACGCCGTCGCGGACGATGATCTCCGGGCGGCCGCCCTGGGCGGCGTTGCGAGCGAAGGACAGGGCTTCGAGCCAGTTCTCGGTGCGGGTGGCCTTGAAGTCCGAATAGAGGAAGTCCGCCGTGACCAGGGTCTTCTCGTCGGGCCGGAACTGCAGCGAGCTGGTGATCCCCAGGCGCTTCTGATCGTGGGTCAGGCGGCCGTAGCGCGGGAAGCGCGGGGTGAACACGCTGGCCGAGCTGGCCTGGGTGAAGGTCGAGGCCGGGCTGAAGCCGCCGACCTCCGTGCCGTTCAGCCAGCCGCCGGAGCCGTGCCCCTCTTCGAGCAGGTTGCGCTCGGTGTAGGCCACCGACACGAGGGCGCCGAGCTTGCCGTCGGCCCAGGTGTTCGACGCCAGCAGCGCAAAGCGCGGGTCCCAGCTTTCCGACAGGTCGTTGTAGCCCTGCTGGGCCGAGACCACGAGGGTCGCGCCCTTGTAGTCGAACGGTCGTCCCGTCTGCAGGTCGACAGTGGCGCCCAGCGAGCCCTCCTCGGTCGAGGCCGAGGCGGTCTTGCGCACGGTGATGCTGTTGAAGAGCTCCGAGGCGAAGACGTTGAAGTCGAACGAGCGGTTGCGGTTGGCGCCGCCCGAGCTGTCGGTGCCGCTGGCCGTGCTCTGGCCCTCGACGCCGTTGATGCGCACGCGGGTGAACTGGGGCCCCAGGCCCCGGACGGTGATCTGGCGGCCCTCGCCGGCGTCGCGGGCGATCGACACGCCCGGCACGCGCTGGATGGACTCGGCGAGGTTGGCGTCCGGGAAGTCGGCGATATCCTCGGCCTTGATGACGTCGACGACGCCGCTGGTGCGCTTCTTGATGTTCAGCGCGCTGCCCAGGCTGGCGCGGAAGCCGGTGACGACCACCTCCTCGACGGCCGCCGGCTCCTCGATGGCGCCACCGACGGGCTCGGACTGCTGCGGGATGGCGACCGGTGCCGTCGAGGCGAGTTGCACCGAACCCTTCTGGCCCAGCACCGCGGTGCGGCCGTCGTTCGAGACGATGGTCAGGTTGGCGCCGTCCAGCAGCCGCGAAAGGCCTTCGGAGACGGTGTAGGTCCCGCGCACGGCGTTGACCCGCTTGCCCTGGACGGCCGCCTGCGGCGCCAGGATCTGCAAGTCGGCCTGCTTGCCGAACTGGGGAATGCCGGTGGCCGCGGCCTGGGCCGGCACGTCGAACTTGCGCGTCTGGGCCTGGGCCTGGCTGCTGGCCAGCACCGCGGCGGCGCCCGCCGCCAGCATCAGGGCCGATTTTCCGTAGACGTCTCGCGGATAACCCATTCCGCGCCCTCCCTATTGTTTGTTTCGCACGGCGCTTCTGGGAGCGCCTGTCTTGAGCGATGGGCGGGAAACCGGTTTCCGTCAGAGCTCGGCGAAAATTTTCGAACGCCATCCTCCGTGGGCGGCGAAATCCCTATTCGGCCAGGGGCGCGATCGACTGCACGAGGATCGCGTCGCCGCGCACCGTCACCCGGGCGCCGAAGCTGGAGGCGGCGGCGCGGGCGAAGCTCTCGGGCTCGTTGGTGCGGAACCAGCCGACCAGCTTCTGCTCGGCCAGCGCCGGGTCGGCGATGACGATCTTGCGGGCGTTGTAGCGGTTGAACTCCTCGGCGGCCGCCCCGAAGGCCTCGCCGTCGAGCACGATCTGTCCCTCGCGCCAGGCCAGTTCGCGGGTGATCTCCAGCGACGCGGGGACCGGCCGGGCCGCGCCGGCGCTGTCGGAGGCGAAGACCCGCTCGCCGGCCGTCACCCGGCGCGGGGCCTCGCCGGCCCCTTCCGACCACACCTCGACCACGCCCTCGGTGACCAGCACCTCGCAGCCGCCGTCGCGGCGACGGACGGAAAAGGCGGTGCCGACCGCCCTCACCCGCACCGGACCGCTCTCGACCACGAACGGGCGCTCGGCGTCCTTGGCGACCTGGAACCATGCCTCGCCCCGGTCGAGCCGCACCTCGCGACTGCGCGGCTTCATGGCCACTTCCAGCGCTGTGTCGGTGTTGATGGCGGCCAGCGAACCGTCGGCCAGCGGCACGCGGCGGATCTCGCCCACGGCGGTGCCGTAGCGGGCGGCCAGCAGGCGCGGCGCCACGACCACGGCGACGCAGGCCGCCGCCGCGACGCCCAGGCCGGCCAGCAGGCCCCGGCGATCGACATGTGGGCGCGCCTTCGCCGACGCCTCGTTTCCGCCGAGCGCGCGACCACGATCGAGCAGACCCCAGGCCGCCTGGGCGCGCACGAAGGCGCCCTGGCGACGCGTGTCGCCGGCCAGCCATGCTTCGAGCTCGGCCGGGTCCAGATCCCCGCGATCGGCGCGCACCACCCATCGGGCGGCGGCCGCCTCGATGTCAGCGGCGCTTTCGCGTTCGGTCATGCGTACTCGGCCTCCTCGCGGCCGTCTGTTCTTCGGTTTCACCCTCGGCGAGGGCGGCGAGGATGGCGCGCAGCCCCCTCACGGATTCGTTCTCGACCACGTTCTCGGTCACGCCCATGCGGCGGGCGATCTCGCGTTGCGGCAGGCCTTCGATCTTGCGCATCTCGAAGATCCGGCGGCAGCGGTCGGGCAAGGCGGCGATCAGCCGCCGCACCCGCTCCAGCTCGCGCCGCCCGCCGGCGATGCGTTCGGGCGAAGGCTCGTCCAGTTCGATGTTCAGCGCGTCGATTTCCGTCACCGTGTCGATCCGAACCACCCGCGCCCGCCGCAGCTGTTCCAGCGCGACGCTGCGGGCGGCCTGGAACAGGTAGGCCCGGGGCTCGCCTATGTGGTCGACATGGGAAAGGCCCGCCAGGCGGCAGTAGGTCTCCTGGACGATGTCGTCGACGTCGCCGGCCGTGGCGAAGGCTCGCCGCAGCCAGGCGCGCAGATCGGCCTCATGGGGCAGGATTTCCCGCCCGATCCAAGCCACGACGCGCGCACGCCCCTCCGACACCGTTTCCGTCCCACCCACTCTGGTCGAGTTGTTCTGGAGGGAGCGATGCACGGGCGCGAAACTTCCGTCAAACCCGACGCGATTTTCTTCGCGGAAGAAACCCGAGTGGTCTTATCGACGCCTCCTCCAAAGCCTGACAAGCGTGGGTGGAGGAGACGCCGATGACCGATTCCAGACACGGCTTGCCCACCCGCCGCACGGTCGCCGCCGGCGCGCTGGGACTGATGGCTTCGCCCTTCGCCCATGCGGCGTCGCGGGACGAACGGCTGGTCTATGTCGGCGGCCAGGCCGACAAGGACGGCCAGGGCGTCTTCGCCGCCCGGCTGAACCTCGCCACCGGCAGGCTGACCCCGATCGGCGTCGTCGCGCCCCTGCTGCGCCCAACCTGGCTCGTCGCCCACCCCAGGCTCCCCGTGCTCTACGCTCTCAGCGAGATCGGTTACGGTCCCGGCGAACAGGGCAAGGTCCACGCGCTGAAGGCCGATCCGGCAACCGGCGCCCTGACCGTGATCTCGACGGTCGCCTCGGGCGGCCGCGGTCCTGCGCACATGTCGCTCGACGGCGAGGCCGGCGGCCTTCTGATCGCGCACTACGGTGACGGCCATGTCGCCGCCCTGCCCGTCCGTTCCGACGGCGGGCTGGAGGCGCCGGCATCGGTGCAGGCCAATACGGGCTCGGGTCCGGGTCCCCAGCAGCAGGGGCCCCACGCCCACGCGGTGCTGGTCGATCCCTCGAGGCGCCAAGCCCTGGTCGCCGATCTCGGCGCCGATCGGATCTTCGTTCACCCCTATGACGCCGCCACCCGGCGCCTGGGACCGGCAGGCGACGCCTCGACCGACGTGCCGCCCATGACCGGGCCGCGTCACCTGGCCATCCATCCCAACGGCCGCTTCGTCTATCTGCTCAGCGAGATCGAGCCGGAGATCCGAACCTATCGCTGGGAGGCTGGCCGTCTCGTGCTCGTCCAGGCCTTGCCAGCCGGCGGCATGCCGCCCGTCAACGGCGCGGAGGTCGCCGTCAGCACCGACGGTCGCTTCGTCTACGTCTCGATCCGGGTCGAGGACGTCATCGGCGCCTATGCGGTCAACGAGACGACCGGCGCCCTGCTGCAGGGCGAGCGCATCCCATCGGGCGGCAAAACGCCATGGAGCTTCGCCATCGATCCGTCCGGCCGCTGGCTGCTGGCGGCCAATCAAGGCTCCAACACGGTGACGGTCCTGGCGCGTGATCCGTCATCGGGACGTCTTGCCGCCACCGACCAGTCGGTCGCCGTCGATCGTCCGACCTGCATCGCCTTCCCCGCCTGGGGCTAGAACAGGCGCTGCTGCAGCCACAGGATGGCCGGATAGGCCGCCAGCCAGGTCCAGAAGAACCGGTTGAGGCCGAACAGGCAGGCATTGGCCAGGTGGAAGGTCGCGGCGACGACGAGGCCGGCGATCAGCGACGCCTGTGAGAGCATGGTCAGCGGAAAGACCAGTTCGAACAGCATCACCGCCCACGACATGGCCAGAAGCAGGTGCGGCCGATCGGCCCAACCGCGCAGGCTTTCTGCCACCGGATAGGCCGAGAAGGCGAACACCTGGCGCAGCGCTACGCCCCTGCGCCAGTCGGGGTTCACGATCTTCACCCAGCCCGAGATGAAGTAGGACAGCATCAGCTGCACGCCGAGATAGCCGAAGGCCAGCTCGCGCCACTGATCGACGGGCAGCACCCGCGCCAGCATCACGCACCAGAGGGCCAGCAGCCCCAGCCGGTCGCTGCCGCCGTTATAGGGCCCCTGGAAGCACTGGAGGATCAGCAGCGACAGGCCAGCCAGGCCGACCAGCGGCCAGGGCGAAGCGACGCCCGCGACGACCAGCCCGCATAGGACGATGCGCGCGCCGAACAGAATACGCTCGCGGCGGAAGACCCGCAGATGCTCCAGGCCCTGCTGGATCAAGACCAGAGCCAACAGCACCTCGGTCAGGCGAAGGGCGTGGTCGAAGCTCATCGCACGTCGATGTCCGCCAGCAAGCGCGGCGCGGCCTGGTAGAGCACCTCTCGCCCGCCCGTCGGGTCGACGAACAGCAGTCGGAACGACAGCCACGGCGCAACGTCCGCCCGGCCCGCCAGATCGGCCGCGATCCGGCGGAAAACCTCGTCCTCGCCGTGGGCCGTCAGCTCCTCGACCAGGCGTTCGGCGCAGCTGACCAGATAGAGGCTTTCGTTCCAGCGCGGGTTCCACAACAGGCGGCCCAGCATGGCGGCCGGCGACAGGCTTGGCGGGCGCGGGCGGAATTCGGTCCAGGCGTCCAAGGCGGCGTCGCGCGAATCCGCCAGGGCGTATTCGACGCGCGGCGAGGCGGCGATGACGTCGAAGAAGTTCCAAGACGGGATCAGGGCGGGCAGCAGCAGCGAGAAGGGATTGGCCATGGTCCCTCCTCTCGGGCTGGGGCGAAGCGGTGGGGTACGCGGACGCTCTGATCCTGTCGAGAGCCACCGATTTTGACTTGCGGTCGTCAGTGACGAGCGCATCTAAACGGCACGGGCGACAGCCTCACGAAAGGTCGAGTTATGAATTTCTCGCGGTTGCGGACCACCAGCAAGGTCACTGGCGAATGGAAGTACGATCAGCCGATCGCCAACAAGAGCGGCCTGTTGCAGGTCGACACCGCGCCCGACCACAAGCTCTATTGGGAAGAATACGGCAATCCGGACGGCGAGCCGGTGATGTTCCTGCACGGCGGCCCCGGCGGCGCCTGCGCCCCGCCGATGGCCCGGTTCTTCGATCCCAAGCGCTATCGCGTGATCCTGTTCGACCAGCGCGGCTGCGGAAAGAGCGAGCCGACGGTCGCCTCGGCCGGCCCGCAGGTGGCGCTGACCAACAACACCACCGACCACCTGGTCGACGACATCAACAGGCTGCGCGACGCGCTAGGGATCACCGGCCGCATGCACGTGTTCGGCGGCAGCTGGGGCAGCACCCTGGCCCTGACCTACGCCATCCGCCACGCCGACAAGGTCGCCTCGCTGATCCTGCGCGGCATTTTCCTGGGGGCCACCGAAGACCTGCTCTACATGTACCAGGGCAACGCGGCGGCCTTCACCAACACCCCCTACGCCCTGACCGAGCCCGGCGCCTACATCGCCTATCCCGACGAATGGAAGGCCTTCGTCGAGGTGATCCCGGTCGAAGAGCGCGGCAACATCATGGGCGCCTACAAGAAGATCTTCGACATGGTCCCGACCAGCGAGGCCGAACGTCAGCGCCAGCTCGAGGCGGCCGTGGCGTGGTCGGTCTGGGAAGGCACGATCTCGAACATGATCCCCGACAACGCCGACGCGGGTAAGTTCGGCGAGGCCGACTTCGCCCTGTGCTTCGCCCAGATCGAGGCCCACTTCTTCGCCAACGGCCTGTTCCTCGAGCCGGACTACATCGTCCGCAACGTCGACAAGCTGAAGGGCCTGGACATCCACATCGTCCACGGCCGCTTCGACCAGGTCTGCCCGCTGTCGCAGGCCTCGCGCCTGGTCGCGGCTCTCGACGAGATCGGCGCGCCGCCGGCCAGCTACGTGAAGACGGATGCGGGCCACAGCGCCATGGAGGGCCAGACGGTGCTGGCGCTCACGGCGATCATGGACGGGCTGCCCCAAATCACCTCTCTCCCATAGGGAGAGGGTCCTACTAAGCCGCCCGCCTTCCCATCTCGCCGCACATCCGCCGATAGCGCTCCAGCAACCGCTCCAGGGTCGCCTGCTTCACCGGCCGGCCGTCGCGCAGCTTGACCCAGGTGGTCTCGCTGATGCCGAAGGTCTCCTGCAGGCAGGCCTTGGTGGCGGCCGGCAGGGCCCGGCGCAGGGCCTGGAAGGTGTCGCGGTCGATCACCGCGTCGGCGAGACGCACGGCCATGTCATTGCCCTGCCGGCTTGGGCGTGGTGGCCTGGACGAGATCGAGCCGCGCCTTGAGCGGATCCGCCCCCGCCTTCACCCCATCGTTGGTGAAGTCGATGATCGCATCGCCGGCCGCGTCGTACCTCGGCCAGGCCGGCTGGCCGGCGGGCTCGGGCGCGCCGTTGGCGGCGAAGGCGATCCAGTAGGCGTGGGCGGCCTTGGCTGCGGCCGCGTCGGCCGGGGTCAGGGCCGCGCCGTAGCGGGCGTCGACCGTGTCGAACACGAACGGGATCTCGGTAGCGTGCGGGGCGCTCCACCACTCGTGACGCTGGCTTTCCGCCACATAGGAGAAGCGGAACGACCACACCGGCGCGCCTTGCGTCGACAGGGTGCGGGCCACCTCGCGGGCCGGCTCGATGAACATCCGGTCGCCGGCGGCCTTCCAACCATAGATCTTGATGTCGCCGTCGCCGGTCGGGTCGTAGAGCGTCTCGGCCTCGGCCCGGCGCTCGCCGAACGGAGCGAAGACCTGGTCGCGCGTGCCGCCGAAGAAGAAGCCGTCGGCGCCGGTGGCCCCGACCATCACCGGCATCTTCGTCCATTCACCGGCGGCGAAGGCGTCGAGCACCGGCTTGGTGACGATCCTGCCGTCATACATCGGCCCGCCGTTCCAGGTGGGCACGCCGGACGTGGCCATGTTTAGGCCGTCGACCACCGCCTCGGCCGGCAAGGCCCGCAGGGCGGCCAGGGCCTGAGGCCCCTCCCCCGTCACGCCGGCCTTGGCGGCGAAGGCGACGCCGACGCTCTCGGCCGAGCGCTCGCCCGGCGCGGCCTTGATCGGCAGCGACGGCAGAAGGCGCGGCCGGCCGCCGCCCGACTGGATGATGGCCTTGTGGAACAGCCCCTGCGCCAAGGGCGTGGTCAGCAGGGCGTTGACCGACATGCCGCCGGCCGACTCCCCGAAGATCGTCACGTTGCCTGGATCGCCGCCGAAGGCCTCGATATTGGCCTGCACCCATTTCAGGGCCGCGATCTGGTCCATGAACGCATAGTTGCCGAGCAAACCCCCGTCGGCGTTCTCGGCCGACAGCGCCGGGTGGGCGAAGAAGCCGAAGCGCCCGACCCGATAGTTGAAGCTGACCAGCACCACGCCGTCGCGGGCGAAGCGGTCGCCGGCATAGACCGACGGCGAAGAGCCGCCGTTGACGAAGCCCCCGCCGTAGATCCAGACCATGACCGGCTTCTTGGCCTTGGTGTTGATCGCGTCCTTCGGCGTCCAGACGTTCACATAGAGGCAGTCCTCGGCCGGCTTGACGCCAAGGGGGGCCGCATCGCCCGGGAACGGGTTCTGCGCGCAATCGGGGCCGTATTCAGCGGCCGAACGGACGGCGGTCCAGGCCGCGGGGGCCTGGGGCGCGCGCCAGCGCAGCGGGCCGACGGGCGGCGCGGCGAAGGGCACGCCCTTGAACGCCGCCGCCGTTCCGCTCTCGACGCCCTCGACGGGACCGTTGGTGGTCTTGACCACCGGGCCGGCGGCCAGGGCCGGAAGGCCGATGGCCAGTGAGAGGGCCAGGCCCGAAACCAGAGACTTCCCTGAAGATCTCATCGCCATCCCCTTCCCTTACGGCTTCAGCGTCCGGGCCTTGACCTTGGCCCCGCCCTTGAGGGCCAGGTCCGTGGCCGAGGCGCCGACCGCCACCTGATAGTCGCCGCCCGTGACGACCCAGCGACGGCCCTTGGCGTCGAAGCTGGCCAGCAGGCGCGGATCGGCGGTCAGGGTCACGCGGCGGGTCTCGCCCGGCTTCAGCGACACCTTGTCGAAGCCGATCAACCGCTGCAACGGCTTGCCGGCCGCGCCGGTCAGATAGACCTGAGGGGCGTCCTTGCCCTCGGCCTTGCCGGTGTTGGCGACGTCGAAGCTGACGGTGACCGACTGACCGCCCTCGACCTTCAGGTTCGAATAGGCGAACGAGGTGTAGGACAGGCCGTAGCCGAACGGGAACAGCGGCTTGTCGCCGGTGGCGGCGAAGCGGCGGTAACCGACGTCGGCGCCCTCGGCGTAGTTGACGTCGAACCTGGTCTTCTCGGGCACGCCGCGGCCCGGCAGCGCCTCGCGCGGATACTGGCTGAGCGAGGCCGGGAACGTGACCGGCAGGCGGCCCGACGGATTGACCGCGCCGAACAGCACGTCGGCGATCGCCTCGCCCCCCTTGGCGCCGCCGTACCAGGCCTCGACCACCGCCCCGGCCTGATCGAGCCAGGGCATGGAGACCGGCCCGCCGGTCTGCAACACGACGATGGCGTTGGGGTTGGCGGCGACCACGGCGGCGATCAGCTCGTCCTGGCCGTTGGGCAGGGAAAGATCGAAGGCGTCCTCGCCCTCGCCCATCCATTGGTTGCCCATCACCACCACCACGTCGGCGGCCTTGGCGGCGGCCACGGCGGAGGCGACATAGCGGCCGTCGTCAAAGGTGACCTTGGCGTCCGGCGCGGCCTTGCGGATGGCGGCCAGCGGCGAGGAGCCGTTGAAATACTGGCTGCGGAAAGCGCCCATCATGCCCTCGCCGCCCAGGGGCACGACGCGCTTGGCGCCGCCCGGCGGCACGACCTGCGAGGAGCCGCCGCCCGACAGCACGCCGGCGTCGGCGTGGCCGCCGATCACGGCGATGGTCCTGGCGCTCCTGGCCAGCGGCAGCAGGCCCTCGCGGTTCTTCAGCAGCACGATGCCTTCGGCCGACGCCGCGCGGGCGACCTCGGCATTGGCGTCGTAGTCGATGGCGCCGCCGGGGGTCACGGGCTTGTCGAACAGGCCGGCGGCGAACATCGAGCGCAGGATGCGGCGCGTGGCGTCAGACAGGCGCGCGGCCGGGATCTCGCCCTTTTCGACGGCGGCCTTCAGCGGCTCGCCGAACCAGATCTTGGCGTCCAGCTGCTCGCCCGACTGCTGGTCCAGGCCCTTGACGATGTAGTCGGTGGCGTGGACCGCGCCCCAGTCCGACATCACCCAGCCCTTGTAGCCCCAGTCGCCCTTCAGCACGTCGTTCAGCAGGTGCGGGTTGCCGCAGCTGTAGTCGCCGTTGACGAGGTTGTAGGCGCACATCACCGAGCCCGGCTGGCTCTTCTCGATGGCGATCTGGAAGGCCAGCAGATCGCTCTCGCGGTGGGCGGCCTCGTCGATCACCGAATTGGCGAAGTGACGGCTGGTTTCCTGGCCGTTCAGCGAGAAGTGCTTGATCGTCGAGACGATGCCCTGGGCCTGGATGCCGTTGATCTGGGCGGCGACGAGGTTGGCCGCCAGCCAGGGATCTTCGCCCAGATATTCGAAATTGCGGCCGTTGCGCGGGTCGCGGGCCAGGTTGACGCCGCCGGCCAGCTGGACGTTGAAGCCCTTGGCGCGGGCTTCGCGGCCGACCACAGCGCCGCCGTCATAGGCCAGCTTGGTGTTGAAGGTCGCCGCCAGCGACAGACCCGAGGCCAGGGCCGTGGCGCCGTCGCCCGGCCGCACGCCCAGAGGGTTGGTGACGCCCAGGCTAGCGTCGCTCTCCTCCAGGGCCGGGACGCCCAGGCGCGGGATGCCGGGGATGTAGCCGGCCGAGCCGATGGCCCCGTCGGGCTTCTTGATGCCGAAGATCGGCATGGACATCGGGCCGTGGACCAGGCCGATGCGCTCGTCGAGGGTCATCTCCTTCTCGAGCAGGGCCGCGCGCTCGTCGGGCGAGAGCCTGGTGTTCATCCACGGCTGCTGGGCGTGGGCCGCGCCGGCGGCCAAGCTGAGGGCCGCGATGCTGGCGGCGGTCGTCATGCGGATCATGGTGGCGGTCCCCCTAGTAGGTCAGGCCGTAGTGGATCGGGTAGAGCGGCTTTTCGCTGTCGTGCGGCGCGTCTTCGGCCTGGGCTTCGACGGCGGCCATCGACGAGGGCAGCTCGAACGGAAGCTTGCCGCGCGCCTTGGCCTTTCCGGTCAACGCATCGAGCAGCGCCTCGTCGCTGGAGCCGAAGTCGCCGACCAGGGCGGCGGCCTTGTCGCGGACATTGGTCAGGATGGCCGGACGGTCGAGATAGACGCTGACGATGGTCGGGACCTTGGCCGAGGCGGCCTTGATGGCCTCGTAGTCGGCCGCGCCGTCCTTGAACGACAGATCGCCCTCGTGCTGGCGCACCCCGAAGGTGTAGTTCGGGTGCAGGGTCTCGAACGGCGTCTCGACCCGGAGGATGGCCAGGTCCGCCTGGGCCAGGTCGGTCACCGGCGTCAGGCCGTAGGCCTTGGCGACGTCGGGCGAGACGCCCTTGAGCCAGACCTTGCGGCCGGCGGCCTTCAGCGGCAGCAGGCCGTTCTTGTTCTCCAGCAGCGTCAGGGCCGCGCTCTGGGCCGCCCTGCCCTCAGCGACGAAGGCCTCGGCGCCGGCGATGGCGTCGGCGGCCTTGGGGTCGACATAGGGGTTCTCGAACAGCCCCTGCTCGAACTTGACCAGCAGGATGCGCTTCACGGACTCGTCGATGCGGCTTTCGGTGATCTTCCCGGCCTTCACGGCCTGAACCAGCTCGGCCGTGTCCTCGACGCCGCCGAATTGGTCGAGGCCCGCGTTCACGCCCTTGGCGTAGCGGTCGACCTTGACCAGGTCCTCGACACCCCAGGCCGTGGAAAACCCCTCGAAGCTGGGGGTCACGCCAGCCGGAAAGCCGTTGCGACAGGTGTCGCCGCAGTCGTTGGTGATGGCCCAGTCGGACAGCACGATCCCGTTGAAGCCATGCTTGCCGCGCAGCAGGTCGGTCAGCAGCTGCTTGGAGAAGCCGGCGGCGACCGGCTCCAGCGGCTTACCGTCCAGGGCGACGTCCTGAAGGATGGCGTAGGTCGGCATGACCCCGACGACGCCGGCCGCAAAGGCCTCGTCGAACGGCTTCACGTGCAGGTCGAACTGGCCCTTGGGAAAGACGGCGTAACGGCCGTAGCTGTTGTGGCCGTCGAAGCCCTTGGCCGAGGCGCCGTAGCCGACCCAGTGCTTGACCACGGCCGACACGCCGCCGGTCGCGAGGCCCTTGTCGCCGCCCTGGAAGCCCTGGACATAGGCCTTGGTCATCTTGCCGACCAGATCGGCGTCCTCGCCGAAGGTGCCGTTCGTGCGCGACCAGCGCGGTTCGGTCGACAGGTCGGCCATCGGCGACAGGGCCTGATGGATGCCGACGGCGCGGTACTCCTGGCGGGCGATGTCGCCGAAGCGCCTGGTCAGGGCGGCGTCGCCGATCGCGGCCAGGCCCGGGGCCTCGGGCCACTGCGAGAAGCCGCCGGGCGCGACGCTGGCGCCGGCCGTGAACTGGAAGTGGTGACGCGGGTCGGTGCTGATCGTCGCCGGCACGCCCAGGCGGCCCTTCTCGGCGATCGCCTGGATGGCGTTGTTCTGCTGCGCCAGGAAGCTGGGAGCCCCGGCCAGGCGGGTGATGAAGGTGGTGACGTGACGGTCCACGACCAAGGGCGTGGCCTTGGCCATGTCGTAGCCCGAGCCGATCCCGGCCACGCCCATCGGGCCGGTCGCCGGCAGGGTGCCGTGCATCATCTGGCCGGCCTTCTCGTCCAGCGTCATGCGCGCGGTCAGGTCGGCGGCGCGGGCTTCCGGAGAAAGCCGCCAGTCCTCATAGGGCGCGAGCTTTCCGTCGCGGTCGAGGTCGCGGAACTTCAGGCCGTCGACGGTGATCGTCTTGCCGTCGCGCATGCCCAGCTCGGGCTGCTTGGGCGCGGCGTGGGCGCCGCCGCCGAGCACTGTCGCGGAGGCAGCCAGGAGCAGAAGGCGTCGTGTGAGGATCATCGGCTAAACTCTCTTGGCTACACAAGAAACAAAGATGCGCCCGACGGGCAGGATCCGTCGGGCGCGAGGGGGAGTGAGGAGGTTAGAAGGTCACGCCGAGGCGCAGGCCGTAGGTGCGCGGCGGGGCGTAGAATTCGCCGGCGCCGTTGGTGGCCAGGCCCGTGGTCGAGTTCGGCGCCGAGGCGGTGCGCACGTCGTCGTCCTCGAGGTTGCGGACGAAGCCCTGCAGGGTCCAGCGATCGTCGGGGCTGGCGTAGGTCAGGCTGACGTCCGTCTTGGTGAAGGCGCCTTCCTTGTTCTGCGCGAAGCCGTGGTACTCGAGGTTCTTGCTGGTCTCGTAGTGGGTCTGGATCCGGCCCGTCAGGGTGCCGCCGAAGCTGGGCTCCCAGATGTGCTGGTAGCCCAGGTTGAAGGTCCACTCGGGCGTGCGAGCCATGCGGCAGCCCGAGAAGTCGGTCGAACGCGGAGCCGCCGCCGCATAGTTGGCCGTGTAGCAGGCCGCCACCGCGGCGTTGGCGTTGTTGTTCGAGAACGAGTCCCCGCGCGGCAGCACGAAGTCGGTGTACTCGGCGTGCAGCCAGCCCAGGGTGGCGTCGATCCGGTCATGCTCGGTGATCGCCAGGTTGGTCTCGAACTCCAGGCCGTAGATCTTGGCCTTGTCGGCGTTCAGGGTGACCGTGGCGTCCTGGCCGCCGATGGTGCCCAGGGCGCTGACCTGGAAGTCGCGGTAGTCGTAGAGGAACGCCGTGGCGTTCACCTGCAGGCGGTTGTCGAGGAAGCGGTTCTTCACGCCGGCTTCGTAGGAGGTGATCTTCTCCGGCGCGTAGACGTTGTCGGCGATGCCGTCGTAATAGCCGCCCGCCTTGTAGCCGGTGGCGACGTTGGCATAGAGCATCGAGGTCGAGGTCAGGTCGAAGTCGGCGCCGATCTTCCAGTTGGTGGCGTCCCACTTGGCGTCGGCGACGTTGGCCACCACCGTCGAGACGATCGCGCCGGCGGAGTTGGTCAGGTAGGTGCCGCCCACCCGGCCCTTCTTGTCCTCGGTGTAGCGCAGGCCGCCGGTGACCCGGAACCGGTCGGTGACCTCGTAGGTCGTCTGGCCGAAGACGGCGATGCTCTCGGCCGTGATCTCCGGCTGGATGAACGACAGGTACGAATTGGCCGCCAGGAAGACGCGGAAGTCGACGTTGTTGTCCTCGGTGAAGCGATAGAGGCCGACCACCCACTTCAACTTGCCGGTGTCGCCGCCCAGGCGCAGTTCGTGCGACCAGGTGTAGTCCTTGCCCAGGAAGTAGTTCGGCGCGCCGGTGCTGGCGTTCTCGCCGGTGCGGTCGAGCTTGGAGAAGTTGTAGCCGACCAGATAGGTCAGGTTGGCGAAGCCCAGGTCCCAGTTGGCCTCGGCGCCGGTGCTGAAGAAGCGGTTGTTGCGATAGAGGTTGGTCGAGCAGTAGCAGCTCCACGGGTCGCCGGTGACGCGGCTGGTGCCGTAGGTGCCGTCGCCGCCGCCCGCGCCGCCCTGGTGCAGGTAGTCGGCGTTGAGGATCAGCGAGAAGTTGTCGCTGGGCTTCCACAGCACCCGCACGCGGGCCGACTTGTCGTCCTGGTCGTAGCGGTCGTTGCCGCCGGTGCCGGGTCCCTGGTTGATGGCGTTGACGTAGCCGTCGTGGCGGCTCTGCTGGAACGAGGCGCGCACGGCCACGGTGTCACCGATCGGCACGTTGATCAGGCCCGAGGTGGTGACGGCGTTGTAGTTGCCGACCTCGATCGAGCCCGCGCCCTCGTACTCGCCCAGCACCGGCTTCTTGGTGATGACGTTGATGGCGCCGGCCGTGGCGTTGCGGCCGTACAGCGTGCCCTGCGGGCCGCGCAGCACTTCCACCCGGTCGATGTCGTAGAACAGCGCGCCGACCGAGGTCGAACGGGCCTGGTAGATGCCGTCGATATGGTAGGCGACGGCCGGGTCGCCGACCTCGGTGGTGTTGGTGCTGCCGATGCCGCGCAGGAAGACCTGGGCCGCGCCCGAGCCGCTGGAGGTGATCTGCAGGGCCGGAACCTGGCTGGCCAGGTCGACCACGGTCTTGACCCCTTGGGCCTCCAGCTTGTCGCCGGTGACGGCCGAGACGGTCAGCGGCGTCTTCTGCAGGTTCTCGCTGCGCCGCTGGGCGGTGATGACCACTTCGTCCAGCGCCACCGGAGCGTCCTGGGCGAAGGCTGCGGGCGCGTTGAAGCACACGACCGCCAGGGCGGCCGACGAAAGTAGCATGGTGCGCATGTGTTTCCCCTTTCCTGCGCGGACCGGAGGGCGGCGCTGACGCGTCGTTCCAGCCAGGATCCCGGCGCCGCGGCGGACGTCGGGCGATGTTTCCTCCACCCCTTGTCCCGGGGTTTGAGCACCGTTCCGCCTCGGAATGTCCCGACGACGACAACGTTGTTGTAAATTGACACCACGATACGACAACGTTGTCTATGCCGTTTTCAAAAGACACCGCTGTCTAGATTTTCATGCCGAAAATGGAAGATTAATGGAGATAATAATTGCCTGAATGTGCGACGTGAACCGCACAATACACCTCAACCCGTCCGCGAGTTACCGCTAGCGTGAGGTCGAGGATCCGCGCTCGACGATGTGATAGTCGAGCTGCCGAGCGGCCGTGCGGCTGCGGAAGCGGGGGTCGCCGAATCCTTCGATCAGCATTTCGGTCGCCGCCTCGGCCATCTCGGCGATCGGCTGGTGCACCGTGGTCAGGCCCGGCCAGGACGACTCCGCCAGCGGACCGTCGTCGAAGCCGACCACCGAGAGATCGCTCGGCACGGAGAGCCCTCGCTTCGAGGCCGCCGACAGCACGCCCATGGCCATGGAGTCGTTGGCGGCGAAGATCGCGGTCGGCGGTTCGGTCAGGCCCAGCAACCGGTCGCCCGCCTCCAGGCCCGACAGCGGCATGAAATCGCCGGGCGCGATCCATTCGGGCTTCACCCGCTGGCCGCGCTCGGCCATGGCGGTCATGTAACCCTCGCGGCGACGGCGGGCCGAGCCGTGATCGGCGGGCCCATCGATGAAGCCGATGCGGCGATGACCCAGATCCCAGAGGCGGGCCGTCATGTCGTGGGCCGCCTGCTGGTCGTCCATGAAGACGTAGGGCGAGCGGCCGAAGTCGCGGTCGGGGGCGACGCGCACGTAAGAGAGCCCCTGGGCCTCGATGATCGCCAGGATCTCGGGGTCGTCGCAGACGGGCGGGGTCAGCACGAGACCATCGAAGCGGCCGGCCTTCAGGGCTTGCTCCAGGCCCGGCCCCCTCGCCTGCCCCGGATCGTCGACCTGCTCGATGACCATGTGATAGCCGGCCCGGCGGCAGGCGCGCATGGCCCCGACCTGGACCTCGCCGACATAGTGATAGGCGCCGACCCGCATGAAGACGACGCCGATCAGGTAGCTGCGGCGGCTGGACAGCGAGCGGGCCGAGACGTTGGGCCGATAGCCGAGCTTTTCGATCAGGTCCTCGACCCGCGCGCGGGTAGCCGGACCCACGCCCTCCTCGCGGTTGATGACGCGCGACACCGTCTTGATCGAGACGCCCGCCTGCTTGGCGATATCGACGATGGTGATGTCGCTCATGCGCTCCGCTCGGCCCTCCGCGCCCTGTGCTCCGCGCGATGTCCTGTGGTAGCGGCCCGCCTAACTTCCGCAAGTCCGGCGCTGCCGTATCGGCCGCCGCGCCGAACGATACAAGGCGGATACATAGCGACAAATTGCAGACGCGTTACACCGGCAAAGCTGGTCCATGGGCCTGGATCCGCAACGATTCCGTACTTTTCGGCGGTCATCGCCGGGCGTTCGAATCGAAGAGGCATGTCCGCGCCGCAACCATGGAGCGGAACCTTGAGCCCGCCTCCCGCGCCGGTCGCCCCACCAGGCGCCCCCCAGGCGCCGCCGCGACGTCATGACGCGCGCCGCCGCCCGCTAGCCCAGCCCGCGCTCGGGACGCGGACGCCCTCGCCATGTCATAACCGGGAGCCGATGACCCCCGACGCCTCGATCACCGAGACCGCGACCGTCCTGCTCGTGGAGGACGACGACGTCCTGCGCCGCGAGATGGCCGCCTATCTCGGCGCCCAGGGCTATGCCGTGCGCCAGGCCGGCGCCGTCGAGGCCGCCCGCGAGATCCTGGAGACCCACGCCGTCGACGTCGTGGTGCTGGACGTCAACCTGCCCGGCGAGGACGGACTTTCGCTGTGCCGCCAGCTGGCCCGCCCCGATGGCCCCGCGATCCTGATGCTCAGCGCCATGGGCGAGGCCGTCGATCGGATCCTGGGCCTCGAGCTGGGCGCCGACGACTATGTCGTCAAGCCGATCCCACCGCGTGAGCTCCTGGCCCGGGTCAAGGCCCTGATGCGCCGCCGGGCCGCCGCCGGCCCGCAGGGCCGCAATCCCAAGCGCAACACCTACGCTTTCGCCGGCTTCCGGCTCGACCTTTCGGCCCGGCAGCTGACGGCGCCGGGCGGCATGCTGCTGCTGCTGACGCGGGGCGAGCTGGCCATCCTTTCGCTGCTGCTCGACAACGCCCGCTCGGTGGTGTCGCGCGAGGACCTGCTGACCGTCATCCGCGGCGAGGCCGCCGAAACGGTGGGCCGGGGCGTCGACCTGCACATCAGCCGCCTGCGCCGCAAGATCGAGGCCCAGAGCGACCAGGAACTGATCAAGACCTATCGCGGCGTCGGCTACGTGCTGGACGCCAAGGTCGTGATCGAATGAAGCGCCTGATCGCCCAGCTGCGCCGCCCCGACGCGCCGATCGCCCTGCGCATCGTCTGCCTGCTGGTCGGCAGCCTGGTGGTCGCCCAGCTGGCCACCCTGGCCCTGACCCTGCTGCTGCCGCCCAAGCCGCCCGAACAGCACAGCCTGGCCGACATCGCCGCCGGCCTGAAGGGCGCCGCCATCGACACCGGCTCCAGCCGCCCCCTGGTGCGCACGGTCGAGGACGAGCCGCCGAGCCTGAACAGTCCCGGCTGGGTCGCCTCGGAGCGGTCGAGCGCCGACCTTGCCCGGCTGCTGAACGCCGATCCCGACGACGTGCGGCTGCTGTTCTACGCCCCGCCGCCGTTCGCCGGCGCCGGCGGCGGCGCCCCGCGCCAGCGCGCCGACGCCGCTCCCTCGCCCCTGACCTTCCTGTTCACGTCGTACGCTCAGGCCCAGCCGATGACCGGTCCCGGCGGGTTCCAGCGCCCGCCGATGCCGGGCATGCGCCCCTCGGTCGGCCCCGGCTCGGTGGGTATTCCCATCACCGCCACGCCCAGTATACCGATGTCCGGCGGTACCTGGCGTCCGGGACGAGGACCGCCGGGAGCGACGCGCCCCGACTTTCGTCCTCCAGGCGGCGCGATCGGCGATGCGCGTCCCTCACGACCGGGCCAGGCCTTCCAGGGCGCCCGTCCCGACGGCGCCGGCGCGGCCATGGCCGGCCCGCCGCGCGTGATCCCGCGCCTGCCGCAACGGCTGTCGTCGGATCCGCTGTTCACCGCCCCGTTCCGCACCTCGACCTTCGTGGCCGTGTCCGAGCCGCGCGAGCCGGTGACCGCCCCCGCGCCGCCGCCCCCGCCTCCACCCGAGCCGATAGCGACCCATACCGTCGCGACCCCGCCGCCGCTGACGCCGCGCGCCAAGCCGGTCGTCGAGGCCGTGGCCGCCGCCCCGCGCCTGGCCGCCCCCGCCGCCGCGCCAAAGCCCGTCGTCGCCCAGGCCAAGCCCCAGCCGCAGGGTCGCGCCCTGCCCGCCCCCGTCGCCCGCGGCCTATTCGGCCTGGCGCCCGCGCCCTATATAGAGGGCGACTTCGTGGCGGCCGTACGCGTCTCCGACGGCCGCTGGGTGACCCTGCAACCCAAGCCCGAGGGTTTCCCCAACAGCTGGCAGCGCCGGGTGCTGCTGTGGTTCCTGGTCTCTTTCGCCATCGTCGGACCGGTCGGCTACCTCTTCGCCCGCCGGCTGGTGGCCCCGCTGGCCGGCTTCGCCGACGCCGCCGAAGCCCTGGGCCGCGACCCGTCCTCGCCGGTGCTGGCCGCCCACGGCCCGGCCGAGATCGGCCGCGCCGCCCGCGCCTTCAACCAGATGCAGGCCCGCCTGACCCGGTTCATCAACGACCGCACGGCGATGATCGGGGCTATCTCGCACGACCTGCGCACGCCCCTGACCCGCATGCGTTTCCGCCTGGAGCGCGCCTCGCCCGCCCTGCGCCGCGAGATCGGCCAGGACATCGACCAGATGGAGGCGATGATCAATTCGGTGCTGGCCTTCATGCGCGAGAGCGCCGAGGCCGGGGCCCGCCAGCACGTCGACCTGCGCTCGCTGATCGAGTGCGTGGTCGATGACGCCGAGATCACCGGCGGCGACGTGGTGCTGGAGCCCGGGACCGCGCCGCAGGTCGAGATCGACGTGCTGGGCCTGCAGCGGGTGTTCACCAACCTCGTGGACAACGCCGTAAAGTACGGCGACAGCGCCCGGGTGCGCCTCTATGTCGACGGCGACGAGGCCGTGACCGAGATCCGCGACCGGGGCCCGGGCATGAGCGAGGACGAGCTGGGCCGGGTGTTCACGCCGTTCTACCGCAGCGTGGCGGCCCGCACCTCGACCAAGCAGGGCGTGGGCCTGGGCCTGGCCACCTCGCGCACCACCGTCCGCGCGCACGGCGGCGAGATCAAACTGTCCAACACCGGCGAGGGCCTGATGGCCCAGGTCCGTCTGCCGCTGGCCGTGCAGCGCGGCGGCGCCCAGGAACCGCCGGCGATGCTGGAAGCGGCGGAATAGCCTGGCCCAAGACGCTCCGAGCGGCCCCGCTCGATGCGGTCCTCGCCACGCTTGGGCCGGCGCCAAGAGCCCTCCCCATGGCGGGGACGGCTTTGATTATGACCCGGGGCTGGGCGCGTCTGATAAGTTTGGCTGAGAAAGTTGCAAGGCGTTGGATTGGTTCAAGACTTTTCGCTGAACGCCGGAGATCCACGCTGCTCTATCCCCGTCAGGACCACCTTTCCAAGTCCAACCCAACTCACGCCTTCCTCGCCCTTGTGGCGAGGATCCATCGTTCAGCCTGCTCAGACCTTTCGAGTTCTGCCGGGATCTGAGCGGCGGCCGGCATGGGCCCTCGCCACGAGGGCGAGGGAAGCGGGTGTTGGTGGGGCGCGCGACCGGCCAGCGCACCGGAAGCTGAAAACGCCCCCTCCAGCCCTTGGGGCCACCTCCCCCAGGAGGGGGAGGATCTCTATGGGCCACCTCCCCCAGAGGGGGAGGGTCTTGAGCTACCCCCTAGAACGTGTCCTTGCCCAGGTCCTGGCCGCGCTTGCCGGCGGCGGGAAGGTTGGCGCGGGCCTCTTCCAGGACGTCGCCGATCAGGGCGAGGTTCTGGATGGTGGCCAGGCCCCATTGCGAGCTGGCGTTGGTGGAGATGCGCGGGATCTCCTCCATCGGCTCGATGACGGCGGGACCATCGACGCGGCGCTTGGTGGCGATCGTGCCGACGCCCAGGCCCGCGTCGCCGCTGAAGTATTCGCGCCAGGCCCGCTGGGCCAGGGCCGGATCCTTGCGGTGGAAGGCGGCGTAGGCGGTCAGGCGCGAATGGCCTTCCTTGAGGTTGCGGCCCTTGGCCGGCGCGCCGGTCTTGGCCCGGAACTCGGCGTCCGAGGCGTTGTAGAACTGGCAGTAGTCGAGCCAGGCCTCGCGGTAGCGCGGGTTGTCGATCAGCTGGAACAGCTCGGAATGGACCTCGACCGCGCCGAACACGGCGTTGAGGTGCGAGACGCTGACGGTCTCGCCCTTGCCCAGGAACTTGCCGGTCTTGAGGTCGAAGTCCGTGCCGCCGGCGAACCACTGCTGCTTCATGGCCGCGATGGTGTCCATGCCGGCCACGATGCGGTCGCGCCAGTGCTTGTTCCCCGTCCGCTCCCACTCGGTGAGCCAGGCGGCGGCGAACGCGCTCCAGCTGGTGCCGAAGCCCATGTCGACGACGCCCGGCGGCCGCGAAGGCTGGGCGCCCGGCAGCTTGCGGCCGATGTCGACGCGGGTCAGGCTCTCGTCGGAGTCGATCAGGGCGTGCATCAGGTCGCCGACCCGCTCGTCGGCGGTCAGGTAGTAGTAGTAGCGGCGGTAGGCGGCGTTCGAGACGCGCGGCTGCTTGGAGCTGTCGGCCCAGTGCTGCACGCCATGCCGCGTACCGAGGCCCCGGTAGGGGCCGATGTGGCAGACATCGACCTCGCCGGTGTGGCGGGTCATGGCCTCGGCCAGGCGGAAGACGTCGGCCCGGCCCGAGCGCACGAACGACAGCCATAGCCAGAGATCCGGCGACAGCTCGGAATTGGCCCAGGCGAAGCCGCCGATGTCGTAGCGCCAGACGTGACGGTCGCTGTCATAGGTGTGCATGACGTCGCCGTGGTTCCAGAAGCCGTACCAGCGGTGCTGCTCGACATCGAGCATGTAGAAGGCCAGCAGGCCGTCGTTCTGGTCTTCCAGCGCGCGGCGGGTCGGGGTAGAGCGGTCGACTAGGCTCCAGTCGCCGAACACCTGGGCCGCCTTCAGCCGAGCGGGCGTGGCGACCAGGCGCGGGGTTTCGCGCAGGCGCGCGGCCATGGCCGCGAAGTCGGGACGCGACGGCGTGGCGGGCAGAGCCCAGAGGGTGATCTCGTTGGTGCGGGCGATGCCCAGCGGGCGGCCCCAGTTCTTTTCGTAGTCCTCGTAGGTGATCTCCAGGCCTTCGCGCTCGGCCGGGTGATCGTTCATGCCCAGGCCGTCGTGATAGAAGCGCAGGTCCATGGCCGCGGCGTCCGGCGACCAAAGCCAGATCGTGAACTCGGCCGCCTCGGTGTGGGCGTTCCGGATATCCAGGCGCGTCGGGCAACGCTTCCAGAAGTCGGTCATGGCGAAGGCCACGCCGCCGCTGGCCCCGCCGACATAGCCCAGGCCCGTGGCCCGGCCGCTGGTGATGGCGTCGATCCAGCCGTGGCCCGGCTTGGTGCGCTTCTTGATCGAGAAGCCGTCGGAATTGGGCTGGCTGAGGGTGAAGTCGCCCCACGCCGGGATCAGGTCCAGGCGCTTGGAGACGGTCGGCGCCATGCCCTCCAGCCCCGGGGTCTTCTGGCCGGCGACCTGGGCGTCGCGCCAGGCCTTGCCCGGGTCGCGGCGCAGGCCGGTCAGCGGACGGATCCCCTCGCCCCAGACGCCGTCGTTCTCCCCGGCGAAGCGGACGTGGCGGTCGTAAAGCGGATCGGTCATCGGCGCCTGGCCGACGAGGCCCAGGCCCCGGATGAAGTCGCGGTTCTCGTCGCCGTCGAAGACGAAGCTGTGCATGATCCGCAGCGAGCGGCCGCCGGCATAGACGTAGAGGCGCAGGGTGAAGGGCAGCCATGCGCGGCCAGCGCCCCGGTGCTTGCCTTCCAGCTTCACGACCGCGCGCACGGGGCCCTTCTGCTCGACGACGAGGCTTTCAATCTCGCCCTCGAAGCGGGTCTGCGTGACCGGACCGCTATCGAGGTCGGGCTTGTCCTGGGTCAGGGCCACCAGGCGCACGTTGCGGACGGTCTCGCGGCCGGCGACCGTGGCGCGGGCGATGATGTCGGCGCCCTTGCGCGGGATGGTCCAGGACTGCTCGCCGCTGATGATCTCGACCGCGTCGGCGGTCTCGCGCACCGAGACGGCGGCGGCGGGCGCGGTGGGCTTGCCGGCGACGATCTTGAGGGTCTCGGCGCGGCCGGCGTCGGCGGGAATGGCGTGGCCGGTCCACTTCAGCGAGCCGTCGGGCCAGTAGGCCAGCGGCCAGGTCTGGACCGGCACGGCTTCACCATTGGCGCCGGCGATGGCGAAGGTCGCCTTGGCCTTCTGGGCGCCGCGCGGCCAGGGCAGGCCGAAGGTCTGGCCCTCGTGGGCGGCGGGCGGCGCGCCGTCGAGCCAGCGCACGCCCTCGGCGTCGAGGTTGGCCGGCGCCTTGGGCGCGGCCTGGGCCTGGGCGGCCCCGGCGGCCATCGGGGCGACCGCGCCGGCAAGAGCGGCGGTCCGCAGGAAATCGCGGCGGTTGAAAGGATCCATGGCGGTGCGCCCTCCCGTACCGGGGCGGTCGAGACGCCGCGCGAGCAGCCGTCGCCACCCTTTCATCACCGGAACGGGCGCAGCTTTATTCTCACATAATGGATAGTCAACGCATTATCTGGAATTTCGCGACTGAGCTGCAAACCACGGTTGAATGCGTTCCAGCGCTTCACGCACCTCTTGTGTCGAGACCGCGAAACTGAAGCGGATGAAGTGGCGGCCCTCGACCGGATCGAAGTCCAGGCCGGGGGCGGTGGCCACGCCGGTCTCGCGCAGCAGCTTCTCGCAGAAGGCCAGACTGTCGTCCGTCAGGTGGCCGATGTCGGCCCAGATGTAGAAGGCGCCGTCCGGCGGGGCGATGGCGGTCAGGCCAAGCGACGGCAGGGCGTCGAGCAGCAGTTGGCGGTTGGCGCGGTAGACCGCGACATGGCCCTCCAGCTCCTCGCGCGCGTCCATGGCCGCCAGGCCCGCGTGCTGGCTGAGCGAGGGGGCGGTCAGGAACAGGTTGCCGACGAAGGCGCGGGCGCGGGCGACGAGGTCGGCCGGCGCGACCAGCCAGCCCAGCCGCCAGCCGACCATGCTGAAATACTTGGAGAAGCTGTTGACGATCAGCGCCGTCGGCTCGAACTCCAGCATCGAGTGGGTCGGGCCGGCGTAGCTGAGGCCATGATAGATCTCGTCGGAGACGATGCGGATTCCGCGCTCGCGACAGACCTGGGCGATCGCCGCCAGTTCGTCGGGCGGGATGATCGTGCCGGTGGGGTTGGCGGGACTGGCGATGATCACGCCGGCCGGGGCCGGTTCGAGGGCGGCCAGGGCCTGGGCGGTCAGCTGGTAGCGGCTCTCTGGACCACAGGCGATCTCCACCGGCGTCAGGTGCAGGGCCTTGAGGCTGTTGCGATAGGCCACATAGCCCGGCCGGGCCAGGGCGATGCGGTCGCCGGGCGTGAAGGCGCTGGAGAGGGCCAGCACCAGGGCCGGCGAGGCGCCGCAGGTCAGGACCGCCTGCTCGGCCTCGATGGCGACGCCGTAGGTCTCCTGGTAGTGGCGGGCGATGCGGGCCTTCAGCGCCGGGCTTTCCCAATAGCCCATGCCGTCGCTGTCGAGCACCTGGTGGGCGCGGGCGATGGCCGGCGCCGGCGCGCCGGTCGAGGGCTGGCCGAACTCCATGTGGATGATCGAGGCGCCCTCCCCCTTCAGCTGGTGCGCCAGGCGGCTGATGCCGATGGCGTGGAAGGGTTCGATCTCGGCGCGGGTCATCTTGGAGCGGTCCGTCGGAAAACTTGGCCCGACTGCTAGACCTGTTCTGGCCTTTGCGCCATCAACCGCCGCGCAGTCGAGGGGAAGTCAGATGTCCAAGAGCACGCCCGCCACCCTGGCGCTTTCCAAGGCCGGGGTCGCCTTCGAGGTGGCGACCTACGACTACGACCCCAATGCCGAGCGCGTGGGACTGCAGGCCGCCGAGGCGCTGGGCGTGGATCCCGGCCAGGTGCTCAAGACCCTGATGGCCCAGGTCGACGGCAAGCCGGTCTGCGTGATCGTGCCGTCCGACCGAGAGGTCAGCATGAAGAAGCTGGCGGCGGCCTTCGGCGGCAAGTCGGCGGCGATGATGAAACCGGCCGACGCCGAGCGCCTGACCGGCTTCAAGGTGGGCGGCGTCAGCCCGTTCGGCCAGCGCAAGAAGGTCCCGACCGCCATCGAGGACGAGGCCTTCGCGCTTGAGCGCGTCTACATCAACGGCGGTCAACGCGGATTGCAGGTTTTCCTGGCCCCGGCCGACGCCATGACGGCGTCGGGCGCGATCCGCGCGGCGCTGGTGGCCTAGAACCGGTACGTTACGCCGACCTGGGCGACCGGGTCCTTGGCGTCGTCGGGACCTCGGTTTCAGAAAGTCCCTTGCAGTCCTGTTCGGGCGGCGAGCCCGCAAGACCGCCCGGCAGTTCCCAAGGCTCAGCCGGCGGCGGGCTCGACCGTGTTCTGGACGCCACGGGCCTCGCGCTCCTCGACGGCGCGACGGACGGCTTCCAGGGCCTTGTCGACGACTTCGATCCCGGCCCCCTCGCCCACGCCCTCGACGGTGAGGATCCGACGCCAGGCGCGCGCGCCCGGCAGGCCGTGGAACAGGCCCAGCATGTGGCGGGTGATCCCGGCCAGGCGCCAGCCCTCGGCCAGGCTGCGCTCGATGTAGGGACGGTAGCGCTCGACGGCCTCGAAGGGCGTGACGTCGGGAAGGTCGAGCCCGAACACCCGTCGGTCGACCGCGCCCAGCAGGCCCGCCTCGTGATAGGCCGCCCGCCCCAGCATGACGCCGTCGACGTGCTCGAGATGCTCCAGCGCCGCGTCGACGCCGGGCACGCCGCCGTTGATCGAGATGGTCAGCTCCGGCCGCTCGCGCTTCAGCCGGTAGACCAGCGGGTAGTCCAGCGGCGGGACATCGCGGTTTTCCTTCGGCGACAGGCCCTGCAGCCAGGCCTTGCGGGCGTGGACGATGAAGGTGGCGACGCCAGCGGCGACGCACTTGTCGACCAGGGTGAACAGCGCCTCTTCCGGATCCTGGTCGTCGACGCCGATGCGGCACTTGACCGTCACGGGGACCTTCACGGCGGCGGCCATGGCGGCCATGCACTCGGCCACTAGGTCCGGCTCGCGCATCAGGCACGCGCCGAACCGGCCGCTCTGCACGCGGTCGGACGGGCAGCCGACATTGAGGTTGATCTCGTCGTAGCCGTAGTCCTCGCCGATGCGGGCGGCGGCGGCCAGGTCGGCCGGCTCGGACCCGCCAAGTTGCAGCGCCACGGGATGCTGATCCTGGTCATAGCCCAGCAGCCGCTCGCGATCGCCGTGCAGCACGGCGCCGGTGGTGACCATCTCCGAATACAGCAGGGCGCGCGACGACAGCACGCGGTGCAGCGACCGGCAATGGCGGTCGCTCCAGTCCATCATCGGGGCGACGGAAAACCTATGCGGTTGGAACTGCTTGTCTTTTTTAGTAGATTCAACGTGTTGGATCATCCGATTACCCGCCGATTGCACACGCCGATACGCCTCTTGTCGCCACTCTACGATCGCTGTCTGCACACATGGCGCACACGAGGATGGCCGCGTTGACGAAGCTACCTTGCGGGTCCTGGAGAGCCCAGGTCCGCCGTAAGGGCCGCTATATAGGCGAGACGTTCGCCAAGCGCGAGGACGCGCGGCGATGGGCCACGACGGCTGGCCGGGTCAATGCCGCCTTGTTGGGCTCGCGGGCGCGGTCATCGAGGCGGCGCCTCCGACCTCGGCCGGCCGTCAGCGTGCGCGCCTTATTGAAATCATCTTGAACAATAATGCGATCACGTGAACCACGAGCGAGAGACCCAACACCATATATAAAACATCAATTGCATTTATCATTTGATTTGCCGGCTTCAGAATATTTACAGAATACAAAAGTATAAAGGAAATTAGAATCGGAATAAATGTACTCCAAATATAGACAATGGAAAACGATCTTGTTGAAATAGATAATCTGTCATAATTGTAATTTCCAAAAATTTCCAGAAACCCGATCAATATTACAGAAAATAGCGATATAAATATTCCCATGGCGGACACACCAAAAGCCGCCCTCACAATGCCCACGTCAAATCCCAACAACCACGATGTCGCGCAAAATACTTCAGGGACAACAACAGATACGGAAATAACTTTTCCATATTGCAGCCAAGACATCATCAATTATCCTTAAGATATTTTGGCTCAACAATGTTTTGAACCGTCCCCGTCGCAGTATCGCTAAACGTTGACCCGGAGACACCCGCGCCCGTGGAGATGGCTTGAGAGGGAGACGAACTCCACCTGAGCACACCACCAAGCTCCAAGGCGTCCCTGAGGCTGCCGCTACTCGCACGCGATACTGCATTTTCCTGAAGCTTGTTTATCACTGCAGACTCCAAGCGCTGGGCGACTTGACCGCCGGCCAGCGAGCCTAAAGCTCCCCACCCTGCGCCTGACGCCAGCTCTGCTTGTGTGGGGGCGCGGTGCTCAAGTCCCGCCTTTATGGACTTGTCCGCAACACCCATCGCGGCCCCCTTGGCCAATTGCCCGACCGGGCCACCCAGGTTTATCAAGCTTCCCAAGCCCCCCGCCCCAGCGCCGGAGAGGCCTGAATTGAGCACGGCGCGGCGATCAGTGATGCGGCCATGCTCAATTTTCTGGGCCAATGCCTCTGATCCAGCCCCCACCACGCCGCCGATCAACGTACCGACCGTCACATCTTGAGCCTTCTTCTTGGCAAGGACCAGAAGGAGGGGGTTTTCGCCGCTGGGATCGGTCGCGTTAAGTGGGTCACCATCCACATAGGCGTAGAGATTGAGATCCGCCTTGTAGCCGATGGGGTCGGTTTGGAGGAACCAGCTTCGACCGGCGCGCCCTCGGCGTCATACCGGGTCGCCACGAACGCACCGCCGCGCTGGGTGCTGGGCGTATCGTAGAAGCCCGGGCAGCCCTGGCAGATGGAGTAGGTCCCAGACGGCGAGCCTGGCCCCAGCAGCACGTCCTTGGACGTGATGATGTCGAACCCCTTGTCGTGATAGGCCTTCAGCGCCGACGACAACACCGGCCGCGTGTCGAACTGCGGCCAGTACCAGGTGGATGGCGTGAAACTACTCGTCGCCGGCGCGCCATCGCCGGAGGCCACGCGCTGAAACGGAATCGCGGCCCGCGTCACGAACTCGGGATCTTCGCCCATCGTCGTTCCCGGGATGTAGCGCGCGCCCGTCTGGCTGACGGAGTCCGGCGCGTTCGCCCAGGTGAACCGACGGGCGGTGGAGGCCGAGTCTGGCGTGTCCTGCACCTGCTCCGGAACCGCGCCTTCCAGCGTCGCCGCCGTCGCGGCCAACGCCCGGATGACCGCCGCCCGCGGCGCGGGCCCTTGCGCTATTTCAACAGCGCGAGCAAAGGCCTTTCTATCGGGTCAGCGCAACGCCGCCTCGCCCAGTTCGGTGACGCCCGACAGCAGGCCCGCCATCAGCAGACCGACCATGCCGCCGAGCAGCACGATCAGCACCGGGCCGGCCATCCGCCCGAAGGCCTCGATGCGCCGCACGGCCGCCTCTTCCTCGAGCCGGCCGCCTCGCGCCAGCATCTGGCCGAGCGCGCCGGAGGCCTCGCCGACCGCGGCCAGGCGGGCGGCGGCCGTGGGAAAGCCCCGCACTCGCTCCAGCGCCGCCGACAGAGCCACGCCCTGGCGCACGGTCGGGGCCAGGTTCGCCAGGCGCTCCCGGGCCGTGGGCGAGCCGACCCCGCGAACCGCCAGCCGCAGGGCGTCCGACATCGGCGCCCCGGCCGCCAGCATGCCGCCCAGGCCGATGGCGAAGCGGCCGAACACCAGGGGACGGACCAGCGGGCCGGTGGGCCCTTCGACCAGGAACCGGTCGACCGGCTCGGCCAGCAGGCCCGCCCGCCCCATGACGAAGAGCGCGATCGCCGCCACCCCCGCCCCGGCCGCCAGATAGGGCCCGCTCGTCTGCAGCGCCGAACTGGCCCCGATCAGCAGCCCCAGGACCAGCGGCGGCGGGCCGTTGGAGGTCTCGACCAGCGGCGTCAGGGTCGGCACCACGAACAACAGAATGACCAGCAGGGCCGCCACGGTGCTGACCAGCACGAAGATCGGATAGGACAGGGTCGAGATCAGCTGTTCGCGCAGCTTGTCGCGCGAGGCGACCAGGTCGCTGGCGCGCTGCAGACCGCCCGGCAGGTCGCCCGAGGCCTCGCCGGCGGCGACGAAGGCGGCCACGAAGGCGTCCTTGGACGGCAGGTTGCGGGCGAAGGCGGCCTCGACCGCCTCGCCGCCGCCGATCTGGGCCGCCAGCCGGCGACAGAACTCGCGCACCGCGGGCGGCGCCCCCTGCCCGCCGAGAATGCCCAGTGCCGAGCGGATGTCGGCGCCGGCGCGCAGCAGGTCGGCGAGACTGCCCAGCAGAGTCGACAGCCGGCGATCGTCGATCGTCCGGCGCGATCCGCCCTGCCCTCCGGCGCCGGCGCCGCCGTCCCTGGCCCGCTTCAGCCGGACCGGCGAAAGGCCGTCGCGCCGCAGGCGCTCGAAGGCCTGGGCCTCGCCGCCGGCCTCGATCCGCCCCTTGAGCCGGCGACCGCCAGCGTCGAGCGCGACGTAGTCGAAGCGGCCCGCCCCCTCAGCCATGGACCGCCGCCGTCACTTCCTCGATGGTCGTCACGCCCTCGAGGGCCTTGGCCAGGCCGTCGCGCAACATGCTTTCCAGACCGCGGCGATGCGCGTGGGCAGCCAGGGCGCTTTCGCCCTCGCCTTCGGCCACGGCCCGCAGCATTCGGTCATCGGCGAGGAAGGCCTCGGCGATCGGCATCCGCCCCCGGAAGCCCCCGCTGCACGACGGACAGCCCACGGCGCGGAACACCCGGCGCGGCGCGGAAAGGCCAGCGGCCGCCAGCACCGCCTCGCCGGCGGCGTCGATCGGCCCCTCGACCCGGCAATGCGGGCACAGCCTGCGCACCAGCCGCTGGGCGGCCGCGCCGCGGAAGGCCGCCGCCAGCTGATAGGGCTCCACGCCCATGTCGCGCAGCCGCGGGAGCACCCCCAGGGCGTCGTTGGCGTGCACCGAGGCCAGCACAAGGTGGCCGGTCATGGCCGCCTGGATGGCCACCGCGGCGGTCTCCGGATCGCGGATCTCGCCGACCAGGATCACGTCCGGGTCCTGGCGCAGGAACGAACGCAGCGCCGCGGCGAAGGTCAGGCCCAGCTGGGCGGCGACCTGGGTCTGGGAGACGTGTTCGAAGTGGTACTCGACCGGGTCCTCGATGCTGAGCACCTTCTTGGCCGAACCGGCGAAGCTCTGCAGCATGGCGTAGAGCGTCGTGGTCTTGCCGCTGCCGGTCGGGCCGGTGATCAGGAACAGGCCGTGCGGCATGTGCGCGGCCTTGTCGAGCGGCTCCGACACCGCCACTCCCAGCCCGAGGGCCTTCAGGTCGAGCGGCACGGCCGAGCGGTCGAGGATCCGCAGCACGGCCGACTCCCCGAACACGGTCGGCGAGGTGGCCACGCGCACGTCGACCGCCTTGCCTCCGACGACGAAGCTGGTGCGGCCGTCCTGGGGCAAACGACGCTCCCCCAGATTGAGATTGGCGATGACCTTGATGCGGGACACAGCGGGGGCCGCCAGGTCGGCCGAGACCACCCGGTGCTCGACCATCCGCCCGTCGATACGCAGGCGAATGGCCAGGTCGTGGCGGCGCGGCTCGAAATGGATGTCGGACGCGCCCGCTGACAGGGCCGCCTCGAAGACGGCCGCGACCAGCCGCGCTCCGCCGCCGTCGAGCGCCCCGTCCGACACTTGGTCGATCTCACGCTCCAGTCGGCGCTCGTCGGGCGCATCGTCCGAAGCCGCGCGGGCGGCCTGGCCGAACATCGTGTCCATGGCGCGGCGCCAGTCGGCCGGCCGGGCGACGAACAGGCTGACGGTCTCGCCGGTGGCGAAGACCAGGCCGCTCAGCGCCTCGTTGTCGAGCGGGTCGCAGGCGGCGCAGATCAGGCCGTCGCGCACCCGGCGTAGCGGCAGGATGCGGGCCCGGCGCAGGAACTCCTCGGAGACGCCGAGTTCGGCCGGGTCGACGGCGGGCGACAGCCGCTCGGGGCGCCAGATTTCGCAGCCAGAAACCTCGGCATAGGCCTGGGCGAGATCGTCGTCAGCCAGCGAGCCCAGCTGGTTCAGCACCTGCTCGACCGGCTGGCCGGTGCGCGAGGCGACCAATTCTGCCCGGGCCACGGCGGAGGCGTCGACCAGGCCGGCCTCCAGCAGGTTCTCCAGCAGCGTGGCGCGCTGGCGCGCGGAAGGATCGTTCAGCAGGCGGGTCACATCGGCCATGGGCCAGCCTCCGAGGCAAGGCCTACGACCCAGGCGCCGAGCGCCAGGCAGGGACCGAAGGCGAGACGACCGTCGGCCGGTCGCCGCACCACGATTACGGCCAGCGCGCCCAAGGCCGCCAGCACCAGGAACCAGGGCGTGGCCGCGCCCAGCCACAGGGCCAGGGCGGCCGCCAGCTTCACGTCGCCCAGCCCGAGCGCCTGACGACCGGCGCGGCGGGCCAGGACGGTGCGCAGAACCAGAAGCACGGCGCCGGCGACGACGGCGCAGGCCGCGCCTTCGGCCAGCCGGCCGCCCAGCCAGGCCAGGACGGCGCCGGCGACGGCCGCCGTCGCCGTCAGCGCGTCTGGCAGTCGCATGGTCGTCGCATCGACCAGGGCGGCCGTCAGCAGCGTCAGCCCCAGCAGCGCGAGCAGAAGGCCTCGGACGCCGGGCGCGACCGTCAGGGCCGACAGCACGACCAGCACGCCAGCGACCTGGCCGATCGAATGCAGAGACAGCAGCCCCCCGCCCCAGGTCGCGCCGACCGCGCCGGCGCTCGCGCGAGCGCCGGCCGTGCGTCCAGCCACGGCGCCGCAAAGACGTCCCGCCAGCAGGCCGCAGGCGGCGCCCAGCGCCAGCATGGGCCAGTCGATCGTCATTCAGGGCGACGCAGGTCGCGCTTGACGCCGGTTCCGCCCGGCTTGCGATCGGCGCCGTTGCTGGACACCTCGAAGCCCTGGCCTTCGTCGGTCAGGCGATAGATCAGCGGCTGGCCCCACGGGTCCTGCAGGGTCTTGGCGTTCTTCACATAGGGGCCCGTCCAGGCGTCATCGCCGGAGGGCGCGTCGACCAGGACCTTCAGCCCCTCGGCCTGGGTGGGGTAGCGGCCCACGTCGCTGTGGAAGGTCTCGACGGCGGCCGCCACCGAATCCAGCTGCAACTCGGCCGCCTTGACGCGCGAACGGCCCAGCTGGCCCATCAGGCTTGGCGTCAGCACCGCCGCGATCAGGCCGATGATGGCGATCACCACCAGCATCTCGGTCAGGGTATAGCCGTCGTCATTCCTGGTCATGCGCTCTTGGCCTTCTTGCCGATGCATCGATCCCCGCCCTCTCCCTGTCGCCTGAAGCTGCGCCAGATGACGGCGGCGGCCTGCTGGTCCCCGCCGACGAAGCGGACGAGGCGTTCGTCCGTCCAACCTGAATCGAGCCTCGCCCGCAAGCGCCAGACCTGTCCGAGCCGGGAGCCGGATCCCTGCGCCCCAAGCCGTCCAGGCGTTCTTACCGTCGCTTCGTTCGCCTCGCCCCAGCCCGAGACCAGGGAAGCCCCGCAGATCCGCCAGTCGGGCGCCGTCGCCAGCTGGGACAGCGTCTCGGGCGAGGGATAGAGGTCGGCCAGCGCCGTCAGTCGGGCTTGCAGGGCGCGGGGATCGGCCACCCCGAGGGCCGCCAGATCGCCTGCCGCCACACCGTTGGCCAGCCGCAGCTTGTCGCGTTCGGGCTCGGCCTCGATGGCCGCCGAACCGGCGCTGGTCTCGACGGTGAACGCCAGTCGCCCTTCGCCGGTGTCGCCGGCCAGGCGCGCGGCGGCCTGCTCCTGCGCGCCGGCCAGGGCGTAGTCGGCCTGCAGCATGGCCATGTCGCGCTGCGCCTGGCGCAAGGCCGATACGCTGCGCTGGGTCACCGCGCCGGCGATCATCGCCATGGCCAGGACCACGGCGAGGGCCGCGCCGCTGACATAGCCGCCGCTCCTATCGGCCATCGGGCAGCAGCCCGCGGGCGCGCAGCTCGCGCAGGTCGGCGTAGAGATCCTGCATGGTCCGCTCGGCCCCGGCCGGATCGGTGATGATCCGCGCGGTCAGCAGCACGATCAGCTCGGTGCGGCTCTCGTCCCGGCTCTGCGACTTGAACAGCGATCCGATGCCCGGAACGCTGCGCAGCCCCGGCACGCCGGCCTCGTTGCGTGTGCGGGTCCGGCTGATCATCCCGCCGAGTGCGACCACGGCGCCGTCGGCGATGGCCAGGGTGCTTTCCAGCTTGCGCTGCTGGATGGTCGGGGAGTCGATGCCCGAGGTGACCGTGCGGGCCACCGAACTGACCTCCTGGGCCACCTCCAGCACGATGCGATTGTCGCCGGTGATGCGTGGGGTGACATTCAGGATCACGCCGGTGTTGCGATAGTCGACCGTGTTGATCAGCGCCGCGTTCTCGCCCGTCGTGTTCTGGGACGACTGGGTGACGATCGGCACCTGGTCGCCGACCTGCAGGGTGGCCGACTTGTTGTCGAGCGTGACGATCTTCGGCGCCGAGACGACCTCGACGTCGGTCTTGGAGCCCAGGGCGCTGATGGCCGCCTTGATATCGCCCGTCAGGTAGGTGATCGAAAAGCCTGGATAGGTCGGGGCGACAGCGCCGCTTTCGTTGTAGATCGAACTGGCGGTCAGCTTGCCCGAGGCGCCCAGCGTCTGCCAGTCGACCCCGAACTGCAGGTCGTTGTTGAGCGTGACCTCCAGGATCGAGGCCTCGATCATCACCTGGCCGGCCGGCCGGTCGATCTCGGCCAGGATCTTCTGCATCTGCAGCCACCGCGACTGGGAGGCGAAGATCAGCAGGGTGTTGGAGTCCTTGTTGACGCTGATCCGGACGCCGTCCTCGCCTTCCGAGCCGGCGGTCACCCGCGCTCCGCCGGACGACGGGGCGATGGTCGGGGCGGTCGTTCCACCGCCCGTGGACATCCCGCCGCCCGCCCCGCCGATCATCGAAGAAGACGACGCCGAGAGGGTGGAGCTGCTGTTCGATGCGCTGCTGCCCGCGAAGGCGGCCTCAGCGCCAAACGCGCTGGCCAGGGTCGCCCCCAGCGTCTCGGCGGCGACGTTGCGCGGCCGGTAGACCCACAGGCTGGAGCCCGCGTCGGGCGCGACGACGTCCAGGCGACGCACCCAGGCGCCGACCTCGTCGAGGGCCTGCGAGGTGCGGGCCAGGGCCACCAGGCCGTTCAGCCGCTTGAGCGGGACCAGCGTGACCGCGGTCATGCCGCCCGCCTGCAGCAGGCGCTCCAGCTCGCTGGCGGCGGTGGAGGCCGACACCTGGCGCAGCTCGAACCAGCGGATGCGCGAGCCCTCGAAGGCGCTGCGATCGAAGACCTTGATGGTCTCCAACGCCGCGTCGATCTCGGAACCCAGACCGCCGAGGATGATCAGGCCCTGCTTGTCGTTGACGTACAGCACCGTGTCTGCGCCGCTCATCGCCTCCAGCGCCTTGGCCACTTCGCTGGGGGCCACGAACGAGACGGGCACGGCCAGCACGTCGTAGCCCGCCCGACGGCTGCGCGAACCGTCGCCGGCCGTGCGGATGGCGCCGCCGGAACGCGCCTTGGCGCGCGGCGTCACGCGAACATTGTCGCCCTCGCGCACCAGCACGATGTCGCTGGCCGCCAGCGTCGCCTCCAGCGCCTCGTAGAGCTGGGCGCGGGTCAGTCGCTGCTCGATGCGGAACGACATCTTGCCGTTGATCGCCGGATCTAGGGTGTAGGCGACGCCGAGCGTCGAGCCGAGGATCTCCTCAATCACCTGGGCGATGTCGGCGTCGCGGAACGCGAAGGTGTAGGTCTCGGCCCGCCCCTGCGACCAGGCGACACCTGGCGCGGACACGCCGGCCACGACTGGCGCCAGGGCCAGCCAGATCGCCGCCGTGCTATACTTCAAACGCTTCACGCCACGCCCCAAAGTCGAAAATTCCTCATATGCCGCTCATCGCCGGCGCGCTGGCCGGCGGGATCGGTCCGCGCCCCGGAGGCGGCCCGGCGTCACCTTGCATCGACGGCGAAATCGACGACGAAGCCGTCCCCCCGGATGCCCCGGCGCTGGCCTCTCCCAGCCGCACGTCGCGCAGGCCGCCGGCCGTATCGATCGTGATCCCGCCGACGCTGACGCTTTCAAGGGTCACGCCGTCGCGCGCTTCGCCGACCGACAGCCAGGCCGCCGCCGCGCCGCCGATCGAGACCAGTGCGGCCGTCCGCCGCGCGCTGCGCGACAGGCCCAGCAGGCGGACCTGCGGCTCGGGCGCCGCGGTCGCCGCGAACAGGGACGGCGCGCCGCTCCAGTCCCCAGCGCCGGGCGAGGCCGCGCCGCGGCCGGCCCGCAGCCGCGGCGCGGCCTCCTCGACGGCGGCGATGCGCTCGTCGGCCATCTTGGGCCCGCCGGCGGCGGCCCAGGCCGCCACGCCCAGCGCCAGCCCGACGGGCGCGGCGGCGAGGATCAGCGTGAAACGGCGGTCCAGCAATAGAAGCGTCCTTCAAGAGTAAGTCGCACCGACCCGTCCTCGCCGCGCAGGTCCACGGCGTCGGCCTGGGTCAGCATCGGCCCGCGCCGCAGGGTCTCCATCAGCCCGACCGCGCCCGCATAGGAGCCGCCGGCCTCGACCGTGAACCGCACGGGCGTCAACGGATCGCCGAACTCGGGGGCGGCCGGAGCCACCTTCACGCTCGGCTGGGTCAGACCCGCTCCGGCCGCCATCGCCTCCAGGCGCTGGCGCGCGGCTGCCAGGTCCGCGGCCCCAGTGGACGGACACACGGCCTCGGCCGGATAGATCGTGCTCGAGCCCCGTCCCGCGGCCAGCCGCTCGGTGCGCGCCTGCATGGCCGTCACGGCCTCCAGCCGGCTCTCCAGGTCGACCGGGCGCGCCAGGCTGGCCAGGCCCCAGGCGCCGACGAGGGCAATGCTGGCGGCGGACAGGACGGAGCCCAGCACCATCAGAGGCCCAGGGGTCTGCGCTTTCACGGTCATCGGCGGGGCTCAGCGGCGACGGGCTCGGCGGTCTGGGCGGCGGGCCCGACGCCCCATAGCCAGACCCCCCGGCGGACCGGCGCGCCCGACCTCTGGACCGGTCGATCGGCAGCCGCGAAGGGACTGTCCTTGCCACGGCTCTCGACCGCCGACAGGCCAGGCTCCCAGTGCCAGGCCAGGATCCTCGCCTCGGGCTTCTTGCCGCGCGCGCTCCAGGCGAGATCGGACAGCGGCATGTCGAACCCGGGTCCGCGATCGCGGTCCTCGATGGCGGCGGCCAGGCGTCTCTGCCGGTTGACGGTCTGGGCCTTGCGCAGGTCCGAACGCGCGCTGACCTCCAGCGCCGCAAGGCGGGCTTCGGCCGCCTCGCCGGCCTGGCGGGCCACCCCCGCGCCGACCATGGCCGCGAACATCGTCAGGCCCGCGCCCAGGCCGACCAGGGCCAGCATCCGCATCCGCCGCCGCTCCTGGGCGGACGAGACGAACACCACGCGATGCCGCTCGCCGGCCAGCAGGGCCTCGGTCTCCAGCCGGTCGCCGACCTCGGCGCGGCGGACGTAGAAGGCGGCGAACCGCGCCGGCTGGCCGGGTCGCCAGGCTTCCAGGCGGCGCAGCTGGTGGGCCACCTCGTGCACGGGCAGGGGCGCCGAATGACGGGCCTCCAGCGCCGCGGCTCGCGCCTGCTCCCACGGCCAGCCGGCCGGGGCGGCGATGGAGCGGGCGAAGACGCGCGGCTCGACGACCGCGGCTTCGGCCAGGGCTTCGGCGGTCTCGGCTTCGACGAGCTGCAGACTGGCGGGCTTGATCACAACGCGCTCCTGCACTCGCCAGAAACGGAATCGAACACGCAGGGCCCTGGCTGGACCTGCCAGATGCGAGCGACCGCCAGGGGACGCTCGCCGTCGACCACGGCGATGGCCCGCAACGTCCGACGCGGCATGACAGCTGGCGGCCAGGCCTCGTGCACGCCGTCGTCGTCGACATATTCGAACCGAGCGCGGCGCGTCGGTCCCAGCGCCAGGGAACGCTGGCGCCCCCTGCCGTCGCGAAGGTTCAGGCGCTCGCCGTCGGCCGAGCGCTCGAGATCCAGCCGGCACGTCGCGCCATGGCCGCAGGGCAGCACGGCCGAACGGCTGGACGTCTGCGCGCCGCCGCGATCGGACCAGACCGGCTCGATAGCCTGCAGGTGGCGGTCCAGCCCCTGCTGCAGCGCCAGACTCCGGGCCTGGGCCTGGACGCCGGCCGCCGACCGCTCCTGCAGGCGGCCGATGACATGGGCCGCCTGGGCGAGCCCCCCGATAGCCAGGCCGATCATCACGATCGCCGCCAGGGCCTCGGCGAGGGTGTAGCCGTCATCGGACATCACGCCGCCTCCGGGCAGGCGCGGTCCGTGGCGATCTGGTAACGTCGGTGGCTCTTGCCGCCGCGCAGCGCCACCTTAACCCGGCAAATCCGAGGACGCATGGCGGGGCCGCCCAGAGGCGCAACCTCGCGCGTCCAGGCCAGGACCCCGCTGCGCCCCTCGGCTCGGCCAGGTATGGCCGGCGCCGTCTGGACCAGATAGCGGAGCAGCGCCTGGGCCTGGGCGAATTCGGCGGCGGCGTCGCCGGCGCGGCGCGAGGCGTGGGCGGCGGCCAGGGTCAACCCAAGACAGGTCGACAGCACGACGAGCGCCACAAGAGCGTCGACGGCGGCGAACCCCGCCTCGGCGTGCGGGCCGCAATGATTGCTACGAAAACGAATCTTACTCCCGGCCCGCATCGCCCCCGACGCGCCCGCTCCCGCTCAAGGCCTTCCGAAGCTTCGCTCTATCATACAAGCGCAGAGCGCAACCAGCGGTTACTCGAACTTGCTTCCCAGTCTCGCTTCAGGACGTCCTCACAAGGATCACCGCGAGCCGCTTCTGGACGCCTTGAGCGCTGACCTACTTCATCGGGGCGCGCCCAACCAAGCCCCCCCCTCGTGGCAACAGCATCGTCACCCGCCAGTGCTTTGCCTCACGCCGCGAACGGCTCAACGGCGACGCCGACGGACGTGGTGGCGTGGGCCGCATCGGCGATCGGGGCCGCCCGGCCCCGATGCCATCGTCCGGCGACACATCTCTTCGCGCGGAGACAGACAGAGTTGACTCCGGCTGGCGACGGCATGGCCGATCGCCAGCCGGACCAGGGCGGGGAAATCTGTGGGCCGGTTCAGGAGAGCGTCCAACGCGACGGCATCCGCAACCGTTGTCGCGAGCTCGGCCCGAGAGGCCTCACCAGCTCAAAGCATCACTTTTATCTTATCACTATATAGTAGTCGACGCCGAATACTGACAGAACACTCCAGATGCTCAACAAGCGCTCGTGTAACCGATATAAAATTTAGCATTATTCCTCAACGAAAGACCACAATCATGCATATTACATATGATCAATCGAAAAATTGCCGTCACCTAATCGGCAGAACAAGACCGCCCAAGAGCGGCAAAGCGACAACTTTACCCCTCCTCCCACCACTCACCTGGTGTGATGTGCGATTTCCAGCTTTGTCATACGTATAGGTCACCAACTGCCCATCGCTCTGAGTGACCTTTATCACCCTACCTAGCGCATCGTACGTGTATTCAACTTCTACCGGATCAGCAATTGCCACCCCGCCTGACGAAACCATCAAAACGATTGCAATCGCGAAATTCGCTCTAAAAAACACACTCACGAAACTTCCCAAATCTCACCCACCGAAACATCAGCCTCAAATACAAAAATACCTAGTACACCCTTACGCCGGCCACCAGGGACGCCCCATCAGAGTCACAAGAATACGCATATACCGATACAGATCTTTGAGTTGTGAAAGCGGTGATCAGGAGAGACACCATGGCATCCCTATTCGACATGGAATTCGAAATTCGAAACAACTCCGGCCTGCTACAATTCATTGGATTTGTCGTTCCGATTATATAGAAGTCAAATCCAAGATCCCGGGCATTGATACTAGAAATAACGGCCTGCGCTGTATTGTCCGGCGAGTTGGCGGAGGCTGGCGCGGCGAGCGCCAAGGCAAACGAGATCGACACGATGCCGATTTTCTTTTTGAGCATTTTTGTTCCATTTTTGATGGATGGGCCGCCCCGTGAAGAGCCACAACCTCACCGTCGATGAGCAGAGACGCCTAGCCAGCGCCTAGTCAAGGTTGATTGAGGCCACCCTGATGCATCGGCATCATCAGCTGGCACTTCCGTGGAAAACGCCGCCCCTCAAAAAAGTTAGCGCAGAGTCGCCTAACCAAGCTCCGCAATGCCAGGGGCAGCCGCAGCCCGACCATACCACCTGGCAGCAAGATCATGACCGGGCAGGCCATCCACTCGAGCCCCCCCCTTTGGCGCACTAGCCTAGGCCGAGGCGGGTTGGACCAGATAGGCAAGAAGCATATGGGAACCGGCTCGACTCGGCCGCCACCTCGGACGGGCGGCGCGACACATTCGCCGCGAACAAGGCCAAGCCGAGGCAGATCGAGAACGCCACGAACGCCACAAAAGCATCGACGGCCGCGAAATCCGCATCGCCGCGCGGACCGCGGAGGCGGTCACCAGAACAAATCCTCACCCCGGCCCGTATCGCCCCCGACGCGCCCGCTCCCGCTCAAGGCCTTCCGAAGCTTCACTCCATCATGTAAGCGCAGAGCGCAACCAGCGGTTACTCGAACTTGCCTCCCAGTCTCGCTTCACGACGCAATCGGCAGACAGCCGCGCTCGCCGCGTCAGCTGCGCTCCACGTACTCCTGCTGCTGGCGATGTTCGGTCAGGCCGGCGGTGATCTGCCCATGGCCGGCGGCGGCGAGACGGTCGGCGCCGTCGAGCCGTATGTGGCCATCGAACTGTCAGGCCGCGCCGGCGAGGAGCAGCCTGATCCGGCGCGGGAGCAGTCGGCCCAGATCGCCCAGCTTCTGACCAGGCTGCGCCAAGCCGATCCGGAGATCGCCATCCCCGTCACCCAGGCCGCCCAACCGCGCAGTTCGGCCCGCAGTCTGTTCGAGGCGGTCGAAGCCTCCCGCACCCGCCAGAGCCGGGGCGACCAGCAGGGTGAGGGGCGCGGCAAGGGACAAGACGATCGCGGCGGTGAAGGCGCGGGCCGCGAAACCGGCCAGGCCGCCGCCAAGCCCGCGGCCGGCCCGCGCTCAGCCTCGCCCACCAAGGGCAAGGGCGCCGGCGGCGGAGGACTGTTCGGTTTCGTCGAGCCTTGCTGGAAGCAGTTGCCTGGCCGGTCGACCGTGCCCGTGCAGTTGGAAGTGACGCTCGATCACCGCGGCCTGATGGCCGCCCCACCCCGCATCGTTCGCCCCGAAAGCGGTCCGCCGGGCGAAGCACGCCTTGTCGCCGAGGCCCGCGCGATCGCCGCGCTCAGCGCCTGCTTGCCGTACACTGGGTCACAAGCGCTCACCAGACAAGCACACAGGGTCGACTTCCCGGCCGCCTGATATTCGCCGCAGCGCTCCCCGCCGAGGCGTCAGCAACGAACGTGCGTCAGGGACAAGCGAAAAGAGCCCCCCCGCCTTCCAATTGGATATCGAAGCGCTCGCTGTATTCATTCGGATCGAACTCGGGGTCGGAGGGCCCCTTCTTCAAACGCCGCGCCTCAAAGACGCCTCTCTGCCGATCAAATCGCAGGAGCACTTCAGGAAAGGAACTCGCAACGTAAGATCCCGCAGGCGGGGCCAGGTGCGCCGATGGGGCCACCATCGCCAGCGTCCCGACTTCGGAGGGCGCTGGCAGATCGGCCGTGTTGCGGGAACATGAGCGAGGGAACGCCAGCACCATGTGTCCCGGCACGAGGAGACAGGAGAAGGCCGAGTTTGAGCAATCGCTCGTGCGCACAGTCCACTCCGGCGACCTCGCAATTCCGTTTTTCAGGTCGAGGCGCAACACACGCGCGACCCCGCCGGCCTGCGCCGGAGGCTTAACCTGCGCCGCACACCCGTTCGCAAAAACGGCCATGAAAGCAACGGCGATCAACAGCCTAGGTCGAAAGTTGCGCAATTGAATGTTTCCCCGATTGTTTCGCCTATTGCCTTGCCAAGTTTGCTGGTCGCTTTTTCTTGGTTATCGAACTGCGTATTCCACGGATACATCCGAGCGATCGCCTCGCCAATCCGCGTCCTGTGCCCGAAATCATGGATGACAACCGAACGGGTCGCCTCATCCGCGTCGCGCTGCCAACGTGTGGCGCTGTCGCGGAATGACTCCAGATAGCTCGGCGTGCCCCTGAACTGCCCGTTTCTATCTATCCCCGCGCCATAGTCATTGATCTTGGTCCCGTTCGGAACCACAGCCCAATCCGTCTTCGCCCAGGCCCTCTTGACCTGTGCTCCGCTCATTTCACGGGGCTTGCCGCCGCCGATGCTAACGGTGAGCTTGGCCTTCGGGTCGAGCGAGCGGATCGCATGGTCGACACGTCGAACCTGCGCTTGAAGGTCTTTCGCCGCCTTGTCTCCCTCCTCCCCCGCAGTGTTTGTCACCTGGCACTCACCTTCCTTGTCGCGGGTCCTGCAATTGCCCGTAGGGTCGGTTTTGTTCAGCGGATCACCGCCGGTGTAGGCATAGAGGTTTAGGTCGTCCTTGTAGCCGATGGGGTCGGTCTGCAGGAACCAGCCGCGGGCCGGGTCGTAGGCGCGGGCCTTGTAGTGATAGAGCCTCAACTCCTGCAGGGCGATCTGGCCGGTGTAGCGGAAGCGGCTGCCGACGCTCCAGTTGTCGCCGGGCTCGCCATAGGGACCGTAGGTGTAGACCTGCGCCGAGCCGTAGTTGGCCGCGGCGATCACCGATCCTTGGCGGTCGGTGTGCAGGCTGCGAGGCGTGAGATTGTCCGCGCCCTCCCACCATACGATCGCCTCGTCGACGCCGTAGCTGGGCGCATAGCGGCGCAGCACCGTTCCCGCGCCGTCATACTCGGCCACCAGCTTGTCGCCAGCGTATAGAAACTGGGTGACGGCCCCGTTGATCGTGGTCTTCGAAAGCCGCCCCAGCGGATCGTATTCCAGCTCCGCGGTCGCCGGACCGTTCATCCGGATCAGCCGGCTTTCGCCGTCGTAGCCGAACGCACGCCCGGCCCCGTCGTTGATCAGGTTCTGCTTGAGCCCATAGCCGCCCGCCGCGGCGATGGCCGCGTCGCGATTGAGGCCGTCGGCCGTCGCCGCCAGGCCGACCGTCGGCGCGTTCCAGGCATAGGCGCTGTTGGACGTCGACTGGCTGGTGGCCTGGCCCGCCGGGTTGTAGGCGAAGCCGAAGCTGACGTCCTGGGCCGTTCCGGGCAGGTCGTGGGCCAGGCTGGTCAGCCGGTCGCCCGCATCGTACCCCCAGCTCGACGTCGCGCCGTTGAAGAGGCTGGCCGAGGTTCTTCGTCCCTGGTTGTCGAAGCCGTAGGTCACGAACGGCGTGTTTGTCGTCAGCGCCACCGACTTCAGCCGACCGGCTCCGTCCAAGGCATTGACGACGTAATAGCCATCGGGCCAGCGCATCACCGTGCGGTTGCCGGCCTTGTCGTACTCGTAGGTCAAGGCCCGGCCGAAAGTCGTCTCGCCCGTCTGCCGCCCAGCCGTGTCGTAACCGTAGGCGACGCCTTGCCCCGAGGCGTGGAAGTGGACCGAGGTGGGCCGCCCGCTCAGGTCGTAGACATAGTTCACCGTCGCAAAGCCCGGGCCTTCCTTGGCCGTCATCCGGTTCAGCGCGTCGTAGCCGTATCCGGTGATCGTCGTGTCGCGCCGCCGCCAGCCGACGCGGTTGCCGTTGGCGTCGTAGCCGTACTCCTCGTAGTCGGTGGTGCTCGACACGCCCGATCCCCGGGTCGGCGAAGGGAAGTACTGGTACTTCAGCCGGTCGAAGCCGTCATAGGCCAGGGTGGTCTTGTTGCCGTTGGCGTCGGTGATCGTCTGCTGCTTGCCGTTGGCCGTATAGGTCCAGGTCGCGTAGGTCCGCTGCTCGGCCAGCCCTACCGCCTGCATCGTCTTGAGCGTCTGGCCCGCCGCGTCGAACTCGGTCTTGGACACCCGATCGGGCCCCTGCCCGCCCTGCGCCGTCAAGGCGCAGGCGTCGGGGCGCTCGCCCGCGTCGTAGAGGCTGGCGAACGCCGTCGCGTTCATCCGGGTGACGGTGCAGATCGCACGGTTCAACCCATCGTAACGGGTCTGGGTCAGGCTCGCCGCGCTCGTGCCGGGATTGGCCCAGACCTGGGTCCGATTGCCAGAGGCGTCGTAGCGGGTCCGCGTCGTCTGACTGACCGTGAAGTCCGAGCCCGACGCGTCGCTCACCACCCCGAGCTCAACCCGCACCACCCGGCCCGAAACGTCGTAGGTCGTCTTTTCGGCCACTCGCTTCAGCGGTCCCGACCCATCCGGATCCGGACCGATCTTCAGGACCGGGCGTCGCATGGCGTCGTACTGGAAATAGGTCGTGTAGTCCGCGCCGCTCAGCGCCTGCGACCAAACCGGCCCGCCCGCCAGCGCGACACCCAGCGCCGCCAGACTAACCCCAAAACGCAAACTGAACCCGCGGTTTGACCCCAACGTCTTCCCTAGCATTACAGGCATGCCCCAATTCCATCGCCCCCATCGGAAGCCTTTCGCGCCCGTTGGCCCGGCCTAACGCAGCGCGGTCGAAGGCGGCACTCGGCGCCTCCGCGACCTGCGCCGCTGGGGGGAGCGCAAACTCGCGCGAACCCCGCGCGATCCTCGGATCCGCGTGAATGATTTCTCCCGCAGACGCCGTCACTTCAGACATCGGGCTCTTCGCCGTACGGATCGCCCGCCTCATCCATGCAGAATCCATTTCTGAGTCGCCACTGACCGCCAACGACAGAAAATTCACATATGAAGTATTTTTCTAAATAAGCTCCTCTCATTGCTTTTGTATTTGAGCCAGAAACCTCCCCCTCAAAACCCGCGTCATAATAAATTACGTTGAAATTAATCGAATCCCCGCCCCACTTCTTGAATTTTACATCACCACCATCAACAATCCTGGACAACTTACCGTCCAGATAATCTCGAACACGCTTGCGCGTCTCGGCGTCCGATTGAATATTTTTGTCATAACTGGACAGAGCGTCGTAATCCCTGTCCGCAAGATGCTTCAGGAATTTTCGCGCATTCAAATCAAAATCAGTCTGCGCAGTGGCAGTGACCTTCTTCTCCGCTTTTGCCACGCCTGCATCGTCAGCAACGGATCCGCCGCACGCTGGAACAGCGATAATGAACAAGCCTGCGAAGGCGCCACGAAGAAGACTATTCATTTCATGTCCTAGGGGCATCCCGCTGTTCCTTTCACACACCCGCCCGGCTTGTCCTTGAACTGCGACGCCATCGGGTCCTGACGATCTCCGTTCGTATCCTTGAAAGTGTAGTGGGTATGCGGATTTTTGGTGCCCGAGCCATCAGACGTGCCGATCTGCTGACCTTGCTCGACAACCGCTCCCGGTACGATCCCTCCGGCAGCCCCCGTGTGCGCATAGCCACTGGTCGTTCCATCGTCGTTGCTGATGATGATCTGATTTCCACCCGCGCCAGGTCCGACCTTGGAGACAACGCCATCCTGGGTCGCAAAAACGTCTCCGCCCTTGGGATTACGGAAATCGGTCCCCGTATGGGGATCGGAAGCGCCAGGCGAGGGCGCCACCCGAGGACCGTATGGACTGGTCACCACGACGTTCCCCCTCCTGTCCGGAGAGACAGGCCAAGCAGGCGACGACGGCCTAGCTTGTTGCTTTGATGGCGGGACGAAAGGCTGCGAACCGCGCAACACCGGTCGCATGTTTCCTTGCGCGAGCTCCGGCCCAGGCCAATGCCTGGCTGCTTCACGACCGCTCGGATCGTGCGCGTTCAGCGGATCACCGCCGGTGTAGGCATAGAGGTTTAGGTCGTCCTTGTAGCCGATGGGGTCGGTCTGCAGGAACCAGCCGCGGGCCGGGTCGTAGGCGCGGGCCTTGTAGTGATAGAGCCTCAACTCCTGCAGGGCGATCTGGCCGGTGTAGCGGAAGCGGCTGCCGACGCTCCAGTTGTCACCGGGCTCGCCATAGGGCCCGTAGGTGTAGACCTGCGCCGAGCCGTAGTTGGCCGCGGCGATCACCGATCCTTGGCGGTCGGTGTGCAGGCTGCGGGGCGTGAGATTGTCCGCGCCCTCCCACCATACGATCGCTTCGTCGACGCCGTAGCTGGGCGCATAGCGGCGCAGCACCGCGCCCGCGCCGTCATACTCGGCCACCAGCTTGTCGCCAGCGTATAGGAACTGGGTGACGGCCCCGTTGATCGTGGTCTTCGAAAGCCGCCCCAGCGGATCGTATTCCAGCTCCGCGGTCGCCGGACCGTTCATCCGGATCAGCCGGCTTTCGCCGTCGTAGCCGAACGCACGCCCGGCCCCGTCGTTGATCAGGTTCTGCTTGAGCCCGTAGCCGCCCGCCGCGGCGATGGCCGCGTCGCGATTGAGGCCGTCGGCCGTCGCCGCCAGGCCGACCGTCGGCGCGTTCCAGGCATAGGCGCTGTTGGAGGTCGACTGGCTGGTGGCCTGGCCCGCCGGGTTGTAGGCGAAGCCGAAGCTGACGTCCTGGGCCGTTCCGGGCAGGTCGTGGGCCAGGCTGGTCAGCCGGTCGCCCGCATCGTACCCCCAGCTCGACGTCGCGCCGTTGAAGAGGCTGGCCGAGGTTCTTCGTCCCTGGTTGTCGAAGCCGTAGGTCACGAACGGCGTGTTTGTCGTCAGCGCCACCGACTTCAGCCGACCGGCTCCGTCCAAGGCATTGACGACGTAATAGCCATCGGGCCAGCGCATCACCGTGCGGTTGCCGGCCTTGTCGTACTCGTAGGTCAAGGCCCGGCCGAAAGTCGTCTCGCCCGTCTGCCGCCCAGCCGTGTCGTAACCGTAGGCGACGCCTTGCCCCGAGGCGTGGAAGTGGACCGAGGTGGGCCGCCCGCTCAGGTCGTAGACATAGTTCACCGTCGCAAAGCCCGGGCCTTCCTTGGCCGTCATCCGGTTCAGCGCGTCGTAGCCGTATCCGGTGATCGTCGTGTCGCGCCGCCGCCAGCCGACGCGGTTGCCGTTGGCGTCGTAGCCGTACTCCTCGTAGTCGGTGGTGCTCGACACGCCCGATCCCCGGGTCGGCGAAGGGAAGTACTGGTACTTCAGCCGGTCGAAGCCGTCATAGGCCAGGGTGGTCTTGTTGCCGTTGGCGTCGGTGATCGTCTGCTGCTTGCCGTTGGCCGTATAGGTCCAGGTCGCGTAGGTCCGCTGCTCGGCCAGTCCTACCGCCTGCATCGTCTTGAGCGTCTGGCCCGCCGCGTCGAACTCGGTCTTGGACACCCGATCGGGCCCCTGCCCGCCCTGCGCCGTCAAGGCGCAGGCGTCGGGGCGCTCGCCCGCGTCGTAGAGGCTGGCGAACGCCGTCGCGTTCATCCGGGTGACGGTGCAGATCGCACGGTTCAACCCATCGTAACGGGTCTGGGTCAGGCTCGCCGCGCTCGTGCCGGGATTGGCCCAGACCTGGGTCCGATTGCCAGAGGCGTCGTAGCGGGTCCGCGTCGTCTGACTGACCGTGAAGTCCGAGCCCGACGCGTCGCTCACCACCCCGAGCTCAACCCGCACCACCCGGCCCGAGGCGTCGTAGGTCGTCTTTTCGGCCACTCGCTTCAGCGGTCCCGACCCATCCGGATCCGGACCGATCTTCAGGACCGGACGCCGCATGGCGTCGTACTGGAAATAGGTCGTGTAGTCCGCGCCGCTCAGCGCCTGCGACCAAACCGGCCCGCCCGCCAGCGCGACACCCAGCGCCGCCAGACTAACCCCAAAACGCAAACTGAACCCGCGACACCCGCAATTCGGCCGGATCATGGGCAGATCCCGGCGCGAGGATCCCTCTCGGACACGACGTTGCCAACCGCGTCATAGGTCCTGCATGTCTGAGCGTTAACCCCCGACGGATCGATGGCGGAAGTCTTCGCGTTGCCTTGGGCGTCGTAGCTGGTCTGCGTGACGAGCCCAGTGGGATCCGTAGCTTTGGTCAGCTGTCCGTAGGCGTCGTACTCATAACGCCATGTGGGCCGTCCGCCCGTCACAGCCGGCTGCTCGACCGTCAGCACCTCTCCAAGGCCTGCGCCCGAGGACACATAGGTGATGTCGGTCTGGTGGCCGTTGGCGTCCCTGACCCAGGCGGGCTTGTTCCAGGTCGGGTGATAGCCCGCTTCGGCGACGAGCGCGGCAAGACCCGACCCCAGCTTGGGCGTCTTGGTCAGCTTGATGACGTTGTCACGGTCATCATACTGGAACTGATCGACATCCCCTTCCGGATAGGTGCGAGTGACGACGCGGTGGCGACCGTCATAGTCAGCCAGGCTCAACCGCCCCAGTTCATCGACCAGGCGAACCCTGTCGCCATCCTGGTCGAAGTACGCCGTGAAGCGCCCGCCCAGTGGATCCACACGCTGGCTGCGCACCCCCTCGGCGAAGAAAAACCGATGCGGCGTCAAGCCGTTCTCGATGGCCACGCCGTCCCGGGCCTCACGCACCCTGCCGACAGCGTCATAGGTGTAGGACAGGCTCGGCCGTGCCTGGGCCAGCTGCGAAGCGGAATCGACCGGCGCGTAGATCGTCCCCACGCGCTGGAAAGGCACGGGACGCACGCTGGCGGAACGCGGCGTTGGATTGAGGAGATCGACTCGCGTGGCCTGCCCTGCGGCGTTCACGACCGGCGAAGCGGTCTGGCCGCCGCTGACAAAGTCCAGGTAACTCAGGGTCGCGGAACGGCCTAGATTGTTGCTGACCCCCGTGACCTTGCCAAAACCGTCGGTCTGGAACGTGTAGGAAACGCCCTTTGGCCAGGTCCAGGTCGTCGGCTTGAAGCCATAGGTGAAGGAGCAGACGTCCGGCGCGTTGTAGTTCGTCTGCCAAGGGGTGAAGGCAAGATCGTCACCACCGCCGCCGCGAACCACGAAGGAAGTGTTCAGCCAGTTCCAACGACGGGTAGGCCACATCGACCCGCATTGGTCCCGGATCTTGTGCACGGCGCCCGACTGCAACAAGCGCGTCGCCGGACTTGTGGGGGCAAACCAGTTCCCGTCCGCCAGCTTGATGAACTGCAGACCGTTCCCAGCGCGGGTTACGGTCGCCACGTTGCCAACCATCTGCCGACGCCACCAGTCCGCCGCGAGGGTCGCGTAGACGTCTTTCTGGAGCTCGCTCAGCGTCGTACTGGCGTAGATGTCCTGCATCGACCAGAACGCCGCCAGGCTGGCTGGAGCGGCTTGGGCCGTGCTCGCCCCCAGCGCCTCGGCGGCGCTGGCCGAAACGCTGAAATGGATCTCCCAGTTGGAGACCCACCCCCCTGCCGTGGGGCCCGTGCAAGGTCCGGTCTGGCCGATGCACGGCGCGCCAGCCTTGTAGGTCAGCTTGTACTCCAGGCCGTAAGGAGCGGCTCCCCCTACGTTTGCGAGGACCGGCGTGGAGTAACCGGCCAGGCCGGACTTCAGATCGACGCCAAGCGCCGCGCTTCGGTCGACGAAGCGATCCTTCAGGACGTCGGCGGCCTTGTTGATGTCATAGGCGCCGATCTTGTCGACTTCCTTACCGGCGCCGCCCTTGGTCAGCCCCGTGTAGTCGACGATCGCGTGAGCGATCTCGAGCACATTGCCGCTGGCGTCGTACTTCGAGGCGACAAGCGCCGCGCCGCGCTGACGAGATTGGTCATAGCCCGTCGGGGTGCAGCCCCAGTACTCGCTGCAAGCCGGCTTCAACTCGGCGCCTATCCGATAGCCAGGACCCAAGAAGGATTCCGACGACGATATGACGTTCTGGAAGCCGGCGGACGTGTAGCGATCAACAGCGGAGGTCAGGCGATCCAGAGCATTGGTCACTGTAATAGCGCTGACATTGGGGTTGGCCTGCGCACAGCCGCTGACGCGCCCCTCGAACTCCATCAGCCCAGGCCACACGCTCGCGGACGCCGCAGCATAGTCATAGAAGCGGCGGGGACCGGCTTGGCAGTCATCCTCGTCGGGTCGGTTGCCCCATCCGAACCGCGCGGCGGTGGAAGCGCCGTCGGGCAGATCCATGGTCTGCTCGACCAAGGCCCCTTCCAGAGTCGCGGCGGTGGCGGCGAAGGCGCGCGACACGGCCTTCGCCCGGTTGGCGTCGTTCGTTTTGCTGGCCACGCTGACCACGGTGTCGATGTCGAGACTGGTCAGCTGATCGACGATGTCCCAGTCGCCGATCTGCGGAACATTATTGACCAGTGTCAGATCGGTTCGCGACTCCACCTTGTAGCGCCAGGCGACCACGCCGATCGAATGGTGATGCTGTGCGGCGACGGCGCCCAACTGGGCATGCATGCCGAGCGCCTTGGATGTCTGAGCCAGCCAGTTCGCAGCGAGTTTCTGCCGCGTCATGTCGCCGGCCGAGCTGCGGAACATGGGATGGCACTTGTATTCCTGACCGTCGGGACATGTGTAAAGACCCTGCTGTCGAGGAAGTAGCTCATCCTCAGCGCGCTCGCCGCCCCATTTGGCCGCTAGCGCGTCGGACGCCTCGCCAAGGCCCGCGACGATGGCCACCGGGACCGTCAGCCCGACGTGCTTCCGGATGGTCTGGTCGGCAAACGTTCCGCCTCCGGAGACGTAGGGGTGGTCGATCGCCAGTTGCAGCACCCCATCGAAGCCAGGAGTGCAGCCATTGGCATAGCCCGGGCATTCGCGACTCCAAGTGGCCAAGGCCACGTCATCGAGCTCAATGGAGACGCGATCCTTGTGATAGCTCGTCAGGCTGTCGTCGAAGCCGGTGTCTATCTCCAGACGACGGCCATAGGCCTCATCCATATAGAGCTGCCGCTCCAAAGGCGCGGGCCCCGTGGCCGGAGGATTCGGGTAGATCCAGAACTCGATACGGACATGCAGCTTCGTGCGGTACTGGTCGGGCAGATCTCCGCTGAAAACCTGTCCGGCGTCGGTGACGACATAGGCCGGCGCTGAAGACCATTGAGACGACCCGACATAGGTTTCCACGTATCCTGGGCGCCCGATCAGAGCGCCCAGATTATCCGTCGCCGCATCCGTCCGGATCGCATTGAGCAGTTGCACGCTGCGCGCGGAAAGCTGCGCGTCGAGTTGCTCGGTGGCGATGTTGCGAATGAAAGGCGCGCCTGATTGGGTTCCCGTCTGCAGGCCGGAAGCTGCGGCCGTGGCCGCAGCCCCCGAACTGAAACCGCCCATGGCCGTCAAGTCGCGGGTCGGCGCGGTCTTGAGAGACTTGAAGCTGGGATCCAGCGTTCGCCAGACCCCGCCGACCTCAACCTCGGCCCAAGCGTGCAGCAGGGTCACCGTTGAGAAGGTCCCGCCGGACGAGCAGTCGGCCGGCGTCGCCTCGGGGAAACTCGCCGGGATGCCGCCGTTGGCCAGGAAGCGGCAAGCGGCCTGGCGGTCGCCGACGCCGGTCCAGTCCGCGAACTGGGCGGCCGTGAGACGGACCTGCCCAACGCGATAGCGTGCGTTGAGGCCAGACTGCCGGGCCAGTTCGACGACCAGCGCGGCCTGGTCGAACGGGGTGCCCGACTTGTCGACGATGACCCCGAGCGGCCCCTTGCTCAGCCCGAAGGTGAAGGCGGTGTCGGCGCTGTTGCGCACGTGCTCGAGGATCAGGTCGGCGATCTTGCCCTGATCGGTCTCGTCGCCTTTCAGCGCTCGAGCCAGTTCCACCACCTCGGGCGGCCGTCCCTCGAACCCGCTGACGCCAGTGAAGCTGGAACTGCGGGTGGTCGCCGCGCCGTAGTAACCGATCGCGGCGCTGGGCGAGACCAGTTCGCCGCGGACGAAGCGCATCGACGGCAGGGTCGTCGTAGCCTGGGCGTAGGCGGTTCCGCCGACGGCCGCCGCAATGGCGAGCGCCAGACCCGAGCCTATCAGGCCGCGCGTCCAGCACGACGAGGACATCCAGAAAGCGCGGGAAGCGAACACGGGCATCGTTGGTCCCTGTGGGATGGAAAGCTTCGAGACAAAGGCGGCGCGGATCGCGCCGAGGCGCCCCGGGCACGAGGCCCCGGGATCGGCGGAGGACGGAGGCGCCGTCACCATTCCGGCGTCCCGAGGTTGCCGGTGATGAAGAAGTTCGCCTGGGCGGTGTGCCCCTGACCGTCCGAGATCGTGTAGGTGACCACGATGGTCCCCGAGACGATGCGGTTGAGCGATATGGTGTTCCCGGTGAAGCTCGCCGTGACGCCGTTGCCCGGCTGGGTGATCGCCACGATGGTCAGCGGATCGCCGTCGGGATCAGAGTCGTTCTGCAACGGCCACAGGGTCACCGGCTGGTCTGCGTAGAAGGTCTCGAAGTCGTTCTCAGCCACCGGCGCACGGTTGGGCGGATTGGCGACGCTGACATTGACCGTGGCCGCGGCGCTGGTTCCGCCGGGACCAGAGGCCGCGAAGGTGAAGCTGTCGGCGCCGTAGGTCCCGGTGTTGGGCGTGTAGGTCACCACCGAGCCCGACAGGCTCAGCGTCCCCTTGGACGGACCGCTCGGGAAGCCGATCGAGCTCCAGACCCCCGACGGCGCCAAGTCGACCGCGCCCGCGGCGTTGTGAGCGGTCGAGATGGACCGGTTCGACACCGAGGGCGCCGGCGGATTGCCGATCGCCACGCTGACCGTGCCAACGCTGCTGCCCCCGCCCGGTCCGCTGGCCTGGAATGTGAAGCTGTCGGCGCCGTAGGCCCCGCCGTTCGGCGTGTAGGTTACGGTCGAGCCCGAAAGGCTCAGCGTGCCCTTCGACGGGGCGTTCGGGAAGCCGATGGAACTCCACACGCCCGACGGCGCCAGATCGGCCGAACCAGACGCCCCGTAACCCGTCGACAGCACCTTGTTCGACACCACCGGCGCCGGCGGATTGCCGATCGTGACGCTGACCGTGCCGACGCTGCTGGTCCCGCCCGGCCCCGAGGCCGTGAAGGTGAAGCTGTCGGACCCGTAGGTGCCGCCGTTGGGCGTATAGGTCACCGTCGAGCCCGACAGGCTCAGCGTTCCCTTCGACGGGGCGTTCGGGAAGCCGATCGAGCTCCACACCCCCGACGGCGCCAGATCGGCCGAACCGGACGCCCCGTAGCCCGTCGACAGCACCTTGTTCGACACCACCGGCGCCGGCGGCAGGCCGACGCTGACGCTGACGCTGGCCGCGGCGCTGGTTCCGCCCGGACCGGAGGCGTTGAAGGTGAAGCTGTCGGCCCCATAGGTTCCGGCGTTGGGCGTATAGGTCACGGTCGAGCCCGACAGGCTCAGCGTGCCCTTGCCCGGCGCCGCCGGAAAGCCGATCGAGCTCCACACGCCCGACGGCGCGAGGTTGACCGCGCCCGCGGCGTTGTAGCCGGTCGAGAGCGACTTGGCCGACACCGTCGGCGCCGGCGGATTGGCGATCGTGACGTTGACCGTGGCCTGACCGCTGGTGCCGCCCGGACCGCTGGCCTGGAAGGTGAAGCTGTCGGCGCCGTAGGCTCCATTGTTGGGCGTGTAGGTCACGGTCGAGCCCGACAGGCTCAACGCGCCCTTGGCCGGACCGGCCGGGAAGCTGATCGAACTCCACACGCCCGACGGCGCCAGATCGACCGCCCCGGCGGCGTTGTAGCCGGCGGACAGCGACTTGTTCCCGACCACCGGCGCGGCGGGATTGGCCACGGTGACGCTGACCGTCGCGGCGCTGCTGGTCCCACCCGGACCGGAAGCCGTGAAGGTGAAGCTGTCGGTCCCGTAGGTTCCGTTGTTGGGCGTATAGGTCACGGTCGAGCCCGACAGGCTCAGCGTTCCCTTGGTCGGCCCGGCGGGGAAGGCGATCGAGCTCCACACGCCGGCTGGCGCCAGATTCACCGAGCCCGCGGCGTTGTAGCCGGTCGAGATCGACTTGGCCGACACCGTCGGCGCGGGCGGGTTGGCGACCGTGACGCTGACCGTGGCGGCGCTGCTGGTTCCCCCCGGTCCCGTGGCGTTGAAGGTGAAGCTGTCGGCGCCGTAAGTTCCGGCGTTGGGCGTATAGGTCACGGTCGAGCCCGACAGGCTCAGCGTGCCCTTGCCCGGCGCCGCCGGGAAGCCGATCGCACTCCACACGCCCGACGGCGCGAGGTCGACCGCGCCCGAGGTGTTGTAGCCGCTCGAGAGCGCCTTGGCCGACACCGTGGGCGCGGCGGGCACGGCCACGGTCACGGAAACCGTCGCCACGCCGCTCGCTCCGCCTGGCCCGGTGGCCCGGAAGGTGAAGCTGTCGGCGCCGTAGGTTCCGGCGTTGGGCGTGTAGGTCACGGTCGAGCCCGCCAGGCTCAGCGTTCCCTTGGCGGGGGCCGCCGGAAAGGTGATCCCGGTCCAGACGCCCGAGGGGGCCAGGTTGACCGAACCCGGCGCTCCATAAGCGGTGGCGATCGACTTGGCCGACACGCCCGGCGCCGGCGGCGTGGCCGTCGTCTGGGTGCGATTGCCGGCCGCGTCATAGCTGTAGGAGACGGCGTCGCCTGCCGAGTAGGTCGCTCCGGTCACTCTACCCAGACCATCATAGGTGTAGGTGACGGTGGATTGCGCATAGGCAAAACCGACGCACGACAAGCACGACCAGAGCGCTGCGATCAGCGCTCGCCCCACAACGCGATTGAACATGTAGCCCCCAGAGACAGGTACAACCCATACCTGCGCCGATACATCCGGCGATTGATCCGAACTTATTGTCAAGCTTGAATGCAACCGATTGGTGATCGGCGGCCACGCATGCTCGCCGCAGTTGGTCAACGGCTCTTGACGGGGGCGGTTTGTGTGCGGTCAGGCCAGCCGCACCACGCCAACAAGCGCCTGCATCGAAACAAGGCCGCGGCGGCCGACAGGGGCTACGACGCCCAGGTCATCATCGACCCGGTCGCTGCCAGCGGTGGAGCCGTCTGCATACCCACCCAGAAGGACCGCAAGGTTCAACGCTCGGCAGACCCCGCCATCTGCAGGGGGTCGAGGGACGCCAGCCTTTCCTGCCGCGAGCCGAGGCCGGAGATCGTCCACGCCATACGAAATTTCGGTGATCCGATCGACCTTCATGCTGACGCGCAGCGCGCCGCCCCGCCCCGCGCCGCGCGCCAGCTTGAAGGGCCCTATCCTCCTGCCTGACCCGCCAGGCCATCGCTCATCGGGCCGACGGCGCCAGCTGGTTGGCGAAGAACAGGCTGTTGAGGAGCAGGCGCTCGGTCCCCAGCCAATACTTGCGGTGGGCCGGATCGTCGGCGAACAGCACCACGTTGCCCTCGCCCGAGCGCGCCACCTGCGCCCAGACCGACCCCGCCGCCTGCTTGCGCAGGGTTTCGGGCAGGTAGCCGTTGACCACAGGCTGGGCGTCGATCCGCACCACGTTCGAGAAGGCGTCCGCCACCGGCGACAGGGTGACGTCGGTCTCCTTGTTCACGAACAGCGCCCGGCGGGTCAGGCCGAAAGCCAGGGGGTGGGTGATGTCGGCGTCGGCCGACAGGGCATTGCCGGCGCTGCGCTTCTCGGCCAGGGCGTCGCGGCGCTGGGCGAAGTCCTGCCGCTCCTCGGCCTTGGCCGCCTCGGGCTCGGCGGCCTTGGGCGGCGGACCGGCCAGGCCCTTGGCCACGGCCCATTTCGAGGCCGCGCCGAAGGTCACCAGCGAGCCGCCGGACTGCACCCAGCGGCGCAGGGCCGCGACCGTGTCCTCGCTCCAGTCGTCGTAGCGACCGCCCGCCAGCACGATGCTGGTGTAGCCGCCCAGGGGGGCGCGACGCAGCTGGGCCGGGTCGAGCTTGGTGGCCGGGAAGCCCAGGCGCTCGCTGAGCGAGAACCAGGTCGAGCCGATCTCGGTGGCGTTGACGCCCTCGCCCATGACCAGGGCGATCCTCGGCGTGCGCAGGGGGCGGACGCTCTCGCTGCCCAGATCGACGCCCGACAGGCTGCGGCCCGAGGCCAGGGCGTAGGCGACGACGCCGGCGTCGCGCGAGGCCTTGTCGACCGCCGCCCGCAGCTCAGCCGCCGCAAGCGACTGGCCGGCCGTGGTCACCACCAGGGTTCCGCGTCCGAACGCCGTCTGGCCGCCCTGCACGCCGGCGGTGAACGGGTCGAACGCCGCGCGCACCTTCACGCCCCGCTGCAGCAGGCTCGACAGCACCTTGGGCGCGTTGAGGTCGCGCCAGTCGACGGCATAGGCGTATGCGGTCTCCCGACCGACCACGCCGCCGACCGCCGCCGGAACCTGCGTCACCGCCGCGCCGAGCGCAGGCGTCTTGGACAGGCGGCCGACAGCCAGGTTGTAGGCCGGCGCGATGGCGTAGGAGGTGCTGCCGTAGACGCCGCCCTTGGTCGGCGGCGTCGGCTCGAAGATCGAGTGGACGAGGCGGAACTGCGGCTGGGCCGAGGGCACGATCCAGGCGCTGCCCGGCGCGTAGGCCTGGCCGTCGATGGTCACCGGCGCGGCCAGGGCGTGGACCTCGATCCCATGCTGGAGCAGCAGGTCGAGGGTCTGCCGCGACAGGCCGGGATCGGCCGGATCGCCAAACACGAAGGCTCCGTACTTGTAGCGCCGCCCCTCCTCCACCGCCGTGCGGAAGGTGTCGCGCTGCAGCTTGAACAGCCCCTCGCGCTCGGCCACCGCGCCGCGCACCGAGGCCAGGCCCGTGGCCACCTGGTTGCGGATCGTGAACGGAAACTCGACCTTGCCGCCGGCCGCGTCCTGCACGAGGCCGCGCGAACTGGCCTGCTCGACCGTAACCCCGACGCCGCCATGGAAGTCGGGATAGGTCGAGCCGTAGACGGCCGAGAAGTTGTCGTAGTTTTCGCCGGTGTAGTAGAGCGAGCCCAGGTCATCGAGCGACTTGGCGTGGTACCTGGCCAGCACTTTGTTGAACTCGTACGAGGCCTTGGGCAGCAGCGGGCTTTCCATGCTGGCCGGCGACGGCTCGAAATAATAGGTGCTGCCCGTCCCCATCTCGTGGAAGTCGATCTGCACGTTGGGCAGCCAGCGGTGGAAGACTTTCAGCTTGGCCCGGGTCTCGGCCTGGGTGATGGCCAGCCAGTCGCGGTTGAGGTCGGTGAAGTAGTGGTTGGTGCGCCCCATCGGGAACGCCTCGACATGCTCCTTGTCGAGCGGGTCGGAGACCGGCGGGTTGCTCTTCCAGGCATTGTGCCAGTTGGCGGCGCGGTCGCGGCCGTCGGGGTTCTGGACGGGATCGATCAGGATCACGGCCTTGTCCAGCCACTCGGTCACCTCGGCCGAACGGCCGGCGACCAGGTAATAGGCCGTCAGCAGCGCGGCCTCGCCGCTGGAGGTCTCGTTGCCGTGGACGCCGTAATAGAGGCCGACCACCACCGGGGTCTTGGCCGGGTCGGGCTGCGGCGCCGACGGATCGGCCAGTGCGGCGTGGGCCTTGCGCAGCTCCTCCAGGCGGCCCTGGTTGGCCGGCGAGGTGACGATCACCGCCAGCAGCGGACGGCCCTCGTAGGTACGGCCGATCTCCTCGACCGTGATCCGGTCGGAGAGCCGGTCGAGTTCCTTCAGATAGGCCACGACCTGATCGTGGCGGGTATACTGCGAGCCGATCGAATAGCCGAGGAAGGCCTCCGGAGTCGGGATCGCGGGGTCGAGGTCGGCCGAGGCCGCCTGCGGGAAATAGTAGCCGATCGGCGCGGCCAGGGCGGCCGGCGCCGCGACAAGGGTCGCGCCGGCCACGGCGGCGGCGAGGAGCGCCGCAGGGGCGGCGCTCCGGATCCAGGACTTGATGGACATGATGTTTCTACTCGGTCGGAGGACGCTTACAGGCGGTAGTCGAAGCCGACTTGGAAGTAGCGGCCACGCAGGTCGTACTGGCTGAAGTCGTACGGTGCGCGGATGCCGGGGAAGTTGGCGTCATGCGGCGGCGCCTCGTCGAAGACGTTCTCGACCTTGGCGTAGATCGTCACCTTCTTGAAGCCCGACCAGCCGACATAGAGATCGACCTGGTCGTAGGCGTCGACGCGGCTCTGGCCGGCGACGGTCGGGATCAGGTCGTAGCCGCTGGTGTGGTACCAGGTCAGGTTGGCGTCGAGGTCGGAGATCCTCCAGCCCAGGCGCGTGGTGGCCTTGTCGGCCGGCAGCACCGGGCCGCGGTTGTTGCCCGCGTAGTTGACCAGGGCGCCGCCCGGCGTGACCGGCCGGCGATAGTCGAAGACGTGGGTATAGGCGGTCGACACCGTGAAGTCGCCGTAGGCCTCCGTGCTCAGCTTCTGGCCCAGTTCGATGTCCAGGCCCGAGGTCGTGAGCTCGGTGAGGTTCTGGTAGCGGTTGTAGACGGCCACCAGCTTGCCGCGGGAATCCCGGATCACGTCGGCGGGGTTGTTGCCCTGGACGATCGAGGTGGTGTTGCCCGTGCCCACCAGGTTGCTGAGCTTGATCTTGTACCAGTCGATGCTGATCAGGCTGCCGCGCAGCGGGGTGAACACCGCGCCAACGTTGAACGAGCGCGTACGCTCGGGGTCGAGGTCGGTATTGCCGACCGTGAAGAAGGTCGGGCTCTGGCGCGAACCGGGCAGGTCCGGATCGTAGGGATCGACCACCGTGCCGTAGGAGATGTTGGTCGAAGCCGAGTTCTCCGACAGCGACGGGGCGCGGAAGCCGCGCGAGGCCGAGGCCCGCAGGGTCACCTTGTCGCTCGGACGCCAGCGCACCCCGGCCTTGGGCGAGAAGGCGCTGCCGAAGTCGCTGTAGTGGTCGCCGCGGCCGGCCACCTGCAACTCCAGGGTCGACAGGATCGGGACGTTGGCCTCGACATAGCCGGCGACCACCTCGCGCTCGCCGTCGACGGCGGCGATGGCCGGACGGACCTGAAGGCCCGCGTCGATCTGCCAGGGATTGCGCGAGACCAGGGACTCGTTGCGGTACTCCACGCCCGCCGCGTAGCCGACCGGACCGGCCGGCAGCTGGAACAGCTCGCCGGAGACCTTGAAGTCGGCGCCGTACAGCTCCGACTTGGCCGGACGCACGGTGCTGAGGCGGATGGCGTCCAGCACGGCCTTGGGGGTGTCTTCCGGCTGGTGCAGGTTCAGCGTTCCGTTGGCCAGGGCGTCGGCCAGGGCCCAGCGGTTGGCGAAGCCGGCCGCGACCGTCTCGCGCTCGTCGCTGGCCGAGGCGAAGGCGGCGAACTCCCAGTCGAACCGCTCGTTCTTGCCGCGCACGCCGCCGACCACGCGATAGGCCTTGGAGACGTTGGTCTTCAGCGATTGGCCCAGGTCGAAGAAGGTGTACTCGATCGGCACGGCCACGCCGTAGGGGTTGTAGGGGTTGCCCGCCGGCAGCAGGTTCGAGACCGGCTCGGCCAGGCCCGTGGCGGCGTTCAGCGCGAAGCGGCCGCCCTCCAGGGTGAAGTACGGGCTGGAGCCGAAGATCGAGGCGCCCTTGATGTAGCTGTAGACCGCCTCGCCGAAGAGCTCGACGTTGTCGGTCACGCGGTACGTGCCGCTGACATAGCCCTGGTAGCGGTCGGTCGACGGGATCAGCGTGGTGTAGGGCGACAGGTTGATGGCGCAGGTCTCGCCGGCCAGGCCGTCGATCGGCGCGCTGGCGGTGCGGACCATGCCGGTCGGGCAGTTGCCGGCCGCGTCGAGGAACGGAACCGACGCGCCATTGACCAGGAAGCGGGCGCCCTTGGCGCTCCAGCCGTTCCAGCGGCCGCCGGGCTGGCCGCTATAGATGCCCGACTTGGTCAGGTCGCGCTCGTCCTGGTCGAGGCGGTCGCGGGTGTAGGCCTCGACACTGAACAGCACGTTGAAGCGGTCCTCGTCGAGATCGCCGAAGCCGCCGACCAGCTTGCCGCGCCAGGTGTCGAGGCCGCCCTCGCCCGACGTGCCGTAGGTGGCGCCGCCCTCGAGGCCCTGGAAGTTCTGGCGAGTGATGATGTTGACCACGCCGGCCACGGCGTCGGAGCCGTAGATGGCCGAAGCGCCGTCCTTCAGCACTTCCATGCGCTGCACGGCCACCAGAGGCAGGGCATTCAGGTTGACGAAGGTGTCCGACAGGCCGTTGGACGGGAAGCCGTAGTTGGCGACGCGGCGGCCGTTCAGCAGCACCAGGGTATTCTTCTGCGACAGACCGCGCAGGCCGATGCCGGCCGAGCCCGAGGCCCAGCCGCTGTTGCTGGTCTCGTTGGTCGAGTTGCCGGTGTTGGCCGAGATCGAGCGCAGCAGGTCGGCGACCGTCACCTTGCCCGAGGTCTTCACCTCCTCGATGCCGATCACCTGCACCGGGTTGAAGCCCTTGGCGGAGGCGCCGCGGATGTTGGTGCCGGTGACGACCAGCTCGTCGACCGCCGTCGAGGAGGAGTCGGCGGGCGCGTTCGCGGCCTGGGCCTGGACGAAGGTCGGGATGGCGGCGGAAGCGAGGAGCGCGGCGAGCGCGAGCGTCGACTTGGACATGAACGGTAAGCCCCAGAAACAAACAGTGGGGCCGCCTTAAGGCCGCTCGTGGCGCTTATCGCTCCAGTTTTTCTATCGTCGGAGTGAGGTTCAATTCGACACCGGTAGTCGAAACAAACTCATTTCGACCAAGGACTTGTTTCAAATTTCCTCATTTTGAGGGCTCGCGCGCCAACACCGCGAAACGCTCAGCATATATATTTCTACTTGTTTTATAGGATTTTAGCTCGCCACGCGTGGAAGGCGCGACGTCTTCACGGCGACGCGGCCCTCCTCGCCAAGGCGGCTTCGCGTCCGCCGGGCCTGAACGCATCGCCAGAAAAACTCCCTCGACCCAATTCCTACTCAATTTGTAGATTTTTGACATCACACCCCGGCAGGCGCGCCTGCCCACTTCGTTGGAAGTCGCATAGATGTCGTCGGCGCCCCGACCCGATTCACCCCCACTCTCGAGCCGTCTCGAAGTTCCCACCCTGATCCTCTGGGCCGTCATCCATGGCGGCTGGATCATGCTCACCCTGGCCAGCGCCAAGATCCCGACGCCGCTGCTGGCGGCGCTGGGCGGCTGGATCCTGGCCTGGCACGGCTCGTTCCAGCACGAGGCGATCCACGGCCACCCCACCCCGTGGCGACGGGTCAACGACGCCCTGGCCTCCGCGCCGCTGTCGCTGTGGCTGCCCTACCCGCTCTATCGCCGCACGCACCTGGCCCACCACGCCACCCACGACCTGACGAGCCCCGAGCACGATCCGGAGTCGCGCTACCTGCCGCCTTCGGCCTCGCGCTGGGCGCGGGTCTCGGCCTTCGCCGGATCGACCCTGGCGGGCCGGCTGCTGCTGGGCCCGCCGATCGAGATCGCGACATTCCTCGTCCGGGAGGCCCGGAGCCTGGCGTCGCCTCGCGCGGCGGCGGCCCGCCGGATCTGGGCGACGCACCTGGCGTTGGTCGCCGTCGTGCTGGCCTGGCTGCATTTCGCCTGCGGCCTCTCGCTCGGCCGCTATCTGCTGTGCTTCGTCTATCCGGGCGCGGCCCTGTCGCTGATCCGCTCGTTCGCCGAACATCGCGCCCACCGCCTCCACGACCGGCGCGTGGCCGTGGTCGAGAACGCGCCCGTGCTAGGCCTGCTGTTTCTCAACAACAACCTGCACGCCGCCCATCACGACAGTCCCGGCACGCCCTGGTACCGCCTGCCCGGCCGCTACGTCCGCGAGCGCGCCCGCCTGCTCTCGTCCAACGGCGGGCTCGTCTACGACGGCTATGGCGAGATCTTCCGTCGATACCTGCTGACCCCGCACGACCACGCCGACCACGGCAAGGCGCTGGAGACCTCGTCATGACCATCGCCCGTCGCCACCGCCCCGTGGCCGCCGTCGCCGCCCTGCCGATGTACGACCTGCCCGAACTGCGCGAGGCCAACGACCAACTGTGGTCGGCCATCGCCAGGCGGTTGAAGGCACGCGGCGTACGGGCGCCGGCGCGCCTCAGCCGCGACGAGCCGCTCGAGGACGTCTGGCGCAATCCCGACCTGCTGCTGGCCCAGACCTGCGGCTACCCGCTGGCCAAGCAACTGAAAGGCGCGGTGCGGGTGCTCGCCACGCCGCGCTACCGCGCCGCCGGCTGCGACGGCGCCCTGCACCGCAGCGCCATACTGGTGCGCGCCGAGGATCCGGCCGCCAACCTGGCGGACCTGCGCGGCCAACGCTGCGCGCTCAACGACCCGGCCTCCAACACCGGCATGAACCTGCTTCGGGCCGAGATCGCTCCCCTGGCCGGCGGCGAGCGGTTCTTCAGGTCCGTGGTGCTCACCGGGGCCCATGTGGCCAGCGCCCAAGCCGTGATCGACGGCGACGCGGACGTGGCGGCGGTCGACTGCGTCACCTGGGCCCACATCCAGCGTCATCGCCCCACGCTCGCCGGCGGCCTGCGCGTACTGGCCTGGACGGCCGCGACTCCCGGCCTGCCGCTGATCGCCTCGGCGGCGCTGCCGGCGTCCGTTCACGCCACGACCCTGGCCGTGCTGGACGAGGTCGCGACCGACCCGGCCCTGCGATCGGCTCGCCAGGCCCTGCTGCTGGACGGCTTCGACCTGCTGCCGGCCGCCCACTACCGCGCCGTCGTGCATCTGGAGGATCTCGCTCGCGGCCTTGCCTATCCGAAGCTGCATTGAGGCGGCGAACCGGCGCTCATAACCTTCATTCGAATTATTCAGATTTACGCACTCAAACCGGCAATACAGACATCGAAATATGCCGCCTTGTTTTAGAACAAGAAATAAAGACGCAATTTCAATATTCAGAAAACCTCAAAGCGAAGGGCAAGAAACCTAGGTTTCATTCACTCCGCCAACCACGCCCTTGACGCCCCGACCACCGCCGCGCCTGTCGGCCACTCTCTCGGGGCATCATGCACAGCTTCATTCCGTCGCCGGCCTTTCGCATCCGCCTGTTCGCGGCGACCGCCCTCGCCACGCTCTCGACCGCCGCCGCCCACGCCGCGCCGAACCCGTCTTCGCCCGACGCCGCCGACGGCAAGGTCGAGGAGGTGATCGTCACCGCCCAGAAGCGGTCGGAGAACCTGCAAAACACGCCGATCGCCATCACGGCCCTGGCCGGCGAAGCCATCGAGCAGCAGAAGATCGCCACCTTCCGCGACCTGGCCGGCCGCGTGCCGGGCCTGCTGGCGCCGCGCCGCTCCACGGCCTACACCACCCAACAGTATTCGATCCGCGGCATCGGCGAGATCGACACCTATCCCGAGCCCTCGGTCGCCGTTTACGTCGACGACGTCTACCTGGCGCGCACCGTCGGCTCGCTCTACGACACCCCCGACCTGGAGCGGGTGGAGGTGCTGCGCGGACCGCAGGGCACGCTCTACGGCCGCAATTCCAGCGCCGGCGCCATCCGCTTCATCACCAAGGAGCCGACCGCCCAGCGCAGCGGCGAGGTCGGCCTGGCGCTCGGAAGCTACGACAACCTCGACTTCAAGGCCCGTATCAACGGCGCGATCCTGGCGAACGACAAGCTGAACGGCTCGCTGTCGGTGATCCGCCACACCCGCGACGGCTGGCAGCACAGCGTGCCGCTGAACAAGGACGTCAACGACCTCGACCTGACCGTCCTGCGCGGCAAGCTGTTCTCGCAGCTGACGGAGAACACCAGCATCGGCTTTTCGGCCGACGGCATGTGGGACCGCTCCAGCCAGAGCTACTACACGCCGGTGAACCAGCCCGACGGCCAGGTCGGCGGAAACGGCAAGACCGATCCGGACCTGACCTGGTCTGACACCCTGCCCTACAACAGGACCACGGTTTACGGCGCCTCGCTGACCATCAAGCATCGCCTGACCGACAATCTGAGCCTGAAGTCGGTGACCGCCGTGCGCGGCATGCACGGCCCGATCTACTACGACAACGACGGCGTCACCCAGATCAAGGGCGACAGCTACGCCGGCTTCGACCAGCACTATCGGACGCAGGAGTTCAACCTGAACGGCGAGTACGATCGCCTGAACTTCGTCGCCGGCGTCTATTACTTCTACGAATATTTCCACAATCACCGGCTCAGCCAGTCCGCCGGCAGCCCAAGCGACAACGTCGGCACGGTCACCCACACCAACAACTACCTGCGCACCGAAAGCTGGGCCGTTTTCGGCCAGGTGAACTACAAGCTGACGCAGCGCCTGACCGCGACGCTGGGCGGCCGCTACACCGAGGACCGTCGGCGCTTCGACAATTTCGGCCAGCAGAAATCCAACACCGCCCTGCACGACCCGCAGGAGTGGAACTACGACCCCTGGCAGTTCGAGAAGCTGTACGGGCCCTACACCACCAATTTCGACGTCCATGCGCCGTGGACCAGCTTCGACAGCTTCACGCCGAAGCTTGGCCTGCAGTTCCAGTGGACGCCCGACGTTCTGGTCTACGGCTCCTATTCGCAGGGCTTCAAGAGCGGCGGTTACGACCTGCGCACCAACACCGTGGTCGGTTCGCTGACCCCCTACCTGCCGCAGACGACCAGCACCTACGAGCTGGGAATCAAGACCCGCTGGCTGGACGGCGCGCTGACGGCGAACCTGGCGGCCTTCTACAACGACATCGAGGACTTCCAGGTCCGGGCCACGGCGACGGCGGCCCTGGGCAACGTCGTCAACCAGCTGATCAACGCCGGCGACGCCCACTCGCAGGGCGTCGAGGTGGAGCTGGCGACCGCGCCGATCGAGGGCCTGCGCCTGTCGGCCACGGCCGCCTATCTGGAGACCGCCTACGACACCTTCACCGCCACCCTGCCCAACAACGTGGCGGGCCGGAAGACGCTGGTGGGTCTCGATTTCCCCTACGCCCCGCGCTGGCAGCTGGGCTTCTCGGCCAACTATCGCCTGCCGCTCGACACGCCGGGCGCATGGCGGGTCGGCGCCGACGCCCAGTACGAGTCCCGCCGCTACGTCGACATCTACAACACCGCCCAGACCCAGGTGCGGCCGCAGACCTTCGTCAACGCGACGGTCAACTATACGGCCGACGACGAAGGGTGGACCGCCGGCGTGCAGGTCAAGAACCTCTTCGACCTGCGGCGCGGCCAGGCCGGCGGCTATTCACCCAGCAACGCCGGGACCTCGCCCCTCTACTACCGCGCCTACAACGAGCCGCGGATGGTCAACCTCTACGTCAATCGCAAGTTCTAGGAGGCCGTCATGGACCTGAAACTGGCGGGAAAGCGCGCCATCGTCACCGGCGGCAGCCGGGGCATCGGCAAGGCCATCGCCCTGGCGCTGGGCCGCGAAGGCGTCGAGGTGGCCATCGCCGGGCGCGACAGCGTGGCCCTGGAGGCGGCGACCTTCGAACTGGCCAACGCCCTGGGCCGGCGGGTGACGCCGATCCGCGCCGACACCGGCGACGACGCCTCGGTCGACAATCTCGTGCGCGCCGCGATCGCCGAGCTGGGCGGGATAGACATCCTGGTCAACAACGCCGCCACGCCGGGCGGCGCGGCCCCCGCCGCCCGGCTGGCCGAGGTGGACGGCGCGGCGCTGCTGGCCGACGTCAACGTCAAGGTCGCCGGCTATCTGCGCACCGCCAGGGCCGTCGCGCCGCATCTGTTGGAGGGCGGCTGGGGCCGGATCATCAACATCGGCGGGCTGGCGGCGCGGACCACCGGCCACTACGTCGCCTCGATCCGCAACGGCGCGGTCTCGTCCCTGACCAAGAACCTGGCCGACGAACTGGGTCCACGCGGGATCACCGCCAACGTCATCCATCCGGGCGGCACGCGCACGGAGAAGACGACACCGGAGGCCGAGGCCAGGATCGCCCAGGGCAACACCATTGGCCGCATCGTCGACGCCTCGGAGATCGCCTGGCTGGCCGCCGTGCTGGCCTCGCCGCTCAGCGGCGCGATCAACGGCCAGACCATCGCCGCGGGCGGCGGCATACCCCGGACCATCGACTACTGAGCCTCCGGCCCCAGTAATTCTGGCCCGCTTCCAAGATTAAGCGAAGGCGGGCGTCAATTCCTCAAGCCCCGGCGAACACATCAGTCGCGCTGATACCGTTGATGAGAACTGCGCGTTTGTTCGCTTTTTCTCGCTCCGGCTAAGCGTCGGACACGAAGACCGCCCTCCGAAGAAAGACGACAGACGCCATGTCCGAAGACCTCGACGACATCGCCGAACCGGAGGCCAGGCCCAAGCCCTCCCTGCTGAGCCGCCGCAACCTGCTGGTCGCCGGCGGCGGCCTGGCGGCGGCCGGCGTGGCAGGCGCGGTCGCCTGGGGGACTGCGGGCCCCAAGCGCCCCGTCACCGCCGACGGCAAGCGCAAGATCCGCCTGGCCTGGAACGCCAACGCCATCTGCCTGGCCCCTGCCCTGCTGGCCAAGGAATACGGCATCTACGCCGACAACGGCCTGGACGTGGAGCTGGTCAACTTCGCCGGCTCGACCGACCAGTTGCTGGAGGCGATCTCGACCGGCAAGGCCGACGCCGGGGTCGGCATGATCCTGCGCTGGATCAAGCCGCTGGAGCAGGGTTTCGACGTCAAGCTGATCGCCGGCACCCACGGCGGCTGCCTGCGAGTGGTGGGCTCGCGTCGCCACGGGATCACCGACGACGTCCAGAGCCTGCGCGGCAAGACCATCGGCCTGGCCGAGATCAGCGGCTCGGGCCGCAACGCCCTGGCCGTGCTGCTGAAGGCCAACGGCCTGGATCCCAACCGCGACGTCGAGTGGCGGGCCTTCCCCGCCCCGCTGCTGGCGGCGGCCGCCGAGAAGGGCGAGATCCAGGCCTTCGTCGATTCCGATCCCCTGCTCTACCTGCTGCAGAAGGCCTCGAAGGGCGACCTGGTCGAGGTGCTGTCGAACCTTTCCGCGCCCTGGCAGGACCGCTTCTGCTGCGTGCTCGGCGCCAGCGGCCACCTACTGCGCGACGACCGGCCGGCCGCCACCGCCCTGGCCCGCTCACTGGTCACCGCCGCCACCCTGTGCTCGCAGGACCCACACGCCACCGCCCGGGTCTTCGCGCCCTACGCCAAGGCCAGCGAGGAGGACCTCGTGGCCGTGCTGCGCATGCAGACCCACGACAAGCACCCCGTCGGCCGCGACCTGCAGCACGAGGTTGCGCTCTACGCCCAGGAGCTTCGCGACGTCGGGGTGATGAAGCCCAACCTCGTCCCCGACCGCTTCGCGGCTGGGATCGTCGACAACGTCTTCGCCTGAGGAGCCGACCATGACCGGCATCGACGTCGCCCGCCCCACCGCCCCGCCACTGGCGCGATGGACCACCCCGCCGATCTGGAGCGAAGGCCTGGCCGCCGCGCTCGTCTGGATCGGCGCGAGCGCCCTGACCCTGGCCTGGCCCGACCTGACGCCTTGGGCGCGGACCGGCCTGTGGGCCCTGCTCCAGTTCGCGCTGGCCGCGCCGCTGCTGGCGCTGTCGCTGGCCGGCGCGTCCTGGACGCTGACCGGCCGCCTGAAACCCGCCGGCCGCTGGCTGATCGCCCTGCCGCTGGCCCTGACCGCCTGGCAGGTGCTCACCGCCAAGACCGGCATCCTGCCCCTGCCCTTCTTCCCGCCGCCGCAGTCGATCCTGGAGGTCTATACCGACGACGCCGGCCGGCTGGTCGAGAGCGTCGTCCACTCGCTGGCCCTGCTTCTGCCCGGCTACTTCTCCGGCGCGCTCTTCGGCTTCGCCATCGGCGTGGCCGTCGGCTGGTCGAAGACCGCCAGCTACTGGGGCCATCCGATCCTGCGGTTCGTCGGACCTCTGCCGGCCACAGCCTGGCTGCCGGTCGCGTTCTTCTTCTTTCCCGGCGCCCGCAGCGCCAGCACCTTCCTGATCGGTCTCTCGACCCTGTTCCCGGTGGCGGTGCTCACCGCCTCGGGCGTCGGCAGCGTGCTCAGCGGCTATTACGACATCGCCCGCACCCTGGGCGCCTCGCGCGCGTTCCTGATCCGCAAGGTCGCCGTTCCGGCCGCCCTGCCGCACGTGTTCGTCGGCCTGTTCATGGGGCTGGGCGCCTCGTTCGCGGTGCTGATCGTGGCCGAGATGATGGGGGTGAAGGCCGGTCTCGGCTGGTACCTGCAATGGGCGCAAGGCTGGGCCGCCTACGCCAACCTCTACGGCGCGCTGATCATCATGGCCCTGCTGTTCTCTGGCCTTATCGGCCTGCTCTTCGCCGTCCGCGACCGGGTGCTGGCCTGGCAGAAAGGCATGGTGCGCTGGTGACCGCTCTGGAACAGACCCTCGACACCCCGGTGCCGTCGGCGCCCCAGGGCCTGTCGGTGCAGGCCCGCCGGGTCAGCCACGCCTTCACGACCAAGACCGGGCAACTGCCGGTGCTCGACGACGTCAGCTTCACCATCGAAGCCGGCGAGTTCGTGGCCCTGCTGGGCCCCAGCGGCTGCGGGAAGTCGACCCTGCTGCGCCTGCTGAGCGGGCTGGATGCGCCGCGCGAAGGCAAGATCGGCGCGGACGGCGTCAGGATCACCGGCCCCGATCCCAGCCGCCTGCTCGTGTTCCAGGACCCGACGCTCTATCCGTGGCGTTCGGTGCGCCAGAACCTGGCCGTCGGCCTGGAGACCCGCGGCGTGCTCAAGGCGCAGAAGGGGCGGATCGACGAGATCCTGCGCCTCGTCGGCCTCGAGGCCTTCGCCGACGCCCTGCCGCACGAACTGTCCGGCGGCATGGCCCAGCGAGCGGCTCTGGGTCGGGTGTTGGTCAACGACCCGCGCCTGCTCCTGCTGGACGAACCGCTGGGCAAGCTCGACGCCCTCACCCGCATGACCCTGCAGGAGGAACTGCTGAAGATCTGGCAGGCCCGCCGTTTCACCAGCGTCCTGGTCACCCACGACGTCGAGGAGGCCCTGCTGCTGGCCCAGCGTATCCTGGTGTTCAGCGATCGGCCGGCCCGCATCATCCGGGAACTGGCCGTGCCGCTCGACTATCCGCGCCGGCGAGAAGACCCCGTCTTCGTGGCGCTTCGGCAAGAGATCCTGTCCGGACTGGCGCCTCACTGACCAGGGACGCCGAGCGCACGCACCCAGTTCAGGAAGAGATCCGGCCAGGCGGCCGCGGAGGAGCCGGCCGGCGCGCGCAGGCCAAACCCGTGGCCGCCGCGCTCGAACACGTGCAGGGCCGCCTGGGCGCCGGCCTGCCGCCACCCTTGAAAGGCCTGAAGGCTGTTGTCGACAGTGACGCGCGGATCATCGGCGGCGTGGAAGAAAAAGGTCGGCGGCGGCGACTTGGGCGGACCGGGATAAAGCCCCCGCCGGGGCGAGGCTGGCACGTTCAGATAGGGATAGCCCAGGCCCAGGAAATCGATCCGAAGAGGGTCGCGGTCGAGCTGATCGACTGGCGGATAACGGATTTCATCGCTGCGGGCGACTAGGCTCGCCGCGATCGTGCCGCCCGCCGAAAAGCCCAGGACGCCAACGCGGCGCGCGCCCGTACGGCGAGCGAGCAGGCGCAGCGCCCGCGCCGCGTCGTGCAGCATCACCTCCTGGCCGTCGGCCCAGCCCTCGCCAGGCAGGCGATAGAGCAACGCCCCCGCCGCGTAGCCGGCGTCCGCCAGCCAGCGGCACACCTCCTCGCCTTCCTTGTCGAACACCACCCGGTTGAAGGCGCCGCCGGGAACGACCAGCACCGCCGTGTCGCTTGGGCCGGAGGGTCGATGCAGGCTCAGGCGCGGTTCACGCACGCCGGAGATGTCGCGCCCCTTGCGTCCCTGGTCCTCGACCTCGCGCACGGTCTCGCTGACCGTGACCTGTTCGCCGCCGGGCGCGCCGGCCGACCACAAGGGGATCGTCTCGGCCAGGCGCGCCTTCGGGGCGGCGGAGCCGGCGCTCGCGGCGGCCGAAACGCCGAACACGCCGGCGAGTAGGATGCGTCTGTTCATGCGGTCTTCCCTGGTCGGACGACCGCCCTAGCAGAGGTGGCCGATCAGTCCCTTTTGGAAATCCTATTAATCCGATAGGAAAAATTGAATAACGACATTTGCCCCCCTCAAGCTACTCCGCCACGGCTCGCCGACCGGTCGGCGCCAAGCCATCTGGGGGATTTCCAATGCCGTCTTCCGTCTCGCGTCCTCGCGGTCGCGCCCTCGCCGTCTCGGCGCTTCTGATCGGCGCCAGCCTGCCCGCCCTTGCCTGGGCCGCTGACGCGCCCGCCTCCGACACGCAGCTGGAAGAGATCGTCGTCACCTCGCAGCGCCGGGCCGAGAACGTCCAGAAGGTGCCGGTGGCGGTGACGGTCGTCCGGGGGGACGACCTCGAAAAGCGCCAGACCTTCTCGGCCGAGCAACTGGTGCAGCAGGTGCCGTCGCTGACGTTCCGCAAGGGCACGACCAACGTCAACTCGTCTCTGAACATCCGCGGCATCGGCACGACCTCGTTCTCGGCGGGCTCGGAGCCCGCGGTCTCGACGGTGGTCGACGGCGTCGTCTACGCCCGCTCGGGCCAGGCCTTCTTCGACTTCTTCGACGTCGACCGCATCGAGGTGCTGCGCGGTCCGCAGGGCACGCTGTTCGGCAAGAACGCCTCGGCCGGCGTCGTCTCGATCGTCACCCGCCGCCCCTCGGCCACGACCAAGGGCTTCGTCGAGGGCAGCTGGTTCGAGGGCGATGAATATCGCCTGCGCGCGGGCGTCTCGGGCCCGATCAGCCAGACCCTGCGCGGCGGCCTGACGGCGGTGTACGGCCAGTACGACGGCTCGGCGACCAACGTCTACGACGGCTCCAAGGTCAACGGCTACGAGCGCCTGGGCTTCCGCGGCAAGCTGGAATGGACGCCCAGCGACGACCTGACGGTCAGCCTGATCGCCGACAGCGTCAACGCCGTCGACAACGGCTCGGCCGACGCCATCGGCTACGCAACGCCGGGCGACGCGATCATCGGCCAGCAGGCGCCGCTGGTCCTGAGCCCCAGCAACCGCGACATCAACAATGACGTCGCGCCCGTCACCAAGGACAGCACCTGGGGCTATTCGGGCCAGGTCGACTACCGGCTGGGCGACTACACCCTGACCTCGATCACCGCCTGGCGCGGCTGGGGCAACACCGAGGTGCGCGACGGCGACTACACCTCCATCGCCGGCCGGCGCGTGGGCACGGCTTCGTCGAAGGACGTGGGCGTGCTGGACTTCAACCAGTTCACCCAGGAAGTGCGCCTGGCCTCGCCGACCGGAGGCTTCCTCGACTACGTGGTCGGGGCCTTCTACTACAAGACCAAGCAGGACAATTACTTCAACCGCACCAACGTCGCCTGCGCGGCCACCACCCTGGCCGGCGGCGTCTGCGCCACGGGCTCCTCGACCTTCGTCGTCACCTCGAACGGCACGGCCAACTTCACCACCGAGCTCGAGAACTACGCCGCCTTCGGCCAGGCCAACCTGAACTTCACCCCGCGCCTGCGCGGCGTGGCCGGCCTGCGCTGGTCGCACGACGAGATCAGCTTCGACTTCGCCCGGGTCTCGGCCTTCCCCACCGCCACGGCCGGCGTGCGCCCCAGCTTCGCCGCCCAGGGCTCCAAGAGCACCGATGGCGTGTCGGGCCGGATCGGCCTGCAGTACGACCTCTCCGACAACGTGCTGGGCTACGTGAACTATTCGCGCGGCTACAAGGGCCCGGCGATCAACGTGTTCTTCAACATGCAGGCCTTCGACACCCTGCCGCTGGATCCGGAGAAGTCCGACGCCTACGAGGCCGGCCTGAAGAGCACGCTGCTGGACCGCCGGCTGGTGCTGAACCTGGCCGCATTCACGACCAACTTCAAAGGCTTCCAGACCACCAACTTCGACACCGTGGCCGGCACGATCGTCAGCCGCCTGGTCAATGCGGGCGAGGTTTCGACCGCGGGCCTGGAGCTCGACGCCCAGGCGCGTCCGGCCAGGAACCTGACCCTGTCGGGCGGCGCGGCCTACACCGACGCCAAGATCGAGAAGTTCCACTGCCCGGCGGGTTCGCCGGCGACCTGCTCGGCGATCAACGGCCAGCCGCTGGGTCCGGCGAAGTGGCGCTGGTCGGCGGCCGTGGACTATCTGGTCGAGACCCCGTCCCTGCCCTTCGACATCGGCCTGAACTCGTCGATCGCCTACCAGGGCGCGGGCCGTCCGAACGTCAACAACCCCAACCTCGGCCCCGCGCCGGAAGGCTTCAGCCTGTGGGACGCGACCGTCTCGCTGGTCGATCGCGAGGACCGTTATCGCCTGTCGTTCATCGCCAAGAACATCGGCGACAGCTTCTACACGACGGCCAGGATCCCCAGCACCTACGTGCGCCAGCAGGTTCCGCGCGACTCCGAGCGTTATTTCGGGGTTAGCCTGCGCGCCAACTTCGGCCGTTGATCGAGGCGCTCCCAGCATGACCGCATCGAGTGAAGTCTCCTGGTTCTCGGCGCTCTGCGACGACGACTACGAGTTCCTGGGCGTGCCCGACCCGGCGCTGGCGTCGAGCTGGGAGCATTGCCGCAACATCGCCCTGGCGGCCGAAGCAGGCGGTTTCGACAACCTGCTGCTGCCGTCGGGCTATGGCCTGGGCATCGACACCCTGGCCTTCGCGGCCGGGATCGCGCCGTTGCTGAAGCGCATGCGGCTGCTCGCCGCCGTGCGCATCGGCGAGGCCTGGCCGCCGCAGCTGGCCCGCCAGTTGGCGACCATCGACCAGATGCTGGGCGGCCGGCTGACGATCAACGTCATCTCCAGCGACCTGCCGGGCGAGACCCTGGCCAGCGGTCCGCGCTATCGCCGCACGGTAGAGGCAATGGCCCTGCTGCGCGCCTTCCTGAACGGCGAGAGCGTCGATTTCGACGGCGAGTTCTGGAAGCTGAAGCTCGATCCGCCGCGCATCCGGCCCGTGTCGGGTCGCGCCCCGCCGTTCTATTTCGGCGGCCTGTCGGAGGACGCTCGCGAAGCGGCCGCGCAGGGCGCCGACGTCTATCTGATGTGGCCCGACCGGCTGGACGTGGTTCGCGACACCATCGCCGACCTGACGGCTCGCGCCGACAAGCGCGGCCGCAAGCTGAAGTTCGGCTATCGCGTCCATGTCGTGGTGCGCGAAACCGAGGAAGAGGCCCGCGCCGCCGCCGACCGCCTGCTCTCACGCCTCGACGCCAAGACCGGCGAGGCGATCAAGAACCGCTCGCTCGACAGCCAGTCGGCCGGCGTGCGCCGCCAGGTCGAGCTGCGCGAGGCCTCGGCCGGCGACGGCTTTGTCGAAGACAACCTCTGGACCGGCATCGGCCGCGCCCGCTCGGGCTGCGGCGCGGCGATCGTCGGCGATCCCGACCAGGTGCTGGCCAAGCTGAAGGCCTATCAGGCCCTCGGGATCGAGGCCTTCATCCTGTCGGGATATCCGCACCAGGCCGAAGCCGACCTGTTCGCCCGCCACGTCCTGCCGCGCCTCGCGCACGGCCCGCTGGAGCTCTGAGCATGGCGCACGGCGCATACCTGCCGCCGTCGGAGACGACGGGCCAGGCGACCTCCAATCGACGCTGGCTGCTGCTGGCCTTCCTGATCGGAGCCGGCATCCTCAACTATGTCGACCGCCAGATCATCGCGATCCTCAAGCCGGTGATCGAGAAGGACCTCGGCTGGACCGACGCCGACTACGGGACCCTGGCGGCCCTGTTCCAGTTCTCGGCCGCGGTGGCCTTCGCCTTCACCGGCTGGATCGTCGACAAGCTGGGCGCCCGCCTGGCCGCGCCGGTCGGCGTGGCCGCCTGGAGCCTGGCGGCCATGGCCCACGGCGTGGCCGTGACCTTCGGCCAGTTCGGCCTGGCCCGCGTGGCGCTGGGCGCGACGGAGTCGATGGGCACGCCGGCCGGCATCAAGGCGCTGCGGGCCCTGTTCAACGACCGCATGCGCTCGCTGGCCGTCGGCATCTCGAACGGCGCGCCGAACATCGGCGCCGTCGCCACGCCCCTGCTGCTGCCGCTGCTGGCGGCCGCCGTCGGCTGGCGGGCGTCGTTCGTGATCGTCGGGGCGGCGGGCTTCGTCTGGGTCGCCGCCTGGTTCGCCGTCTCGCGCAAGGCAGACCTGCCGCACGAGCCCGCCCAGGCCAAGGACAAGGGCCAGACCCTGGCCATGCTGCGCGACCGCCGCACCTGGGGCCTGGCCGGCGCCAAGGCGCTGTCGGACCAGGTCTGGTGGCTGATGCTGTTCTGGGCCCCGGACTTCTTCCACCGGGTGTTCGACCTGACCATGGCGCAGCTGGGTCCCGCCCTCGCCGGCGTCTACGGCCTGGCGGCCCTGGGCTCGATCGCGGCGGGCTGGATCGGCGCGCGGCTTCTGGCGCGGGGCTGGAGCCTCAACGCCGTGCGCAAGACCTCGATGCTGGTCTGCGCCCTGCTGGTGCTGCCCGTGCCGCTGGCGGTGCTGGCCCAGAGCCACTGGATCGCCGTGGGCCTGCTGGGCCTGACCCTCGCCGCGCACCAGGGCTTCTCGGTCAACATCTTCGCCACCATCACCGACGTGATCCCGGCCCGCCGGATCGGCGCGGTGACCAGCTTCGGCGCGCTGTGCGGCAACTTCGCCGGCATGGGCATCGTCTACCTGGCCGGCAAGATCCTGACCGGCGGCCACGGCTACCTGCCGCTGCTGCTGATCGCCGCCGCCTCCTATCTCGTGGCGCTAGCTTGGCTGCAGCTGTGGCTGCCACGCCTGCAACCGGCCGAGGACGACCACATCCCCTTGGCCCCGGCCCCTTCCCTCTGAGTGAGCGTGAGTAGAGACATGACGCAGCCCCTACGGTTCGGGATCGTCGGCGCAGGCATGATGGGCCGCGAGCACATCCGCAACCTGAAGCTCCTGTCCGGCGCACGGCTGACGGCCCTGGCCGACCCCACGCCAAGCTCGCTGGACTGGGCCCTGAGCGAGGCCGGCGACCCGGGCGTCGCGACCTTCGAGACGTCGCAGGCCGTGGCCGCCAGCGGCCTCGTCGATGCGGTGATCGTCGCCTCGCCCAACTTCACCCACCGCCAGGAACTGGAGCCGCTGTTCGCGGCCGGCCTGCACATCCTGTGCGAAAAGCCGTTGTGCACGACCCTGGAGGACGCCCGCTGGGCGGTCGAGCAGGCCAAGACCCACGCGGGCGTCTTCTGGACCGGCATGGAGTACCGCTTCATGCCGCCCGTCGCCGCCTTCGTCGAGCGCGTCCACGCCGGCGAGATCGGCCGGCTGGTGCAGCTGTCGATCCGCGAGCACCGCTTCCCGTTCCTGCCCAAGGTCGGCGACTGGAACCGTTTCTCGGCCAACACCGGCGGCACCATGGTCGAGAAGTGCTGCCACTTCTTCGACCTGATGCGCCTGATCGTCCGCGACGAGCCGGTGCGGGTCTACTGCTCTGGGGCGATGGACGTGAACCATCTGGACGAGCGCTACGACGGCCGCACGCCGGACATCATCGACAACAGCTTCACGATCGTCGACTTCGCCGGCGGCCAGCGCGCCATGCTCGACCTCAACATGTTCGCCGACGGGGCCGAGAACCAGGAGGAGATCGGCGCGGTGGGCGACACCGCCAAGCTGGAAGTGTTCATTCCCAGCGGCGACGTCGTCTTCAGCCCCCGCGTCGGCTTCCTGGCGCCCAAGCAGGTCAGCCGCACTCACGTGGCGGTCGACCAGGCGGCGCTGGAGGCGGGCTCGCACCATGGCGCCACCTTCCACCAGCTGGAGGCTTTCCTGGCCGCCGTCGCGGGAACGGCGCCGATCCAGGTCACCGCCGAGGACGGCCTGCGCGCCGTCGCCATCGGCGTCGCCGCCGAGATCAGCGCGCGGGAAAAACGCGTCGTGGAACTGCGCGAACTGGGGTTATGACGCTCACGCGCGGACCACCGCAAGCCCTGAGAACTAAGCCACCCTCAGGCGGAGTTGTGCGGCGGACATGAACAAGGACGACCGCCCCCGACGAACTGGACGCCCGTCGCGCCGCGATGGGCTTGGGCTTGGGCTTGGGCTTGGGCTTGGGCTTGGGCTTGGGCTTGGGCTTGGGCGACATAACGTCCTACGCCAAGGAGGCCACGCGGAACTGCGGCCAGGCGGCGCCGGCGCGAAAACCGCCAGCCCCCTAGTTCGCACCGGTCGCGGGAAGCGACTGCTCCAGGCTCCTGACGAACATGCGGACCTTCGGCGGGATCATGTGCGAACTGGGATAGACGGCCCAGATCCCCAGCGGCTCGGGCTCGGCGTCCTCCAGGAGGATCTGCTGAACATCCGCATTGTCCAAGACCGGATCGGCGTACCAGCGCGACAGGTTGGCGATGCCAAGCCCGCCCCGGCACGCCTCGTAGACGGCTTCGATCGAACTGGCCGAAAAGCGCCCCGAGACCTTCTGCTTGAACGCCTTTCCCTCACGGACGAACGCCCAGTGCGACGAGCCGGTGGCGACCAGACACTGGTGGTCGGCCAGGTCGGCCAGGGTCTTGGGTCGACCGAACGCTTCCAGATAGGCGGGCGAGGCCCATAACGCCCTTGGACTGTCGGCAAGTCGTTTCGCCGCGAGCCGATTATCCCTGAGCGGCGCGATGCGGATCGCGACGTCGATGCCCTGACCCACGATGTCCACCTGATCGTCGGTCGTCAGCAGGTCGACCTGCAAGGCGGGGTGATCGCGCATGAAGGACGGCAGCATCGGTGCGACGACCTTGCGCCCAAAGGCGGTCGAGGCGGTTATTCTCAGGCGCCCGGTAAGGCCTTTGCCGTCGGGGCGCAGGTCCGCCAGCGCGCCCGCTCGCCCTTCCAGCAAAGCCACGGCGTGCGGCAGGAAGATCTCGCCGTCGGTCGTGGGGGACAGCGAGCGCGTGGTCCGGTGGATCAGCCGCACGCCAAGCTCGGCCTCGAGGTTGCCGAGGCTGCGAGACGCGGCCATGGCGCTGAGGCCCAGGCGTCGCGCGGCGCCGGCCAGGCTGCCGACACGCACGGCCTCCACGAAAATCTCGATCTCCGCAAAGTCCATTATCTCGAATTCCGTTGGGCCGCCGCAACAGCATCTGCGCCTACAGCGATCCTGGATATAGTTCCATATCGCCTTCATCGTCACGGCCAGCACAGCGGATCGTCGCTGGCCCCCGGTGGCCGGTCATGGTCGCAGAGGCGAACATGAGCAGGGACCGGAAAGGTGCCCTTCGCTCCCCCCAACCGGGGCTTGCCACCCGCGTCCTTTCGGGCGGCAAATGCGGTCAGCTCCAGACTCGGAGTCTGGGAAGCGGCGGAACTCACCTGTGCGATTGATCAAGGCCGTCCTTTTCGCGGCGATGCTGCTGCAGACGACGACCTTGGTCGCGGCCGAACCGGCGCGCCGCATCACCCACTACACCCACCAGAGATGGACCGAGGAAGGCGAGGCCCCCGCGCCGATCATCGCCATGGCGCAGGGCCGCGACGGCTATCTCTGGCTGGCGACGGGCGCTGGCCTCTTTCGCTTCGACGGCATCGTCTTCGAGCGGATCGGCGCCGACAACGGCGACGAGCAGCACGACCAGCCCAGCGCGCTGCTGGCGACCCGTGACGGGGCCATCTGGACCAGTTTCACCCGATCCCACCGCTTCGCCGTCTATCGCGACGGCGCGCTCAAGGTCCTGCCCACGCCCGTCGCCCCCGACCGGGTGGTCTCCATGGTCGAGGGAAAGGACGGGACGATCTGGGCGCTGACCGCCGTGTTCGACGCCGAGCTGCTGCGGCTGCGCGACGGACGCTGGCGATCGTTCGCCGCCGGCGACGGCCTGCCGCGCGACGACGCGCTCAGCCTGCTGGTGGCGGCCGACGGCGGCGTCTGGGTTTCGCTCAGCAACTCCGTCGCGCGCCTGGCGCCCGGCGCCGAACGGTTCGAGGTCGTGCGCCGAACGCCGCGCGCCAACGGCATGCTGTCCCAGGACCCGCAGGGGCGGGTCTGGCTCTCGGAACGACGCGGCAGCTATCCCATCACGGGCCCAAGCGGACGTGGAACGCCGCCGGCCCAGCTCCCCTACCCCACCGACGACGCCCAGATCCGCGGCGCGCCCTACTTCGACCGCACGGGCAACCTGTGGATCGCCACCCGCTATCGCGGCCTGCAGAGGGTGGCCGCCGTTCCCCACGACGGAACGCTTCTCGTCGAGTCGCTCCGCGGACGGGACGGACTGTCCTCGGACCTGACCAGCCAGGTCTTCGAGGACAGGGAAGGCAACATCTGGGTCGGCTCGGAAAAGGGCCTCGACAAGCTGCGTCCGGCGACGCTGAGGTCGGAGCCCGCGCTCGCCAATCCGGCGGCCTTCGGCGACAAGCTTCTGGCGACATCGGACGGCGCGGTCTTCATCGGCCAGGCCGACGCGATCTACCGAACCGCACCGGGCGGCGCCCCAAAGCGCGTCCTGGCCGGGATCCGCGAGCCGCAGAGCCTGTGCGAGGCGCCGGACGGCGCCGTCTGGATCGCCTTCGCCGACCGCATCGTCGTCTGGAAGTCCGGGCAGGCGACGAGAACCCTGGTTCGCCCCGACACCGACAGCATCATCTATGACTGCGCCTTCGACGCCGAGGGCGACTTCTGGATCTCGGCAGCCGCCGGAGGACTGCTGCGCTATCGCCAAGGGCGATGGGAGACGATGTTTCCCCCGACACTGGGCGACGGCTTTCGTCCGACCACCATGGTCAGGGACGGCCAGGGGCGTCTCGTCGTGCAGTGGGACCTGCGCAAGCTGGCGTGGCTGGAGCAGCCGCATCCGCGGTTCCAGCCGCTCGAGCTCGGGCGCGACGCCACGGCCGTGACGCTTTACCCGACCTCGCGAGGCGACATCCTGGCCGCGGGCGCGTTCGGGCTGGCTCGCTTCCAAGGAGATCGGACGGAGACCGTCAATCCCGATCGCGGCGCCCTGCGCGGCCGGATCAGCGGCCTCGTGCAAACGCCCGACGGCGACACCTGGCTGGCCTATCCCCGGGCCCTGGTCCGGCTCTCGGGCTCGGACCTGGAACAGGCCTTCGCCAGCCACGTCCTTGCCCCGGCGAGCCTGTCGCTGGGCTTTGGCGACGGCCTGACCAGCCGACCGCACTCGCACAGCCAGCGCTCGCTCGTCCAAGGCGGCGACGGACGGCTCTGGGTGGCGACGGAGACCGGCGTCCTGTGGATGGACCCCAGGCGCATCGCGCGGGACGGTCTGCCTCCCGGCGTGGCGATCAAGTCGGTGATGGCCGGCGGGCGGCTCCATCGCGACCCGACCGCGCTAAGCCTGAAGGAAGGCACGTCGAGCATCGAGATCGACTATGCGGTGCTCAGCTTCGCCGATCCGAGGCAGGCCAGCGTTCGCTACAAGCTCGAAGGCTTCGACCGGGAATGGGTCAACCCCGGCGCGCGACGCCAGGCGTTCTACACCAACCTCAAGCCCGGCAAGTATCGCTTCCACGTCATCGCCGCCAGCAGCGAGGGCGTCTGGAACCGCACGGGCGCCGCGATCACCTTCGAGATCCCGCCCACCTTCCTCCAATCGCGCTGGTTCCTCGCCGCGTGCCTGATCCTCGGCGCGGCGCTGCTGTGGCTGCTCTATCGCCTGCGCATGGCCCAGGTGGCGCAGCGCATCCATGTCGGCCACGAGGCCCGGCTGGGCGAGCGCGAGCGGATCGCCCGCGAACTGCACGACACCCTGCTCCAGAGCGTGCAGGGACTGGTGCTGCGCTTCCAGTCGATCGCCAACAAGATGCCGCCGGGCGACCACGCCAGGGACCTCATGGAATCCGCGCTGAAGCGCGCCGACGACGTGATCATCGACGGCCGCAACCGGGTTCGCGACCTGCGCTCGGCCGAGAACACCGGCGACCTCGCGGCGATCCTGGAAGAGCGGGCGAACGCCGCCTGCTTCGACCCGTCCGTTCTCGTGAAGGTGTCGACGGAAGGCGTCCCGCGTGCGGCGCACCCGCTGGTCACCGGCGAGATCGGCCGGATCGCGGGCGAGGCGCTGTTCAACACCGCCCGTCACGCCCGCGCCAAATCGGTCGAGATCATGATCGGCTTCGCCCGTCATCAATTGAGCGTCCGGATCCGCGACGACGGCGTGGGCTTTCCCCCGGACGTCATCGCCAGGGGCCACAAGCCCGGCCACTTCGGCCTGATGGGCATGCGCGAGCGAACCCAGCGGATCGGCGGGGTGTTGTCGATCGACAACCGGCCGTCCGGCGGCGCCGAGATCAGCCTGCGACTGTCGGCTCGCCTCGCCTACGTGGCCGAGGCCCAGTCGTGGACGTGGCTGTCCGATATCCTTCGTCGTTTCAGGAGAAGCCAGGTTGGCTGAGTCGAGTTCGCGTCCCATCCGCATCCTCGTGGTCGACGACCACCCCATTCTGCGCGAAGGCGTCGCCGCGATCCTGGAGGACAGGACCGACATGGTGCTCGTCGGCGAGGCCCGGGACGGGGTGGAGGCCATCGTCCAGTTCCGCGACCTGCAGCCGGACGTGACCCTGATGGACCTGCAGATGCCGGGCATGGGCGGCGTCGAGGCGATAAAGGCCATCCGCGACGAGCACCCGGACGCCCGCATCGTGGTGCTGACCACCTATGACGGCGACGTGCAAGCGGTTCGCGCCCTGCGGGCCGGCGCCCTGGGCTATCTCCTCAAGAGCAGCCTGCGCACCGAGATGCTCGACGCCATCCACGCCGTGAGGCAGGGTCGGCGCTACCTGCATCGCAGCATCGCCGACGAGATCGCCATCCACGTGCTCGACGACGGCCTCAGCGAGCGCGAGGTCGCCGTCCTGCAACTGGTCGCCGTCGGCAAGGCCAACAAGCAGATCGCGCGGGAACTGGGGATCTCGGAGGAGACGGTGAAGGGCTACCTCAAGACCATCTTCACCAAGCTCAACGTGTCCGACCGCACCCATGCGGTGACCGTCGCCGCCCGCAGGGGCATCATCGAACTCTAGGCCGACAGCCCTCGCCTTCCGAGCCAGGCCGCCAGGCTCAGCACATAGCGATGGGTGTCGGCCAGGGCCCGGGGTTCGCGGGCCATGCCCTCGCCGGGCGTCTCCGACACGAAGGACGGGCAGCCCGCCGCCAGGTCCCAGTTGTAGTCGGCGAAGTGATGGAAGGTGCTCTGGGCGAGCGCGGCGCCCGCCGCCGGGCCGCGCTCGAAGGCGACGGCGAGGTTGAAGGCCCGGCCGGTCGTTCGGCTCGCGCCGGCGGCGATCACCCGAGCGTCGCCGTCCTCCGGCGCGATGACGGCGCCTTCGTGCGGATGCGCCGGCAGGTAGCGCAGCACGCCCGTCGGCGAGGTCGGGTCGCGCAGGATGGGATGCACCGGCGCGACCGCCACGATCTCCTGGTAGTCGCCGTTCGCGCCCGAGCGATAGTTGGGCCAGGAAATGGCCTGCGTCTCCTCGTCGTCGCGAACATGACGCCCGACGTCGGGCTCGAGGTTCTTGCTGTGAAAGCAGTGCGCCGCGCCCACCCCGCCCAGGGTGCAGACGGACGAGCCGAGATCCATGTGGTCGCGGGCGATCATCAGTCCGCCGCCGGTCTCGCGGAAGCGCGAGACGGCGACGCAGTCCTCCTCGGTCAACCCGTCGCCGACATCGACGGCGAACAGCCACAGCTGGTCGAAATCGCTGTCCTGCATGCGCGAGAGCACGGGATCAGGCCCGCCCGTCGCCTCGCGGTCGCGGGCCTCGACGGCGTAGAGCGCCCGCCCCTCGCCATCGACCGCGCCCGACAGCAGGTCGCGCAGGGCGCTGAACCTCGCGATCGACCAGTCGTCCTCGGTGGTCGGGATCGTCGTCTGCAAGAGGATCCGGATCGGTCCTGGGCTGCTCATCGAAATCTCCGGCGTCATACAGCGTCCCCTGGCCGGCCATGCTGCCGTGGGCGCGCCCGTTGGGATTGATCCAGGCGCGCGCATCCCGCGGGCGTCATCGTACAAGACCCCGCCCGCCGCCGGCCCGGCGACGGACGGGGCCTGGTTCATCGCGCCGAAGCGGCTTCCTCGATCAGGGCGGCGACCTTGTCGGGATGCGAGACCATCAGGGCGTGCGACCCGCCCTCGATGGCCACGGTCTTCCGGGCCTTGGCGCGTTCGGCCATGAAGCGCTCGGTCTGGGCCGGGATGTTGCGGTCGGCCGTGCCGTAGACGACGTAGGACGGCAACTGCTTCCACGTGGCGACGGTGGCCGGCTCAGCCAGGGCGGCCTTGGTCACTGGGCGCTGGGTCGCGGCCATCAGCGCCGCGGTCGCCGGCGGCGTGTCGGCGGCGAACTGGGCGTGGAACTTGGCCGGCTGGATGTAGAAGTCCTCGCCGCCGTCCGGCAGGCGCACCGAGGTCAGGGTCTCGCCCAGGGTGCCGCCCGGAAACTTGGCCGAGAGGGTCAACGCCGACTCCCCGACCTCCGGCAGGAAGGCCGCGACATAGACCAGCGCCGAGACGTGCGTCTTGCCGGCGGCCGCCTCGGTGATGACCTCGCCGCCATAGGAATGGCCGACCAGAACGACCGGCCCCGGGATGGAGTCGACCAGCGCCGACAGCGACGCCGCGTCAGAACTCAGGCCCCGCAGAGGGTTGGCCGCCGCGATCACGGTGTAGCCGTCGCGCGACAGCTTGCCGACCACGCCGTTCCAGCCCGAGGCGTCGGCGAAGGCTCCATGGACCAGGACGATGGTGGGTTTGCCCCCGGCGGCGTCGGCCGCATGGGCGGAGGCCGCGCCGGACAGCGCCATGGCGGCGGCGAGCGACAGGGCTCGGATGGACTTGCGCATCGATATCTCCGTGACGGGCGGAAGGGCCCTCGCGCAAAAGGATGAGCCGGCGGCCGGGAGCAGGCCTATCTCGCGGATGGGCCTGCTCCCCTCGTGCTAAGGTCTAGGGTCGCCGGCCCCCGCGGCCTGCGGCGCCCGCGCAAGCGCTCGGGGCGGCAGGAAATCCCCGGCATGAGCCAGGTCGGGCCAGGGCAGCACGGTCTCGCCGGCCACCATCCAGTTTCCCGCCTCCTTGCGCAGCCGAAGTTCGTAGAGCGCCGGACGTGTCGCGGGGCTCATCCGGCGATAGAGCAGCACCGTGGCGTGGTCGCCCTGCTGCTCCACGTGCAGGAAGCGGTGCTCGGTCGACAGCGAAGCCTCGCCGTCGTCGCGGCGTCCCCGGAACTCGGCGAGCATGTCGGCGCGGCTGCTGCGCACCACGCGTCCCTCGTCGTCGAGGAACAGCAGCGACTGATCGGCGGTGTAGAGCGCCTCCATGCCCTCCATGTCGTAGGCGCTGCCCAGGCGGATCACCCGCAGCACGAAGTCGATGATGGCGGGATCGTAGATTTGCTTGGTCATGGTGTTCTTTCCTGATGGGGTGGGGTCGCTCACAGCAGGGTCATGCCGCCGTCGACCTTCAGGTCGATGCCGGTGATGAAGCTGCTGGCGTCCGAGGCCAGGAACAGCGCGGCCTTGGCCGTCTCGTCGGGACGGGCCATGCGGCCGAGCGGAATGCGGGCGGCCATGCCGGCCTCGAAGGCCGGTCGCTGCTCGGGCGGCACGCCGAGCTTTTCGAGAATGGCGGTGTCGGTCGGGCCCGGGCTGAGCAGGTTCACGCGGATCCGGCGCTCGCGCAGTTCGATGGCCCAGACCCGGGCGAAGGCGCCCAGGGCCGCCTTCGAGCCGGCATAGGCGGCGTGTCCGTCCAGCGCCTTGCCGGCGGCGATGGAGCCGGTGAGGATGATCGCCCCGCCGTCGCGCAGCAGCGGCTCGACCTTCTGGACGCCGAAGAAGACGCCACGGGTGTTGACCGCGAACTGGGCGTCGTACTCGTCTTCCGAGACCAGCGGCGACGGCGTGATCGTGTTGATCCCGGCATTGGCCATGTAGACGTCCAGGCCGCCGAAGCGCTCGCGCACCGCGTCGGCCACCGCCTCGTGGTGACCAGGATCGGCGACGTCGCCGACGATCCCGAAGGCTCGCGGGCCGATATCGGCGACGGCCGCCTTCACCGCATCGGGCCGTCGGCCGGTGACGATCACGTTCGCGCCCTGCTCGACGAACAGCTTGGCCGAAGCCAGGCCGATGCCGCTGGCGCCGCCGGTGATCACGGCGACCTTGTTCTTGAGAGTGTCCATTTCGCTTTGCTCCGATCGCGTCTGCTTGCGTTCGGACACCTAGATAGACGTGAGCGAAATTCTTATAAGAACGCAGAACAGAACATCTTTTGTGCCATCATGGACAAAATGAACAATCCTCTCGAAAACGCCGCCGGACTGTCGGCCTTCATCGACGCGGTGGAGACCGGCTCGTTCAGCGCGGCCGCCCGCAAGGCCGGAGCCACGCCGTCGTCGGTGTCCAAGAGCGTCGCGCGGCTGGAGGCCCGGCTGGGCGTGCAGCTGTTCGCGCGTTCGACCCGCACCCTGACCCTCACCCCCGAAGGCGCGGCCTATTTCGAGCGGGTCATGCCGCTGCTGCGAGCCCTGGGCGAGGCGCAGGACGTCGTGCAGACCGCCGCCGCCGCGACCGGGCGCCTGCGGGTGTCGATGCCCACGGACCTGGGCCGCCTGCTGCTGGACCCGTTGACCCGGGTGTTCATGCCAAGGCACCCGGGCGTGAAGCTCGAACTCGACATGAGCGACCGCCATGTCGACCTGATCCGCGAGGGCTACGACCTGGCCCTGCGCGCCGGCCAGGTGGAGGAGAGCGACCTCGTCGTCCGCTCGCTGGGCGCCGCGCCGCTGGCCCTGGTCGCCTCCCCCGAGCATCTCGACCGCCACGGCCGCCCCAAGACCCTGGCCGAACTGGCGACCGCCCGCCACGTCGGCTACCGCCTGGGCGGACGCCCCTTCCCCATCCGCTTCGCCGACGGCGCGACGCTGTCGCCGGAGGGCGTGCTGGACTGCGATTCCGGCTTCGCCTTGCGGGCGGCGGCGGTGAACGGCGTCGGCGTCGCCCAGCTGCTGCGCTGGACCGTCGATGAGGATATCCGCGCGGGCCGCCTGGAGGTCGTCATGCCCAACGCCCCCCTGCCGGTGGTGCCGTTGCGGATGCTGCACGCCTTCGGCCGCTTCCAGCCCCTGCGCGCGCGGCTGTTCTCCGACTTCGTCGCCGAACAGCTGGCGGCCATGGCGCGCAACCCTTCCTGAGCCGCGGGCACGCCGCTCGCCGTCCGATCCTACCCGCCGGTATAGGTCGGCCCTGCCCAACGCCCGGATCGATCGTCGTCCTCGCCGTCCGTACCCTTCCGTTCGACGCTGCCGCCCCATGCGCCCCACCAACGGGATCCACGGGTTCGGCGAGACGGATGCAGAGACGGAAATTGCGCCATGGAGCCAGCGATCAACTTCACCACCAGCAGCGGTTCGTACCGCTTGGTCGCCGGCCTGCTGGTCGCCGCGCTCGACGAACTGGCCCCGGACCAGTCCGAAATCCGCGCCAAGCTCGCGCGGGCCATCCAGCTGGTGGGCGGCGCGCCCACGCCGCTGGTCCATAGCGGCGGTTTCGCGCCCTGGCAGAGCAAGCGGATCGAGACCCACATCAGCCAGAACCTCGAGACGCAGCTGCGCCTCGACGATCTGGCCGCGATGGTCCGGGTCAGCCGCAGCCACTTCTCCCGGGCCTTCAAGAAGAGCTTCCGGCAGTGCTTCTCGCGCTATGTGATGAGCCTGCGCCTGGAGCGGGCGCGCATGCTGCTGGTCAACACCGAAGCGCCGATCAGCCAGGTCGCCCTGGCCTGCGGCCTGACCGACCAGCCCCACCTGACCCGCCTGTTCCACCGCGAGTATGGCGCCCCGCCCAACGCCTGGCGGCGAGCGCACAGCCAGATGCGGCAAGCGGCGGAGAAGACCGCCTAGACGCCCCGCCCGAAAGGCAGGGTGATCCGGAAGATCGCCCCGCCGTCCTCATGGTTGGCCGCCGAGATCTCGCCGCCGTGCTCGGCGATGATCGACTGGCAGATGGCCAGCCCCATGCCGATGCCGGTTTCTTTGGTGGTGAAGAAGCCGTCGAAGATGCTGGCCAGGTGCTGATCGGCGATCCCCGGCCCGCTGTCGTGAACCCAGATCACCACCCCGCGCCCCGCCCGGACCGCGCCCAGGCGGATCTCGCGCAGGTTGACGCCGGCGTTCTCGATGGCCTGGATGCTGTTGACCAGGAGGTTGACCAAGACCTGTTGCAGCTGGACCCGGTCGCCATCCACCGCCGGCAGGCCCGGCTCGACCGTCAGGATCAGCGCGATCGCCTTGGTCTCCACCTCGTGCCGGACGATCGTCAGCGCCTCGTCGATGATCTTGGACAGATCCAGCAGCCCCGGCTGCGGCTCGCGCTTCATCGCCATGCCGCGGATGCGCTGGATGATCTCGCTGGCGCGGCTGGCGCTGACGGCGATGCGTTCGGTCAGCGTGCGCACCTTGCCCAGATTGGGACGTGGCTGGCCCAGCCAGCGGAGGCTGGTCTCGGCGTTGGTCAGGATGGCCGACAGCGGCTGGTTGACCTCATGGGCGATCGAGGTCGCCAGCTCTCCAAGGGTCGAGACCCGCGCGGCGTGGGCGAAGTTCGACTGCAGGCGCCGCAGCTCGGCCTCGGTCCGCAGGCGCTCGGTGATGTCCTCGATGGTGATGAAGGTAGTGTCCATGTACTCGGGCGGCGTCGGATAGGTGACGCTTAAAACCACGTCGAGCACGCGGCCGTCGAAGGTGGCCATCTTGGCCTGCTCGACATAGTTTCGCGCCCCTTCGAAGTGGGCCTTCATCACCCGCTTGGCCATGTCCGGCGTGGCCGAGAACAGGTAGCGGACCGACTGCAGCAGCTCCGCCGGGTTTCGGGCCCCGAACAGCGACACGGCGGCCTGGTTGACGTCGGTGACCACGACGATGTCCTTGGCCAGTTCGACCAGCGCCGGATTGGCGTCGAGATAGGCCATGATGTCGTCGATCCCTTCGGCGCGCAGGCGGTGCAGCTCGTCGCCCGAGCGGCGGGCGTCGACATGCCAGAGCGGCGTCGGCGAGAAGTGGATCAGCTTGCGATAACGGTCCTCGCTGGCCTGCAGCTCCCAGGCGGTGCGGTCGTCGCAGACCGCCGCGGTGACCATCAGGAACAGCACGTCCGGACGCGCGGGCTCGGCCGAACGCCAGGCGGTGGCCGTGGCGCCGGCCAGCAGGCCGTGCGGACCGAGCGCGCGGGCCAGGGGCGACACCGAGGGCTGCCGCAGGGCCGCGCCCAGCAGCTCGGCCAGGCTCTCGCGGCTCTCGGCCGGCCAGAAATCGGCCAGCGCCCGCCCCGCCATGTGCTCTCGGCCGATCGCCGCGCCGAACAGGCGAACGGCCCGGGTGTTGGCGTCGATGATCCTGCATCCCTCAAGCAGGGCGGCGCCCGTCTCCGCCGCCGCGGCCGCGGAAATGTCCAGCTCCCAGCAGGCGGCCGAGGCCCGCTGGTGGCCCGCGCGGGCCTCGAGCGGCGTCTCCTCGGCCTGCACGGCCAGGGGCTGGCTGTATTCGACGACGTCGCGGGGAGAGCCGTCCGGATTGCGACGCACGGTGCGGCGGCCGCTGGCGACCACGGCCGGCCCGATCGCGCCGCGCCGCCGGACCGCCCCCTCCCAGGCGCCTTCCAGCAGGAGCAGCGCCCATTCCTCGTCGTGCAGCAGCGGATCGGCCGCCAGGTCCGAAAGCCCCAGCCCCACCATCGCCATGGCCGGCCAGCCGTACAGGGCCTCGGCCGCGGGGTTCCAGTATCGCACCACGCCCGACGGGTCGCAGACCACCACCGCCTCGGAGGCGAGGTCGACGAGATCCCCCCGCTCGCTACGGGCCAGGCTGCGGAAGACCGTGCTCATCGCCGCCTCCCCTCGAAAGCGCGTTTGCCCAGGCGCGCGACCAACAGGAAGGTCCGGCGGGATTGGACGATGGAGCGTGCGTGGGACCTCTTCATGGAGCCCAGGGTAGCCCCCCGCCCCCCTGCCGCCCTCACACGGACGGGGGCGCCGCGCGCCCCCAATCCGCGTCGTTCCTTGCCGGCGACCGCCCGCGGAAGACGACTCGACCCGGTCCGGGATCCACGCGGCGGACGATCTCCAGACCGTCCGCCGCCTTCCGCGACTACTTGTGCAGCGCCTTGTAGAGCGCCGTGTTGGCCTGCAGCACCGCCGCCCGGGTCGCCGGGGTCTCGGCGACGGCGTTCAGCATCATGAAGTCATGGATCGCGCCGTTGTAGCGGGTAGAGGTCACCCGCACGCCGGCCTGCAGCAGCTTGCGAGCATAGGCCTCGCCTTCGTCACGCAGCACGTCGTTCTCGTCGACGATCACCACCGCTTCCGGCAGGCCCTTCAGCTCCTCGATGCTGGCCTGCAGCGGCGCGACAGTGGGCTGCTTGCGGCTGGCCGCGTCGGGGGCATAGGCGTCCCAGAACCACTGCATGGCCTTGCGGGTCAGCCACGGCCCCTCGGCGAAGGTGGTGTAGGACCCCGTCTCGAAATTGGCGTCGGTGACCGGATAGAGCAGCACCTGCAGGTCGAACTTCGGGCCGTTGCGGGCCTTGGCCATCAGCGTGAGCGCGGCCGACATGTTGCCGCCGACGCTGTCGCCGACGATGGCCAGCCGCGACGGATCGACCTCGAACTGGTCGGCGTGCTCGATGAAGTATTGGAGGGCGGCGTAGGCCTGCTCGACGGCCACCGGATAGCGCGCCTCGGGCGAGCGGTCGTAGTCGACGAACAGCACCGCGGCCTTGGCGCCGACGGCGATCTCGCGGGTCAGGCGATCGTGGGTGTCGATACCGCCCAGGACCCAGCCGCCGCCGTGAATGTGCAGCACCACCGGCAGCTTGCCCTTCACGCCCTCAGGGCGAACGATGCGAACGCGGACCGATCCGGTCGGGCCCACCGGGAACACCTTGTCCTCGATGCGGGCCGGAAGCTTGGCGACCGGGATCGCCTGGGCGCCCGACAGCGCGCCCCGCGCCTCGGTCGGGGTCATGGTGTAGATCGGCTTGCCCCCGGCCAGGGAGTCCACGAAGGCCTGGGCGGCGGGATCGAGGATCGGCTGGGCGGCGGCGGCGCCCGACAGCGCGGTCGCGACGAGGGCCGCGGCGGCGACGGTGGTGGTCTTGGACATGGCTTTGCCTCTGGAAGGTCCGCGAAGGCGTTTCGCGTTCCAGATCGACTAGTCCCGCCTTGATCGCCGGGCTTGGCGCTCGGCGCTCGGCTTTGCAGGCTGGAGGCCCGTTCGCCAAGGCCCTCTCGAACCGTCGCGAGGCGCGGGAGGCCTCGCCCGGAAGCGGTCGCGCCTATCCCTTGGCATGGGTCGGACTACGCCTTCTCCGAGCATGCCCCGTCGGTCGTCGGTCGCGGGGCGCGGAACGGCGCGTCCAGCGGATAGCTACAAACGCCGGCCGATCCCCGCCCCAATGACGGCGAGCCGTGTCAATCGGACGTGACAGGGATGGTGAACGCAGGATTTTTTCCGATTTCATCCTGCGACCAACGAAGCGGTAGGCGAGCACCCTACCTGTCCGGCTCGACCCTTCTCGCCAGAAGCAAGGAAAGGCCACCGCCATGACCACCGGGGAAACAGACCAGATCTACACGCTGACGCGCGAGGCGCGGCGCGTACGCGCCCTGTTCGAAGGCCACGACATCGCCGACAGTGACGACGTCGTCACGGTGCATGAGGCCGGGCGGCCGCCGGTCTACTATTTCCCCCGCCGCGACGTGTTCATGATCTTCCTGCGCCAGACCGACAAGGTCACCCACAACCCGCACAAGGGCGAGGCGCGCTACTTCACGATCTATCGCGACCAGCACATCGTCGACAACGTGGCCTGGAGCTACGAAGCGCCCAAGGCGGCCTTCGACTCGCTGTCGGGCCGCATCGCGTTCCTCGCCGCGCACGTCGAATTCCAGGTCGACGGCCGCTCGGCCGCCGAGACCGAGGCGGCGCTCGAAGCCGGATATGACGACTAGGGGGCCCTGGCCGCCCGGGCGGGGGGAGCGCCCCTCCCCCCTGAAGAGGGCGTGCATCGGTTAGCCGTTGCACGCCTTGGGAGAGCGGCGTGATAACGCGGACCAACCAAGGTCGCGTTACGATGAACAGCCCCCAGCCGCACGCCGAAAAGCCCGCCGGAAGCAAGCCCTCCCCGTCCCAGGGCGGCGGAGCGCTCTATGGCGCGGCGGTCGAGTACGGCATGCATTGCCTGACCTGGCTGGTCTCCCGCGACGCCCCGGTCAGCAGCCGCGACCTCGCCGAACTTCAGGGCGTGCCGCCCGCCATGATCGCCAAGATCATGCCCAGGCTCGAGAAGGCCGGAATCGTCGCTTCCAGTGGCGGCATCAACGGCGGCTATCGCCTGGCGCGACCGCCCGAGACCATCTCGATGCTCGACGTGGCCGACGCCATCGACGGCCGCAGGTCTCTGATCACCTGCCGCGAAGTGCGCCGCAACTGCGGGATGTTCGAGGACGAGGCCCCGCGCTGGGCCACGCGCCGCGTCTGCGGCATCCACGCCATCATGCTCCGGGCCGAGAAGGCCATGCGCGCCGAACTGGCCCGCACCAGCCTGCTCGATGTCGTCGACAACATCCCCGCTCCGCCCGAGTTCGCGCCGGAGATCGACGTCTGGCTCAGCGCGCGGGCGCGCGACAGAGAACAATCACGGATCTCGGCCATCAGGGCCGGAACGCGCAGGAGGTCTTCCGATGACTGAGCTCGTCTCATACGCGCCCGACCGCGGCGCGCGCATCGCCAACGCATGGTCGCCAGCGTCGCGCATCACGGCGGCGAGCGAACCGCGCAGCCTGTCGGCCGCCGAAACCCGGGGCGGCGACCTCGTGCCGCTGGTGATCGTGGTCGACGACGACGACGCCGTACGGCTGTCGATCTGCGAACTCCTGGAGTCGGTGGGCATAGAGTCGATCTGCTTCGGCTCGACCCGCGAACTTCTGGACGCCGACGTGCTGCACCGTCCCGGCTGCATGATCCTGGACGTGCGCATGCCTGGCCTCAGCGGGCTCGACTTCCAGAGCCACCTGGCCGCCAATGGCATCCTTACCTCGATCATCTTCCTCACCGGGCATGGCGACATCCCGATGACCGTGCAGGCCATGAAGGCCGGCGCCGTCGACTTCCTGGCCAAGCCGGCCCGCGACCAGACCCTGCTGGACGCGGTCAACAAGGCCATCGCCGCCGACCTGGCCAAGCGCGGCGACGCCCATACGACCCGCCAGAACGCCGGCCTGTTTCTCACCCTCACCCCGCGCGAGCGGCAGGTCATGAGGGCCGTAGTCCAAGGCGCGCTCAACAAGCAGATCGCCTACGACCTCGGCATCACCGAGGTGACCGTGAAGCTTCATCGCAGCAGCGTGATGAAGAAGATGCGCGCCCCCTTCGTCACCCACCTCGTTCGCGCCTGGCAGTCCCTGCCCGAGCATCTGCGGGACGAACTTCCCGGATAAGCCTTTTGGATAGGTAGGACCGGCCCCGGATCGGGACGATGGATAAGAGCCGCTATCGCCGTTCGCCGAGTAAGGGCCACAGTTTGTCCACCGCGCCTGTTTTCGCGATCATCGACGACGACGAGGCGTTGCGCCAGGCGCTGGCCGAGCTCCTCGAGGTTTCCGGCTACGATTGCCGCACCTTCGCCGACGCCGACGGCTTCCTGTCGGCCTACGCGCCGGGCCGCTTCATCTGCCTCGTCACCGACCTCAACCTGCCCGGCAAGAGCGGGCTGGTGCTGCAGCAGCACATGCGCTGCATGGATCCGGGCCTGCCGGTCATCATCATTTCGGCCAATCCCGACGCGCTGACCCGCTCGCGCTGCCTGGCCTCGGGCGCCGTGGCCTACCTGATCAAGCCGATCAGGGACCAGGTGCTGCTACGGCATCTGGCCGCCGCCCTGGGTCGCTGCTAGGGCGACCAGCCGCCGAGGGCCTGAACGCGCCATACCTTGGGATAGGTCGCCCCCGCCTCCTGGCCCAATCGCCCCGGCCGGGCCCGCGTCCTAGCGTCGCCCACCTCAGACAACACCGCGGAAGACCCGTTCCATGAAACTCTACTACGCCATCGGCGCGTGCAGCCTCGCCGACCGCATCGCCCTGGCCGAGGCCGGCATCGCCTGCGAATTCGAGCGCGTGGACCTGCACACCCGCACGACCGAGACCGGCGCCGACTACGCGGCCATCAACCCCAAGGGCTACGTGCCGGCCCTGGTGCTCGACAGCGGCGAGATGATCACCGAGAACATCGCCATCCTGTCGTGGATCGCCGAGCAGTCGCCGAAGCTGCGCCCCGAAGGCCCGCTGGGCTGGTTCCGCCTGCTGGAAGCCCTCGCCTACATCTCGACCGAGGTGCACAAGAGCTTCCACGCCTTCTTCGTCCCCGACGTCACCGAAGAAGCCAAGGACAAGGCCCGCGCCCTGGCGAGCCTGCGCCTGGAGTACCTGGCCGCCAGCCTCGGCGACGGGTTCCTGCTGGGCCATGACCTGACCGTGGCCGACCCCTACCTGTTCGTGATCATGACCTGGGCCAGGCCCAACGGCGTGGTCCTGCCCGCGCCGCTAGCGGCCTATTTCGAGCGCATGAAAGCCCGCCCGGCCGTCGCCGCCGCCCTGGCCAGCGAAGGCCTGCAGGTCTGAGATCGGGGGCGACCTGTACGCCCGTATAGGTCGCCCCCGCCCTTTCCCCCAATCGACCCCATCCCGCCCCGCCTTCTAGCTTTTCCGTCCAGGCCTTCGGGCCGCAAGCGGAGGCTTTCGAGATGAAGATCGTAGTGGTTGGCGGCAGCGGGCGGATCGGGGAGAAGCTCGTCTACAACCTGCGCCAGGACGACTATCGCGTCCTCGAGGCCTCGCCGTCCTTCGGCGTCGACGCGGTGACCGGCCAGGGCCTGGACGCGGCCTTCGACGGCGCGAGCGTCGTTGTCGACGTGACCCAGTCGCCCTCGCTGGACGGCGAGGCGGCCATGGCCTTCTTCGAGACGGCCGGCCGCAATATCCTGGCCGCCGGCAAGGCCGCGGGCGTCCGCCACCACGTCGCCCTGTCGATCGTCGGGACCGACCGCCTGCAGGCCAGCGGCTATTTCCGGGCCAAGAAGCGCCAGGAAGACCTGCTCAAGGCCTCGGGCCTGCCCTTCAGCATCCTGCGCTCGACCCAGTTCTTCGAGTTCATCAGCGGCGTCGTGCAGGACGGCTCCGCCCGCGAAGTGGCCCTGTCGTCCGCCCGCGTGCAGCCGATCGCCGCCGAGGACGTGGCCGCGACCCTGGCCGACATCGCCCTGAGCGATCCGCTGAACGGCACGGCCGAGGTCGCCGGTCCCGAACGCTTCCGCCTGCACGAGCTGGCGAGCGAGGTGCTGACCGCCTACGAGGACCCCCGTCGTGTCATGGTCGACGACGAGGTCCCCTATTTCGGCGCCCACCTGGACGAGGCCTCGCTGCTGCCGGAGGGCTTCCCCCGCCTGGCCCCGACCCGCTTCCACGACTGGCTGCGCGCCAGCCTGCAGGCGCCCGTCCCCGCCAACCAGAACCGCCGCAAGCAAGGGTGAATGTCATGAAGGTCGTAGTCGCAGGGGGAACCGGCGTGGTCGGCTCCCGGCTGGTGGACGTCCTGCGCCGCCGCAACCACGACGTCCGGATCGCCTCGCGCGCCTCGGGCGTCGACGTCGTCACGGGCCAGGGGCTGGACGAGATCATGGTCGGGGCCGACATCGTCGTCGACGTGCTGAACGCCCCGGCGTTCGACGAGGCGACGGCCATGGCCTTCTTCGAGGCCTCCAGCCGCAACATCCTGGCCGCGGCCGCCGCCGAGGGCGTGCGCCATCACCTGGCGCTGTCGATCGTCGGCTGCGAGCGGCTGCAGGGCAGCGGCTATTTCCGCGCCAAGCTGGCGCAGGAGAAGCTGGTCCAGGCCGGCGCCGTGCCGTTCTCGATCCTGCGCTCCACGCAGTTCTTCGAGTTCCTGGGCGCGATCATCGCGGACGGCCTGGACGGCGAGACCGTCCGCCTCAATCCGGCCCGCGTGCAGTTCATCGCGGCCGACGACGTGGCCGGCGCCCTGGCCGACCTCGTCGAGCGCTCGCCGGTCAACGGAACCATCGAGGTGGCGGGCCCCGACCCGTTCCGGCTGGACGACCTGGTGCAGCGCTACATGGCCTCGCGCCGCGACGGCCGCGCCGTGGTCGCCGATCCGCAGGCGCTCTACTTCGGAACGCCGCTCAGCGACGAGACCCTGCTGTCGGGCGGCACGCCGCGCTTTGGCCATACCGAGTTCGATCTCTGGCTGCGCCGCGCCTCCACCGCCGCGGCCTGAGATCGGACGGCTCGCGCGCCCCGGATCCCCTGGGCGCGCGAGTCCTTTTCGACCTTCCCGAAGATCAGCCTCCGGCCAGAACCTGCCCGGCCCGCAACGCGGCCATGTCGCGGTTCACCGTCGCCACGGCGACCAGGCGCTCTGCGTCGACGTAGCGAACCTCGGCGTCGCGGTCGGCCGTCGAACCGATTACCTCGATCCTGTCCCAGCGCTCGGCATGGCCGACATAGCGGATGGTCAGGTCGTAGTGCGCGCTCCAGAAGTACGGCGGCTCTCGCTCCGGCGGCAGGCCCAGCATGGTCGCCGCCGCGATCTGGCCCTGGCGCTCGGCCGCCACCCAATGTTCGACGCGAACCAGTTCGCCGCCGCCCCCGGGGTAACGAGCAATGTCGCCGGCGGCGAAGACGTGCGGATCGCTGGTGCGCAGGCGCTCGTCGACCACCACGCCGCGATCGAGGACCAGCCCAGCGGCCTGCGCCAGTTCCAGCCGCGGTCGCACCCCGATGCCCAGCACCACCAGGTCGGTATCGATGGTCGAACCGTCGTCGAGGGTCAGCCGCGCGCCGTCGAAGCCCTGCACCTTGCGGCCAAGGTGGAAGATCACCCCGCGCTCGTCGTGCACGGCCTTGATCATCGCGCCCAGTTCGGGCCCCAGCTTGGCTTCCAGCGGCGTGGCGTCCGGGCCGACGACATGCACCTCCAGCCCCCGCATCCGCAGCGCCGCGGCGGCCTCGAGGCCGATGAAGCTGGAGCCGACCACCACCGCCCGCCGGGCCGAGCCGAGGGCGGCGATCAGTCGGTCGGCGTCGCCCAGGCTGCGCAGCACATGGACGTTGTCGCGCGCGAAGTCCGGCCCGGGAGGACGGTTGGGCTCGGCGCCGGTGGCCAGCAGCAGGCGGCCGTAGCCGAGCGTTTCGCCGCCCCGCAGCGTCACCCGGCGCTCGGCCGTGTCGATGGCCTCGACGCGCGTGTCGAGCCGCAACGCGATCCCGCGCTTGCGGTAGAAGCCCTCGCCCTTCAGCGGCATCCAGGACGGATCGGCGTCGCCCGACAGGTAGTCCTTGGAAACGTTCGGCCGATCATAGGGCCCGTCACGGTCGGCGCTGACCAGGGTCAGGTCGCCGGCGTAACCGAGATCGCGAAGCCGCTGGGCGGCGGCAAAGCCCGCCGCGCCGCCGCCGACGATGACGATCGACGCCGGATCGCCCGACACGTCGCGCCCCGGCGCCAGGTTCGGCGCGGCCTTGGGCAGCTTTTCCCGGACGAAGATCCGCTCGCCCTCGATCTCCACCTTCCAGCGGTCGAGCGGCGCCAGGGCGGGTGCTTTCAGGGCCGCGCCGGTGCGCAGGTCGAAACAGGCGTGATGCAGCGGGCAGTTGATGGTCTGGCCCACGCGCAGGCCCTCGTGCAGCGGGCCGCTGTAGTGGGTGCAGGCGCCGTCGAGGGCGACGATCTCGCCATCGACCCGGGCCAGGATCACCGGCTGTTCGCCGACCCGGCCGGCGAACACGCCCGCCTCGGGAACCTCTTCTGCCGTCAGGCCCAGGGAAAGGTCGGGACGGGAAACATCTATGTCGGACTGGCTCATGACGGCCTCCTGCAGGCGGCTGAAACTAAAACGGCGCCGGACGCGAAGGGCTGCGTCCGGCGCCGTCATGAAGAGGCAGGTGGATCAGGCGGCCGGCGCTGGCGCCGGGACGCTGGTTTTCAGCCAGTCCTCGAACGTGGCCGATCCGAGGATGGGGGCGCCTCCTGGAACCAGCGAACGCTCGTCGAGCTCGACGCCGAAATAGAGCGCCTTGCGATCGCTCACGATCCTGCGGACGTCGCCCTTGGCCTGGAGATAGCGGGCCACGAACTTGTCGAGGCCGAAGGCTTCCGGTCCGGCCACCTCCAGCAGGCCGTTCACCGGCGCGGCCAGGGCGACGTCGGTCAGCACCTCGGCGACGTCGAAGGCCGAGATGGGCTGCACCAGCGCGGGCGAGACATGAACCTCGTCGCCCACGGTTCCCGCCTGGCCGATGCCGGCCACGAACGGGAAGAACTGGGTCGAGCGCAGGACGGTGAACGGAATCGACGAGGCGCGGATAAGGGCCTCCTGCACGATCTTGGCGCGGAAATAGCCGCTGTCCTGCAGGCGTTCGGTCCCGACCACCGACAGGGCGACGTGGTGCTTGACGCCCGCCTTGGCGGCGGCCGCCAGCAGGTTGCCGCCCGAGGCCAGGAAGAACTCCAGGGCCGGACCGGTCTCGAACACAGGCGAGTTGGCCACGTCGACGACGATCTCGGCGCCGTCCAGCGCTTCGGCAAGACCCTCGCCCGTGACGGTGTTGACGCCGGTGTTGGGCGCGGCCGCGACGGCCTCGTGGCCCAGGCGGGTCAGTTTGGCGACGACGTTCGAGCCGATCAGGCCCGTTCCGCCGATGACGACGATCTTCATCTTGCTTCTCCTCCAAAGACAGCCGCCGCAGCCTAAGAGAAGCGCCCGAACCCGCCATCGGTACGAGGGTATGCGACGCCGGCCGCGACGGCGTAGGACCTGGCCCAGCGCATGGACCAAGGACTGGCCCGCCTCGTCCGGGGGCGAGGCTGTTCGTCCCCGATCGATACGCTGGGCGGGCCGGACCTGGACCAAAGGCGTACGCCGCCCTGCCGCCGGGCGACCTCGCCCCGTCCCACGGACAGCTTGCCGCCTTCCGCGGCCGCCGGACGGCGAACGACCGCCCTAGACCAAGGCGCTAGGGTCCGTACTCAATAAGCGCTGGCGGTAATCGGGGGTTGCTGATTCAAGGCTTCTGAAAGGGAGCCTTGAGAT